>NZ_JAWOUB010000008.1:0-175004 GCF_033339195.1 Vibrio sp. 811
TAGCATGAGTAGTTTTACAGGCAAAGCCGAAACGGATGATAACCACCTACTGAAGTAGGTGGTTTAGGGCTGAAAAATAAAAAGCGCCTTTCGGCGCTATTAATTATACATCCCTTACCCAAACGTCTTTGACGTCTTTCTTAAGAAGGTCAATCACACTCTGGTGAATAAAAACTAATCCAAAGTCTTCTTCTAGTTTAAATATTAATCGTTCTTCTAAGGGAATATTTTCTAATTTAGAGAAATCAAACTCCGTTGACTCGATGTCTAACCAGTTTAACTTGCCGTATTGTTTTTCTTTGTCCGTCAATTTATAAGTTTGATGGATGTAAGGCATTCGATAATCTTCGTAAACTTTAATTTGATCATCTGTTGGTTGGCTTGGAGAACAATCGACACGAGCGTCTAACCACTCTACTCCGTGTACGACCAGTTTCTCCACTTTTGACGCAATATCGCTGATGATAAATAACTTTGGAGAAAAGGTCATTTCAAGCAGTAAATCAGGCTCAATTGGCACTATTGGCTTAGGGCTTTGCTGGAATGGGAAGTCAGTCAAAGATTGTTTAGATAAAACTATGTAGTTAGTCATTATTATATTTACCTACTTACACTAGACTCGGGGCGTCTCTTCGGATGTATCAAATGAAAAGGCAACGATACTAGTGTTTATTTTACCCTCCTCATCTAAACGGACAAGCGCTTCAAACAACTCGATTGAGAAGAACGTTTTTGTCATTCCGACAGGTTTAAAAACATGCCTCTTGCTATCCGGAAGTTCCTTGATCTTTTCATCAGATAAGTAAAAACGAGTAGTTACGTCAGTCACTTTTATGCTTTTATCATAATCAACGACATCTACTAAGTTATCTACTGCTATTATGTAGCGCTCAGTTAACACTCCGTCTCCGGAACAGGTTAATTTTGCGGGATAAACTTCAACACCGTATGGGTCGAAACTCATAATTAGTTCAGCAATAGGCTTAGTGACATTAAAAGCACCGCCTCTGATTAAATCTAACGCTTCCATTTCATAGATATCATCATCTTTCCACACAATCTCACTTATACAAGAAGTGGGAGTGAAATCATTATCATCATAGAAAGACGACCGACTATCAACGGCTGTAAATAATGATTCACCCTCGTTAAAGTCTTCATTTATGTATGCTATTTCCATCTCAAACCTATAATTTACTAGCAACCTTTAGATAATTGAACTTAAGGGCTTTCTTATAAAAAAGTCCACTCCATATTTCTTCTATCTCCGGCCAAGTTGTATTTTTGTGTGTTCTTTGCTGACAATCTGAGCTTCTACAACCATTTCCTTTTGGAGAAAAGTCACCTCCTGTATTGTGAAGCAATATCGTAAATTCACTTATCATGTCACAAATTCTTTCCGAAAGATCATTCAGTTCTTTTCGATATACAGGAGGTGGCATTTCACAGTGTAGCTTTTCCAACGTCTCTAGCAATTCTTGCTTTACAAACTTATGATAGGCTTTAGAAGGATATGCTTTAATCTTATTTTTGTCTTTGTTCAGCATACTAGCCCTCTTCATTGGATTCCCTCCATTTAACATCGAGGTAGGCTCTGCATTAGAGTACACTTGTTCATCACTCTTAAGATTAAGTTTACTTACTGTATTTCTACCCGTATGACCGCTAGAATGCCAAGGCAATCGATACTTGCACGCAACCTTTTTAGCCGTACCTTTGTCACTGCTGGGAAGTATTACTATATTGTCTAAACTGTTCCAACTGTATTCTTTGTTTCGCATCTGTTCTGTTCGCTGAGTTGATAGCTTTTCGAACAAATTAAAGCTAATCAGATGATGTCCAGTAAGAGGACAATCACATTTTTCAGCTAATATATGATTGGCCTTTAGTAATGCTTCACCAGAAACATGTCGAGAAAAACCGTTATTGCTCATACTCATTTTTTCCTTCCTGGAAGGACACATTTTTTCTTATGTCGTTTATCGGCGATTGCCCGCTTACACACTCTACAACGAACTGTTTTAGTCCCTTTATCCTCATTTGCCTTCGCAGAACTCTTTCCTGACTGTGCAGACTCGCCAGTATTATGTTTTACTTTTGCTGGGTAAGTTTTCTCACTCTTACCTAAAATTCGAGCAAAAAGGTCATCAAACTCGCCCATCGCTTCTTTAAGCTTATCCGGTACCATCTTATCGATGATTTTTACCTCATCCGCTAACTTCAAGAAATACGTACCGAGCTCATCTGCACCCATTCTGTTTGCGTGTGAAGCCAACTCAGTTGCCACTTCAATGCAAGGTTTTAGAACATCGCTAACAATCTGGCTGGTCTGTTTTGCATAATCCATCCAATCTAACGTGCGTAGGAATTTTTCTGGATCGCCTTTACCCATGCCTCTTAAAACAGCAAGCAAAGTATCTTTTGATGTTCCTTTACCGCCTTTTAACGCAACTTTACAAGTGCCTTTGACTGCACTACCAAATGTCGGGACACAACCGATAAGCGTTAATGAAAGAGCTAGCCAGTTTTCCGACTTTTCACGTTCTTCCTCATTCAACAACGTCATAATGTTCGCTGATAAATCGCGGACATCTGCTGCTTGATCGACAACAGGGATCATGGTCAGGGCCGTATTGGCAATAATCTGTTCTACGGAGGCATCATCGTTAAAGTCACCAAGAATGACGCCCCAAACCCAGCTTGCAGCACCAGACATTCTCTTCCACGCATTCTCCCAGAAACCGACTTCTCCACGCTTAGCTTCTTCAATAATTAGCTGCGCGTTTGCACTTGGATCAAAGTTCGGGTTGGTCTTGGTTGGGACATTTGGCATAAAATCACGGCTGTCCTCGCCGTACTCTATAGCAAACTCCCCCGGAGCAACGCCACCAACAGATGCTTTACCGTTGTCGTCGAGAGTTCCTTCAAACACCGCGCCAGATTGATCTGTGAGAGTGTATGTTGCGCCTTGAACGGGTTCACCGTCTGAGTATGAGAGATACAAATCAACCGTATACGTCCCTTCCTGCTCTTCACTCACAGAAACCGATGGGTTTTGTGCGCCGCCAAGACACACAGTGTTGGCTTTGTTCATGGTCATTTGATCGGACAGGCGACATACGCCCTTACCTTCAAACTTAACCGTTGGTGAAGCTGAAATGAATTTTGCTTCGGCTTCTATCGTGCCTGAGGCAACGCCTTTTCTGTCACCGCCCGCATCGCCAGTACTTTTTGAGAACGTACTGCCCTTGATAGCGACACTGTTACCGCCATCCATAGAGACTGTCGTAGTCCCACCAGCAAGGTCTGCTGATTTAGCATTGTTGCCATAAGGGATAGGGACGACTGGCTTGCCGACCTTAGTTAAACAAACATCTGGGAGCGTTGCATTCGCTTCACCACCTGAGCCTTTATGAACTATCGAAAGTCCATTCGCACCAACTGTTACGCCCATAACCAATCCATTTGAATTTTATTGATTGAATGATAAAAGAGATCGCAAACTGCAATCTCTCTAAATAACTAGTGAATTTCACTAAAAAACCAGTGATATTCACAATAAGCCCTAAAACTGGCAGAAGATCTCATTTTAGATCTCTGGTTATCTATACATTTCAAGCAGTTGCTGAAATTTTAAGTCTATGACGATGTAGGTTGCCGCATACATAAGCGCAAACGTCATAGCACTAAGACTTAAGATCAGCTTGGGTGAAATTACCCTTTTTAACGGCTTCTTTAGATATTTAGCTTTAAGGTTGATTAAAGAAACTTTTTCTTGTTCTGCTAGGCGGTCATCTCGCACTAATCGATAAATGGTGCTGCCAATTTCCGCTAACTTTTCGTTACCACGCTCTTCACGGCCGTACTTGCCTTGGAAACCAAGTTGAAGCAATAAATAGAGAAACTCTATAACGTGACGGTATTTGCGAGGGTCGGCTTTTAAGCGGTCGAGAATAACGAAAAACTTGTCACCACCAGATGTTTCGTTATGGAATTCAGACAGTAAGCTGTTCTGGCTCCAGTGACTATTTGCTCCCCATTCTTGCCGACAAACAGATTCATCAATCGCCGCACACAAGCAGTAACGAATAACAAGAACCGAAGCACGATCGAGCTCCATTTCATTAAGTTTTCGTTCACCTTTTCGAATCTCACGTGCCACTTGTTCACGAAATGGCATCGGGTCATCAAGCCAAGGGATCGAAGACATACAAGACAGACTGGCGATCAACCATGAGAACTGGTCCACTAGCGGGTTAATACCCATGTTATCGATAGATAGATCTTGTACTGCGATGTTTCTCGACAAGTCAGGCGCTGGCATTACCTCCATTGGTTTGCCAGGCTCTGGTTGGAATAAGACTACGGTGACGTCGGTTTCTGCGTAACTCATAGACGAACGGCCCAAAGTTGCAATGATAAGTTAGCGAAATCGCCCGCAACGTGAATCGCAATCGCAGCAGTGTTCTTCAATGCCATCCACTCTTCGCCCGTTTTATCGAGCTCGAAATAGGTGTAGCCAGCGTGATACGGCAGCGCGCGTGGCACAACTGGCATTGGTTTGATCTCAATCCCAGGCAGTTGAAGGTTAATCAAGTCACGTATGTTATCGATAGCACCGATCTTCGTTTGGCTGACAAACTGGGTATGCAGGACATCCAAGGTCACGTCAGCTTTAACTGCGAGGATAAAGGTCGTCGTATCAATGATCTTATTGTCAGGGATTGCTGCCGTTCTGATGCCATAGTTCTGATCTTTTAAGGTCAGTGGAATTGCTCGTTGCTCAGACATCACGCTCAATGTCATTTTCGCACTGTCTAGGACGCGAGAAAGACAGCTAGTAAGATCACCATGATTGTACTTCGTAAACTCAATAGGTCGGCGTGTCGTTGAGCACAGCGTCGAAAGCTCACCTTCTGCCTGAAGAAGAATTCGATACAAAGACTCAGGATGCACAGCTTCTGTGCTTGCGAAATGCCAAAACAAGGGTTCGTATCGGTTGAGCGCTTGCAATAGCATAAAGTCAGAAACCGATGATACGCCTTGTTGATCCACCACCCCTAATCGCTGAACTATCGATTCCGCGCGATGCTTCAACATAGAAGCAAACTCGGTCGCAAATTTACTCAGTACTGTCGACGCATGAATATCGATACAGGTAGGAATGAAACTATCATCTAAGATCACGCTGCCATCAGGCTTCACTTCTGAGATCTTTAAGATCGGAATAGACGTGTAAGCACTCTTATCTTCATGATCGTACATTAAGCAAAAGTTAAGCTTACCGACGACGATATTTGCCATGTCTTCCGAATCATAACAAGCGTCAACCGCTTCTTGAGATTCCATCGTATAGCGCGCACCGTCTTTTTTGGTACCAAACAACTCAGAACGTTCCGATGGTAACGGACAGCACAAATAAACGACTTTATCGGCAATCGAAGGATCTACATCTTTCACTTCAGGCAGCTCGGCAAGCAACGGAAGCTCAAATGGTGTCCGGTCTTGTAAAATACCTTCAGCACGAGTAATACCGATTTTACCCAGTGCTAGTAACTGAGAGTTGATTTCTAAACGTTTAATTCCCCAATGCAAAGGCGATGCATTGGCACTCAGTAGGCTCGATAGTTTACTTTGCGAACGATCGAGTTGTTGAAAATGCTGCGGCTTCATGAACATTCCATCTTGCCAAACAACTGGATTGTATAAAGACATGTTTCTATCCCTTAAAAGTAAACCTGTTCAATGCCGCGAGTGTTATCAGAAATTAACTCACTGCCCTCTAACTTGAGCTTGATGTAGTACTCGCTCTTCTCTTCAATAACTTCCACTTTTCGCCAAGACGAACCATCAATATCACGAAAAGCCACTGAAAAACCGACGGCACGAGTGTCAGGGTCTAGCGTTAGCATTTCATGAACTTTTCCACCTGGCTGTATTTGATATTCGTAACGTTTGATGTACTCATCACCCAACGACGCTTTATCGCTCTCAAACAAGGCAAAGAAATCTAAGCTTCGGAACAATACTGGCGAACTTAATTCGTGAAGACGGAGAATAACTGGAGATGACTGGCCCCCATTTCTCACATTGAGTACAGGTGATGCCTCAATAACCAATTCAATCGACGAAGTTTCTGGTGTGATACCAGTGGACTCTTTAAATTGATCCCACATGGAACAACCGGACAACATGGCAAATCCGAGTAATACGGCGATACTACGCATGGTTTCCCTTAATCACTTTGTTATAGTTTTTCTTAATCAGCCCTTTTAAGGATGTTTCATTAAGCAGGCGACGATTATTAGTGTAGAAATCTAGGTATTCGGCCCACAGCTTTGACTTAGTTGAGAACAAAGACTGGCTAGTGACCCTGTTAGCAAATGCTACGGGATCGTTCGTTTCTGACTGTTCTAAAATGAGCTCATTCAGTGCTTTGTTAAACATAACTTGGTGATCGTTCAGCTCATCGAGCATTTGTTCAACCAGTTCATTTGGAGCCAGTAATTGCTGACTATTCAAAGTGAGCATTAGCTCTGCGATGTTCGAGTTAGCCTCACTCGCACTCTGCTCATCTTTTAACGATTCCACTTCGTGCAACTCTTTCTGTAGGTTATCAATACATAAACGCAAGCAAGTGCCCATTTGCTTGAATAACTGCGCCTCGTTTGTCATCAACTCTGGGTTTCGAATACCCAAACCATCAAAAAACGCTTGCGCTATATCTTGAGAGCAAACGGCCGCATCAGTATCGACTTGTGCTTTCGTCGTACTGTTTATCGCGTGCTCTGCCGTAGGTATTTGAAGTTGCTGATTAGTGTTAGGAGAAGGCGTAAAAGATTGGGTCATCTCTTCCCATTTTGACCCTGTATTAGCCTGCTCTACGACCATCTCAGTAACATTATGCGTACGATGTTGTCTTTGAATCGTGCTATCTGGGGCTACTGTGCCTGGTTGCATCACCTCAGCTGAGGCAATATCGGCTCTATGTGCCTTACCGCTTTCTGGCGCTGATGTATCATTGACTGATGCGTTACTCTTGGTTTCCGAAGCCATCCAGTCTTCAGGGATTAGGCTTGGCTGATCGAATTCGGAATATATGCTGAAACTGTCATCGACCACCTGACGTGTGCTTTCCACGGTTCTAGGTTGTTCAGATTCTGTACGCTCATTATCACGAATTAAGTAATCGTCATCTCGCTGCATCGAAAAGTTAAGGTGAGCAACAGGATCATGACAATCAATGTCATCCTGTTTAGTCTCCATAAACAAATCTTCTAAGGCACCGACTTTTTCTTCCTCTTCGACAACCGCATCTCCTAGACTAACCAGAGGATCGCTAGATACTCGCTCAGGAGCAATATCAGCGGCGATGTCTAGTGTTGAGGTAACGTGCTCAAGAGAAACACCAATCTCATATTGCCCTAAAGAAATGATGTCGCCATCAACTATCGCAACGGGTTGATTTTTTAGTATTTTATTCCCATTTACCATTGTGCCGTTAGTTGATACGTCACTTATATAGTAGGTATCTCCATACACGCTGAGCAAACAATGAGTGCCCGATATAAAGCGGTTGTGATCGGCTAAAGACACGCTACAGCTTGGGGAACGACCTATCGAACCACCACTTTCAGGCATTTCAATATGCTTTGCACCGGTGTATTCCTCTGGACACTTTGAGATAAATAAAACTAGCTGATTTGAGTACATTTACGAACCTCAAAAGAGCAAAGAAACTGATAGTTCAAGCCCACCAATTCCATCATTTACAACCGGAAGGATATAAGAGGCCTGCGGGATAATTTGTATATGGGCGTCAGGATTACTGCCTAACTTTATAGCAGTACCAAGGGTCATAACCGCACCTAACTCAAACTGGTCGATGTCTTCAACACTCTCATAACGATAGCCCTCTTGGTCTACTTGCCAGCGATTAGAATATTGCGAGTAACCGACAGACAAGCCCGCACCAACATATGGCGTGAAAACACTCCAAGAAGTCAACGCATATTGAGGAACAACACGAAGTTCATAGTTCGTCGCTTCTTGATATAAGCCGTTTGCTGGCGCTTCAATATCTTCTGCTAGATAGTTTAGCCCTAACCACCAACGCCAACGGTTATTGTTTTCATCAATAGGACGAGTATGAACCAAGCCGAACCTAAGCGTATCCTGCTCACCACTTTTACCTTCATCGTATTTAATGCTATCGATAGTCAACATACTGGTAGAGAGTCCATATCGCTCCCCTTTTGCCATTACAACAGAAGAAAATAGACACATGGCTGAAATCAGCCCAATTTGACTTGGTTTTAGCATTTCGTCCCTCTAGGAAAACCGATATTCTACTTAGAGGCGAAAGATATCAATTATATTCTCTTTTTCAATAAGCCTAAAAAAACACCTATAATTTAATACATTTCAACTATCAGGTTGGTTGTTTTACCTACAAACAAAAACTAAAGAACCGACTACAGATTAAGTGACGAGACAGTAAATCTTTCTATTTAAATAGAAGTAACAGAATTTGATTGCTAATTGGACAAAACGTAATCTCCGATAACAATTTAGTTACTTTTTAATCAACGTTCTCATCTTCATATATAAGTTTCTTCTTATAAATAGACTTAACTATTGATATTAATATTATGAACAAAGATCACACTAAAAGTAATTTAATTTCTTTTAATGAATTTTTATTATCTAATCCGCTTATTTTGTCTATAGAATTGCGACAGATGTGCACTGCTTATAATTTAATATAACAGTAGTGAAATCCTATATAACTTAATACTTCTATATGATCAGTTGGAACTTTCCTTATGTTTTTTACCGACTTCGCTCGAAGACCAATCGATGAAAATAACCCAAGCGGCTCTAATCCTAATGGTTCTGAGGATTTTGACGAAATTAAACGTCAAATAAACAACCTGAATAAAGTCACAGGGAGAGTCTCGTGGAAAACGGTTCAAACACTCTCAAAAAAGATCTTGAGTACCCAAGCGAAAGACCTACGTTGTTGCTGTTACTTTACCGTTGCGTCAACCTATAACGACGGCTTAAGAGGCCTTGTTGAAGGGTTAAACTCAATACTTGATGTGTGTGTCGTATATTGGTTCAACGCGTATCCAGAGCATTCAAAGTCAAAGGCACGAATGAGCGCTATTGAATGGATGGTAGAGCATACTGAAAAACGAATTAATAAGCATCGAGCGTTACCAGAAGAGCTTCCATTGATAGAGGCAGCACATCAATTATGCTTGAGGATTGAGGAAGAGCTTCGTCTTCATTACGGTATTGAAGCGCCGTCATTAGGTCGCATTCGCCGTATTTTGAATCAATGGATTGAGCAGATAAAAGAACAACAAATTGCGGCTGAGTTACGCGAGAAAAAACAAGCCAACACTAGCGCTCCTGCAGCAACGCAGAAGGCACCTGAAATTAAAGTGAATGTGTCTCCCTCTCCGGCACCGGTGTCATCACCCAACCTAAATAGCCAAGAGAAAGCATCACCGGCAAAGTCTGGTCGATTTATGATCTACTTCGTTATTGGTTTGATTGTTACTGCGATATGTTCACATTTCATGTACGAGCAACAACGTTATCGAACATTGGAACAAAAAATTAATCAAGCTTCACTTAATGAACTTGTAAATTTGGTCGCCTCGTTAGATTACGAAAATAAAAAATATGCTCAGTCATTGAAAACGCAGGCCATTAATCGTGTCGATATTATGATGAATAACTGGTTTTTAGACTCGGCAAAAGTAAGTAACGTCAGCGAGCTCGATAGCTTGACCAATGAATTAATCGCAATCTATCCGGATTCGTCTTCTGCACAGCAGCTACGTCAAAACTTTTTGACACAGAGCGCCCATTTAGAAGACCAGTTTATGGATGTTTATAAGCGATTCTCAGACGCAAGAACGGTGTTTGCCAACGTAGCTAGACAGAATGTAGATAAGAACTCTGAAAAGGCGTACGAATACAGTAACTCGTTATTCCCGCTTTTAGGTCGTATTGAATACGCTGAAAAGTATTCACAGCAAAAGGAAATTGACCGCGCAACCCTTTTACTGAACATCTACCTATATAAATTGAGTCAGCTACAAGCTGAAAAAACTGACAATAAATAACAATACAATTAAAGAAGTTTTAGGCTTATGTTCAAACAAAAACTGTTTAGAAATCCAGTGGTGATTTCTACTATATTGATGTTTTTAGTGGCTGCAATTATCACCACTATTTATCTGCTTTTTCTTGACGAAATCGATCAACTTTATCTTTGGCTGACTCTTGGTGCTATCGCCATGGTTTACGTCACTTTTCAATTCACATTATGGTTGAAGAAAAAGAACAACGCTAAAGCTCAACATTTGGAAACCGAGGAAGAAGCGCTTTCTATGGTTATCCAGCCTCTTCTTGCTAACTCAGGCAAGAAACCAATTTACCTGATGCTTGGTAATAAAGGGTCAGGGCGACGTCAATTTTTATTTAATTCTAGTGCAATTAAACCGATGGATCGCACTAGAACCGCTAAGAATGACTTTTTTGAATGGTACGAATCTGACAGCGCTGTATACATCAAGCCTGACCAACGCTTAGTGTTCCAGGAAGTATCAAGCAGTGATGCTTCTTTATGGAATACGTTCATTGAAGAAGTTATTCATCATCGACCTAGAAAGCCATTTTCTGGGTGTCTATTCTTCATCGATTTCGAGTTCATGATCGTCTCTGAACCAGAACAAAAAGAGTACACCATTTCGTCGTTATTGGCGCGCTTGAGTACCATCAACTCTAAAACGTCTTCAGCATTGCCAATCTATTTGATTATGTCAAAGCTAGACAAGTTAGATGGCTTTAAAGAATACATGCACTTTAGCTCTCTCAAGACACGTGTTGAGTTCCTCTCTATCCCACTAAAAGAAGCCAAGGGTGTATTTGCAGAGTACTACCGCGATAGCTATCGAAATCTAGTGAGAGTGCTTGAAAGTAATGCGCTAGATGCATCCGCTAATTCAACGGACATTGATGAGAAACAAGCAATACTCGCTTTCCCTAAGCAGTTTGAGCTATGTCAATCTGAAGTCAGCTATGTGCTTGAGCGTCTATGTGATGTTAACAACGGTGTCTATTCACTAGACATCCGTGAGATTTTCTTTAGTTCGAGTCTGCAAGGCGGTCGCAAGTACAATTTACTTGCAAAAAGTTGTAGTAATTACTTCAACTTACCTATTATCGCGTCAGAGCATACTCAGTTAACAGAAACGCCTTATTTCTCTCGCTTTCTGATTGATTCACAAATATTGCCGGAAAGCGACTTTGCGGGCGAAAACAAGACGTATCTTCGTCTAATTCAGAGACAAAGCCGTTTGGCAATACTCGGCTCTATTATCCTGCTTACTGGGGGCAGTTACTTCTTTTTCACGACATTAGACCGTAACTTACATGTGATGAATCAACTCTTGAGTATCGATGACAAATCACAAGTGGAGCAAGATGCAAGATTCAATGAGCTTTTAGCGAAGGCGACGAAAGCAATAGAGCCTTCTTATGGGGCGTGGCTTAAAGGTTCTAAGGCTTTGGATGAAGAGATATTACCACTCAACATTAGCCGTTTGGATCAAAGCACTCGCATCGCATACGAAGCATTACTTAAGGACGTTGCTCAACAGTTGATACCTCTCATTGAGAAAGGTTACCGTCTACAACTGACACAAAATCAAAACACTTTTACACGCGCTTTACCTCTATTGAAGGGGTATCTAATGCTAAACGATCCAACAAAGCGTGATATCCGTTTTTTGCGTCATCAAACTCTCCAAATGATGAACGACTTGAGCAACCAAAGTGACGTCGTCAATCAGGCGATGCGCTATTTGGACGCTTACTTTCGCACGCAGTTTGAGCCAATTGATATCAATATGGATCTTGTTCGCGCAACACGTCGCTCATTGCTAGCAAATTCGAATGTTGATCTCGTTTATGCAGGCATTTTAAACGAAGCAAATTCGATTGATTTAGGAACCCTAGATCTGCAACGAGCTGTGGGTTTTGAGTTTAGCAATGTATTCAACACACCAATCGATAGTGAACGCTTGATCGTAGATAAGATCTATACCTCCACTGGTTTTAGCACTTTTTATCGACCAAGCGTGGACCTAATGTCACAACAAGTCATCAGTGACAACTGGGTTTTAGGTCTGTCACAACACGTTATTCCTACTAGTGAAGAACAAGAAGCCTTCAAAGAGGAAGTACGTAAAAAATATACTGACGACTACATCAGTAATTGGCGCAATGCGCTGAGTGAACTAAAAGTCCAGAACTATGACAATGTCGGCGACCTAACGAACGCGATAGACTTAATCTCGGGCCCTTCTTCACCAATGACAACCGTACTGAAGCAGGTCTATGCCAACACACAATTTTCACCCGTTGGTGAAAAAAATGCTCTGATTTCAAAGCTAGACCCGAAACTCGTGGCAGCGGCAGACTCCGCATCAGACGCAGTAGAGGAAGTAGTTAAGCCTGATTACTTGTTGATGAAACGTGTTGAACAAGCTTTTCACTTATTAAACCAACTTCAGGTCAGTGAAACACCAAACTCCCCTACTCCTTGGGATGAGACCGTAGCAGCGTTAAGCCGTGTTCGCACATATATGAAAGACATCGCTGATGCACCTGACCCGCAAATGGCGGCGCTAGCGGCAGCTCAGCATCGAATGAACAGCAGTGAAGCTGACCCATTAATAAAACTTAAACAGATTGCCCAAAAATCACCGGAACCCGTTCGTAGCTGGTTGTTAGATGTGGTTCAACAAAGCTGGTCAGTCATGATTAAAGAGTCCGCTAAAGGCATTCAAACCCAATGGTACAGCGAGATTTACACCAAGTTTAAAGAGATAGGGCTAGGACGATACCCATTTGATCTAACAGCGACCGAGGAAATCTCAATTGAAGATTTTGAATTACTGTTTGCTTCCGGTGGTTTGTTAGACACATTTATTCAGAAAAATTTTGCACCGTTCTACGATACCAATTTATGGACGCCAAAACAGGTGGATGGCGAGACGATGCCAATCTCTCCGGCTCTGTTAGTGCAACTGCGTAACTATAACGTTATTCGAGACACATTAATTAATAAAAGCACTAACCGCGTTCATATTCCGTTTAGTGCAAGAGTACTCGATCTTGATTCTAGTGCGATTAGAGCGAGCTTAAAAATTGCAGATACCAATATAAGTTACTACCACGGTCCAAGCCGCATTCGTGAAATGGCATGGCCACCGCAAAATGGTGACTTCAATATTAGTATCACACTCCAGGATGTAACCGATGAAGGCAGACAGCACGTTTTAAATAAGAGTGGTCAATGGGCGATATACAGATTGCTAGGTGACTCGACCTTGACAAACACTCATAACGGCAGCTTTGTCAGTGACATAAAAGTGTCAGGGAGGGACTTGAGCTTACGCATCACTCCGTTGACACAGAAAAACCCATTCACTCTTGCTGAGCTGTATAACTTTACGCTCCCAGAGTCGATTTAATAACAATATAAAAACAAAATAGGCAGAACACATGATTTCAAACATGACTTTACAAGGTTTAGATAAATTAGATCGAAAAATACTTTCAAGTCTATTGTCGAATGGGCGAGAGTCGATTGCGAATCTATCCCGAAACATTGGTTTGTCTCGAACAGCAGTAGCAGAAAGAATTAATCGTTTAGAAAAGACCGGTATTATCAAAGGCTATACCGCACAGATTCGCGTAGAAAATGAAGGGCGAAAAGCCGCTAGTTATCTACTGATCTCTTGTGAAAAGGGTAAGAAGAATGATGTAACGAATGCACTTAAAGAAATCCCTGAGGTTCGCTTAACGAGCGTTGTTGGTGGCAACTTTGATATTATTGCCCTAATTGAAGCGCCCGACCTGCAGTCTATTCATCATCTTTGTAATGAAATTGAATCATTTAACGGCATTCAAAGGCTTGATACTACCGTTGTACTGCACCAGCCGATCAGTCGTTAAGCTTTTCTGACCTCTTTGAGGAAAACATAAAGGGCCGCTCGTTGAGCGGCTTTCTTATATGCTTCCGATAAGTCGAATTTTGGCGTCTTTATCACCTGGGTTGCCAAGCCAGAACGTTTGACCTAGTTGGTTCCCTTCTCCATTACCCAATTTGTTTTCTGGAATACTGTCTAGGTTAACTGTCAACTTTAGGTCCCACGACATTGGGTCACGCAGAATAAAGCGCATCAAGCCCACCAGCGTCTTATGTAACTCACCATCGTAGGAAAACTGCTTAAACGTTTCAAAATCAATGTTGTCGATACACAAGTTAAACTTGCCGTTCAAATCCGCAATGCTTTGTCCCAAGTGTAAGCTTTGTCCCAATACACAATTGGAACGATTGAGTTTGTTACGCTGGCTTTCAGCGATTTCTACGCGTCTATAAACCCATTCTTCGATTCGCACATTCGGCAGTGAAAAGTAGTGCGAAACAATACCGGAAATAAGCTTAGGTGAACGTGTACGCGTAGATAACTGGTTCACGTAAGACAGAACTTTCGCTCGATCTAACTCCGCTACTTCACAATCTTGCATAACGCTTGACAGACCAGCCAAATGCAGTATGCGCCCAGAAAACGCATCGCTCGCCCCGCTTTTGTACTGCACGTGATATCGGTATTTCTTCCAAACACGATACAGTAAGCTTGTATAGCGGTTGTGGAAAAAGTCGAAGAAGTCCTTCACTGGGTTATCATCGGGATCACGACCGACGAGTTTCTCAGTGTAAGACGCAGGTAGGGGCGAGCTTGAACCATGCAAGCCAAGAAAGTTCGTCTCAATACGTGAATATTGCTGTCCGTTTCTTTCCATATGAGTAATAAAATCCATATCACTCTTTGGAAAGCACAGGTTTGGCGACACGCTGAACTCAATTCGCTCTTGATGGAAGTATTTGTTCTCGCCCACGGCAACAAAATTTGAGTTTGGCTCCAGCTGGTAGTGTTTCTCTAACAGCAACACCGCTTGGTAGAAACTAAACTCATTCGACTTATCAGAAAGTGTGTTAATCATAGTATCGTCTGCTGCCCGATTAGGCTTGCCCAGTTGTAAACCTCGCCCGTCGCTTCATCGAACACCTCTAGTTCGGTAAAGGAGTTCACACTCGAATATAAACGGATAAATTCATTCAATACCGTGGCCATAAGGAACATATCGCCTTCATTTACGAAGAACTTAGAGTCCGTGACGAGCTTGAATTGGTTACCACGCACAGATACACCACGAAATACGCGATCGATTGGTTTCATCTCTGAAGAAATAATGCCATCAAGTCGATGAATCGACGCGCGGTGGGCTTGTCTATCGACTCGAGAGTGGAAGTCGTAAGTCGAGAGCAACACTTTCAACACATCGATATTGGCCAAAGACAAGTAGTTGAGCGACATGTTGGCAATCAACTGCCATTGAAGTTCACCATTAACCTGAGGACTTACTGACTGTGTTGGCTTAGTAATGTTTTTAAACGTCGCATACGTTGGCGACTTGTGCGTCGCGTACGTGATATCTCCTACTGACAGGCGCTCCGCTAAGTCCGCGTTACTGCATTGCAGTTTCATCAATACTGTTTCAGTCCCTAAATCCGCAATGTCACCATTGTGAGTATGGAATGAGATATAGCGCTCTAACCCTCTCCCACTTACTCGCTCGCCCACTTTGGATTTGTAGAACTCTCGCTTATCACGCTGGTTGATTTGGTGCTCAAACGATTCAAATTCAATCAGTGGTTTTCGGCGACGCTCGTCTTTACTCCAGCTCTCCACTTGCTCAATGGAATAAACCTCGTAATGCTCCTGAGTGTTACTTTGTGGACGCACCTTGTACTCGTTTCGTCGATGCTCTAAACGGATTGGATCGCCGTCTTTTTCAAACAAGTTAACGGCAGGTGTGCAGTGCAACCTTAAGTGTTTATCTTTAAGCACCACCTCTGAAGGCAAAGCACGCTTAAAGTGGAATTTGATTTTGACCGTGCTGCGCTGTGGAATGCCTTTTAGCCACTCTAAGCCTTTAATGTCGAAGAACATGAACTTATCTGGCAAAGAGAAGAATTCTTGCAGCAAACGGTAGCCTGCAAAGGAGTTTTTGCTGTAAGGCAGCAGCGCCTCGTCCTCTTCATGCCCGACTGGCTTAACGTATTCTGGCCCTAAACGATGTTTGTAGCCGCCACCAACATCCAACTCGACGTAATCTAGATAACGGAACAGCCATAAGAAGACAGTGCGAGTAATATGAATCTCACCATGCAGGTGCAATCGCAGCGTGTCTAAACCTATCCGAGACAGCTCAAGGCCATGCTCCGTCGATAACGTCACATCAATCATCGAGCTGGTGCGGCTGTTAGTTTGTTCGATGTTAGTAATCGTAACTGGGTATAGATTGACGTCATAACAAGTACGGAACAAACACTGCGTGCCTTCTACCTGCTCGCTGGCCATTTCCGCACCACGTTTCACCACGGTTTTCTCAGTAACACTTCCGGTATGCGGTTTTAGTTCGCTAATACACAAAGACGGAATCGAACGCATGTAATGTGGCCACAGCAAAGTCATCAGAGATTGCGTTAGCTCAGGAAGTTCATCGTCAATCTTTTCGCGGATGCGTCCGGTCAAAAAAGCAAAACCTTCCAGCAGTCGTTCGACATCTGGATCAAAAGTTCCTTCAGAGAGAAAGTGAGTTAACTTCGGATGATATTTGGCAAACTCACTACCCGACTCGCGTAAATACGTGAGTTCATCTTGAAAGTATTTACTGTTACTCAAGTGGCACCTACTAAACGTTAAATTGGCCGTCGGTTCCCATGTAGACATCGATCGACATTGGGACTTTACCGCCGTTATGGGAAACTTCGCCGCGAATACCAAAGCCGAGTTGTAATGGATTATGGTGGTCTTCACGGTAATGAACCTCGACATTAAGCAGTCGGGGCTCAAAGCGCTCTATGGTTGACGTGATGTTTTTTTGAATATGGCGAACGAGGTTTGTGTTGTTAGAAAGTACGTCGTTAAAATCTGGCAGACCATACTCATTGTCGATCATTGCGTTGCCGGAGTGCGTATTCAACAAGTCAGCGAGATGCGAGTGAATGGATTCAATCAAATGCTTATGAGACACCACTTTCTCGTAGCAGTTTTTTGGTTCTCCTAGCTCGATCCGCTCTAAAAGACGGTAACCTTTTTCCATATGCGATCCTACGAAAAAAGCAGCCAGTCTTCACTGGCTGCTTGATGGTTTCAGTAATGGGTTATTGGTCTAGCTTACCAACTAGAGACAAGTCGAAGCTTGCGCCCATGTACTTGAAGTGAGGACGTACAGACATCGATACTTTGTACCAGCCTGG
The DNA here is from genome assembly GCF_033339195.1 of Vibrio sp. 811. Lineage (NCBI taxonomy): Bacteria > Pseudomonadati > Pseudomonadota > Gammaproteobacteria > Vibrionales > Vibrionaceae > Vibrio > Vibrio sp. 811. Next base: position 17,417 of record NZ_JAWOUB010000008.1, read on the forward strand.
ATCGCCTTCTACGTCTGATACTTCAACCTTCGCAGCGCGAAGTGGGCGGCGACCACGAACTTCCGCTGGCGGGTTCTCTTGGTCAGAAACGTATTGACGAATCCACTTGTTCAATTCGATTTCTAGGTCAGAACGCTCTTTCCAAGAACCAATTTGCTCACGCTGTAGCACTTTTATGTAGTGCGCTAAACGGTTGATAATGAACATGTAAGGAAGCTGAGTACCTAGCTTGTAGTTCATCTCGGCTTGTTTGCCTTCAGGCGTGTTCGCAAACACTTTTGGTTTTTGAACAGAGTTTGCAGAGAAGAACGCCGCGTTGTCAGAACCTTTACGCATGGTTAGCGCAATGAAACCTTCTTCTGCTAGCTCATACTCACGACGGTCAGAAACCAGGATCTCGGTTGGGATCTTAGTCTCGATTTGACCCATAGCTTCAAAGTTGTAAACCGGTAGATCTTGTACAGTACCACCGCTTTGAGGACCAATAATGTTCGGACACCAACGGTACTTAGCAAATGATTCACTGATCTTGGACGCCATCGCGTACGCTGAGTTGCCCCATAGGTAGTTATCATGGCTGTCTGTCACTTGCTCATCGTAGTCAAACGCCTTAATTGGGTTATCTTCAACAGAGTAAGGCGTACGTAACATAAAGCGAGACGTACATAGACCTAAATAACGTGCATCTTCGTGCTCACGCAGACCACGCCATTTCGCGTACTGTGGACCTTCGAATACAGACTTAAGATCTTTTAGGTTTGGCAGCTCTTCGTAGCTGTCTAGACCAAAGAATTTAGCCGATGCAGACGTGATGAATGGTGCGTGAGACATTGCACCTACGTTCGCCATATATTCCATCAGTTTGATGTCAGGCGACGAAGCAGACATAGCGTAATCACAAATGACGGCGCCAACAGGTTTACCACCGAACTGGCCGTATTCACGTGTGTAGATTTGCTTGTACAGGCCAGACTTCACCACCTCTGGAGCGTCTTCGAAGTCATCAAGAACTTCGTCTTTCTTCGCAGAGATCAGTTCGATTTGAATGTTCTCGCGGAAGTCAGTGTGATCAACCAGGTACTTAAGGCCACGCCACGTTGATTCAATCGCTTGAACTTCTTCGTTATGAAGAATTGCATCAACTTGCTTAGACAATTTTTGGTCGATTTCAGAGATCATCAGATCAACCAGAGATTGGTCGACTTTCTCTGTGTTCGAACTGCTTAGTAGCTCACTGATGAATGCTTCTACGCCGCGTTTTGCAACGTCAAAACCTTCATCACTTGGCTTTAAACGTGTTTCGTTAAGAATGCTATCCAGAAGTGAGCCTGATTCAACTAAGGCTGCTTCTTGTTCTGGCGCTTGTGCTTCTGCAGACATGATATCCCTTACTCTTCTTTCGCGTCTTGGTCGTTGCCAATGCTTAGTTCATCCAACAGTTTCTTTCTCGCTTCTTCATCTTGAAGAACCGATGCGATCTTCTTACGGAACGCAGGAACGTTTCCTAGAGGACCTTTAAGTGCAACCAAGGCTTCGCGAAGCTCAAGTAGGCTGTTCAGTTCAGGTACACTTTTCGCGATCGCTTCAGGAGAGAAGTCCTTCATGTTTTGGAACGTCAGATCAACACCAATCTGGCCGCCTTCTTCATCAGAAAGACGGTTTTCAACGTTGACTTTAACGTTTGGAGACATGCCCTCTAGCACTTCGTTAAAGTTGTCTTTGTCAATGTTAATTGGAGTACGTTCTTCAATTGGTGTCTCATCTGCACGCGCAGTAAAGTCGCCAACTACCATCATGCTTAGCGGCAGCTCTACGTCTTCTTGCGTATCGCCAGTTGCTGGAACATAACGGATATTAATTCGCTCTTTAGGAGCCACCGAGCCGTCACGTGACATAATTCGTTCCTTATCTAACTCTTTAATTAGTCGTAAATTGCTTTCCACTCTTCATACTTCTCAGGTAGAAGATCCTTGCTTCCAAATAACCGATGGAGTGTTTTTCGAATTAGGTCTTCTAACTGTGACGATAAGTGGGGTTCCCAGCTCGCGAGATTAAACGCTTTTTGTACTTCCCACCCCTTCTCAAGATACGGCAAACACAACGGGTATAATCCAACAGACTGGTAAGCTGCTATCAATTGTAAATACAGCATGAACTGCCCACGTCCCGAGCTATCCAGCTCAAGTTTGTGGGCAAGCTCTGCTGCACATTCCCCTAGATTTTCTAGAGTGATATCCTCCATTGGCAGCGAGTCTTCCTGCGAAATCACAACCGTTTGAACAACGGGTTGAGAAGTCGAAGAAGTAGTATCTTGAGTCGATAACCAGCTCAAGGTCGCTTCATCTGCAAATGGTATAGAATTCTTAAATGAGAGGTGCTCGATGCCCTCTAGCGATTCAACAAAACGCGTCACTTCTTGTTTCACAGCAAGCGCTGCATCATCAAAGCCCAAGTTATTAAGCATCGAATACACGAAGTAATGGCCCGTCAGCCAAAACGGCGCATCCGTTAATGTGCGCTCCAAACGCTTAATGGTGTCGATGTCGCTTTCTTGTTCAGCTTTATCTCGGTATTCCGCTTGTTGATCGGACGACACTGCCAAGCTCAAAGGCGTTTGATTATTTTGGTGGTCGGGTAGACCATCAATGTCATCCCAAGTCAGATGACGATAAATCCGGTAAGCCAGCGGATCACTTGGGTTCGCATGAAGCATGACTTCCGCAACCTTCTTCAAGGTGCGCTTAGAAGCCGTCGGCGAAGAGAAGTCCGTATCGACATCGACTTCTTTTGCTACCGCTTTCTTAACTGGCGCAGGTTTAGGGGCCGGCGGAACCGCCTTCACCGGTGCGGTTTGCACTTCACTCTGCGCTGGCGTTTCTGCGGCGGCAGGCTGCGTAGCTGGTGCAGGCGCCGCTTGTTCGACGTTAACGACTGCTTCATCGCTCTGCTCATCAGCCGCCGCTTGTTGAGATAAAACATTGAGTTGAGTGCGAATCTCAAAGAAATCCGCTTCTGAGTCTTGGTAAACCTCGTCGTACTGGCGCTGCACTTCTTCAATAGTCGAAATGCAGTTTGATACCAAATCCCATGACTGAGCACTTTCCGCTAACTTGCTGCTGACCAGTTTAAACTGATGGTTCAACCATTCGACCGCGCCATCTCGACCCCGCTTTCGGGAAGGATACAATTCAACGCCAAAGCGACTTAACGCCTCACTAAGCAGCTTTAGACCTTGTTCAAAGCCTTGCAGACCAAACTCTTCTGTTAGCGCGCGAACGAGGTAACAAATGGCTTTTAAGTCTTTACTGTGGTGCTCTAGAACTTCAGTCGCGTGCGTTTTTACTACGCTCCAATCTACTGTTTCGCCAAACAAGGAACCGAATTTCTTCACTTCGGATTCCATCATTTCATAGCAAAACTCGTAACGGGCATCATTACCCACTGGAGATTCATCAGAAATAGGATTAAGCAGACGATCGATATCAATGTTGGACAAAATTCACGTCTCCTTCAGTCAAGTAATCTCTCAACGCACGCGCTACCGCAATTGCGCCATTTGCTGGCTTAGATAATCGATGGCTCTGCTCAATTGCATCCGACGCCATGCTATCTAGAATTTTCGTGATTTCTGTAAATTTGCTTGGTGCATTCCGTTCTAAATCGGCAAGGGATTCATGTAGCTTTTGTTTGTCGTAAACGGATTGCTCCATCACGGTGCTAAACAAAATAAATTCGCTTCTTGCGACGATTAAATCCTTTATTTTTTTGTCTAGTTCTGGCGTATTACCGAAGTAGGCTTTGGCTAATTCAGCTTCTTCAATTGCTTTGGTGTAAAAGTGGGCCTCTGCATGTTTATCGATGGAGTCATTAATATTTTCCATCACAGTCTTTGGTAAGATTTGGTTGTAGAAATAGGCTTGTGACTGGTTTAACAGCCATGCCTCTTTCATTTCATTTTCTGCGAGCTTAGCTTCACCATCTAAAATTAAGCGAGCAATCTGCTTATCTCGACTGCCAGCTATGGCAGATACTTTCATGGAATCGATAGACGCGACATTTAATCCAGACATCACTTTAGTCAACGCCTCATCCGCATATGGAAACAGGGCACCGTCACGAACAAGGGTTTCTCGCAAGGTGACAAGCTCCTTACGTAATTCGACTAATGCCATTGGTAAGCCATCCGCTAACGATTGATACGACGTTAACTGAGCCTGTTTTTCTTCATATAAATTCGAGAGGCTTAACTGCTGAGCTTGATATGCTGTTCGATAAGCTTCTGTCATATCAATACTCTGAGTAGCTTGAGACAATTCTTCTTTGATTTCCCATGGAGGCTGAGCTAAAAAAGAAGCCGTTTCAGAGGGCGTAATAACGTGAGTTACAGTAGTGACACCTCGGGAAAAAATGGCATCCAATTGATCTTTATTCTGTTGATATAAATAACTTCCTGCTGTTGCCAGCACACTCAGCACTAAGCTCGCCTCTAATATTTTAAAGCGACCGTACGCCGTTTTATCATTTGGCTTACAGTGTGTAAGCAGCAAATCCGCGTTACGCAAGCTACTGAAAATTGGTGCGTTAGAATTTGAGCTAATTGATTGCGTATCGATTCGCGCTAACTGTTGAGCAAAAGAAATAGCGGTATAGCCATGCCCTCTTGGTTTGTTGATGACTTCTTTCAGCAATTTCCAAATATGAACCGGGATCAAAGCCGGACGCTTTCGATCTTTTAACTGCTTATTCCAAGCATCACCAAATATTGATCCTAAAAATAGGTGTCCAGCGAGCAGAGCGAGAGAGTAAACATCATCTTGCGGTTCCGCGATGCCAGTTTCTATATAAAGAGGGGAAGCGTAGCTCAAGCTTGCTTCTGCGTAAGGTTCTGTCTCTCCAATGTAACGAGCAGCGCCGAAATCAATGAGCTTAACGTAATCGCCTTCACTCACTAATACGTTAGATGGTTTAATATCAAGATGGCAGATACCTCTTGTATGCATAAACTCTAGAGCGCCAGCGAGTTGATACACCAACCAAGCGATGTGGTCGTGGCGGAAGCCTTTAGAAGAATGACGCTCCATTTTTTCTGCCAGTGATTCACCTTGGATCCACTCGTACATCAAATATGGGCGTTCGAATTCGTTGCCGATTTTTACAAAGTTAGCCACGCTAGGGTGTTGAGAAAGCTCCAGCCTGCTCGCTTCGTTAATCAACATTTTGCTCGCAAATTCTGGCGAGTCATCATTGATAACTTTGCAACAGATTTGCTTCTCTGGCTGCCCTTTTTTTGCAAGATGGTAAACCGTTGTCTTACCATTTTTAGAAGGAAGCTTGTCTAATACATCAAACTGTGAAAAAAGCACGTACTCAAGCTTCGGCTTATTTTTTTCTGCTAGCCTTTGCTCATTCAGTTTCTTTTTCTCAATAGCTTTAACAACCAACTGATCGATATATCCTTTGGCTGTACTCTGATTATTAGACACTTAGTACTCTTTCATAGAATAAATATTATTAGAGTTGAATAATATTTTCTTGAACGTACTTGTATCAAGGTTGGTATTTAAAACAAACAGTAAGCCTATTATTTTAGTTATTATTACTAACTTATTAGACCTTTTTACTTACGCTTTCACTGCATGAGTTATACGCTTTTTCGTGTTACAAACTTCAACCTAATAATATGAGTATATTTTCATTGCCATTTGATCGATGAGTGCCCACTAACATTGCAGTAATTGGAGAACTCCTTTGTCACCATGAAAGTCGAACATTAACAACGTAGTTGGTTGCTTAAAGTGGTGCTCTCTGACCGCAAAGGCAATTAAAGCGAGAGAAGAACAACTGCCCATTGTGCCCCACAACTCATTGATAAGCTGCGGTTGTTCTGGGTTCGTGAATCGTTCTGCTTTAGCCCCCAGAGCAAAACCGTAATCTTCCGAATGCATGCGCAGGTTCGTCATATCGGAATACACTTCACCAAATAAATCGAGCTTTTTACTCGCACGTTGAACAAGTCGAAACATGCCTCTTCGGTCTGAAGTGTTTAATTCCGTATCAATGTAGCCAAGCTGCGCTTGAGGCTTAAGTTTCAATGTTTCTACGGTATTTCTTCGACAAAGAATTAAACCCGCCCCACCCTCACTCGGAATAACGCCCCATGGATTATTGGTACTCATTACCATCGCATCGTCGATGAGTGTTTGCATCGAACTCACCAAGGAATCGACACTGATACACATCATAGCATCATATTTATCCAATGATTTCATGGCCTGGAGAACGAAACTAGGCCCACTGGCATGAACAGCATTCACCACAGAGAGAAATTCAGCATAGTTACTTTCACCAAGCCATTCTTGCACCTTTACTAGTGAAACAGACGCAGGCACCGCTATAAGCAAAGGTATTGGTCTCAATGAACGTGGTAACTGTGCTAACAATGAATTAAGCAAGTGGGTGATTAACTCACACGTTTTCTCAAACTGCTCACTTTCTTTGGTGTATTCGATTTTGGCGTAAGTAAAACGCTCGATACCATCATCCCCTACACATTGGTCGAATCTTCCTAAGTCAGCATACGAAACTGCAGTAGCAATATCTAAATTCATACCGGTTGGCGTCATCACTTCCATCCCTAGCACGTAACGGCCTGTTGAATTATGCATGCTCGCTTACCTCTTCCAACTTAGTGATGGATGTCGACACCAACAAATGCTCCTTGCCCTGACAAGGAAACGCAGCGGTGTAACTGATTGATATAGTTTTCTTTTCCGCATCAACGAATAAGGTGTACATCGCCATATCAGCTTGATAACTTTGATCTTTGAACGTCGCGATCGCACGGTATTTTTCTTTAGGAATTCGAAATGAAAGCGTGTCATCATGACAAAAGCCACTCATCATCAAACGCTCCCCCCCACGAAGGAAGCCTTTGCACTGTTGATCAATAGGCGCGCTTTGGAAGAACCGCTTATCAAAATCGAGTGGCAACATTGGCTTGCGATTCTCAATCCAATCGTCATCGAACGTGCCGGCCAGCTTCTGGCGCGACTCAAAGAACGGAGGCACTGGCCCGAACCCCGCAACGCGTAGTTTTTTCGCGGCGGCACTCCAGTCCTCTCGGGGATAAAAAATCGAGGGTACTTTCTGTTCAAGCAATTCTTTGTTGGAGTCGGCAACCCCACCACCTATTCGGTTACGTAAATCACCGCCTACCGCGCAAGTGTAATCAATGTCTTTTTCAATAAATGGGACTGGATTGCTCAGCGTGATACTGCCAGCATGCTCAACCCATACGCGTTCCCCGTGAATAGCGAGAGTCTTATCGATATGACCATCAATCAGCACACGACACTCTTGGTATGTCACTGGCTTTTTCGCGTAGCTGCGCGCTTTGCCGTAAACAAGTACATCTGTGTTGTCTTTGGTATACGCGAACTCGTGGTCAACTTTCATCGCAGAGAAACCTTCTTCGCCCAAATATTGGGGATCATCGAAGATTTCACTTTCACCTAATTCGTGCCAAACCACACCATCGAATTGCCAAGTACGTTTAGCGACCACAACCCACACTTCATCGCCGTTTTCGTCACGTTGAAAACGACCTTTAAGTGATAGCTCAGGGTGCGCTTCAATATCCCATAACTGCATTGCTATTCCTTAAGTTGAATCGTTCGCTCGCAGAAGGTGCGGCCTTTAAATTGTTGAAGTTCCAGTCTTGCTGATGTATCGGCATCGCCATATCCCAAGGCACGTAGGCTCTGGATTGAATGCAGATTTGGCGCCATAGCCAGTCGCGGAACAGCACATCAACGTTAGAATCTTGCATCGCAGCTAACGTAGACTCGAAGCTCAATGCGTAACCCAAGCGGCTTGGTAGATTTTGGATATATTTTTCATCTTCCACCCACTCATTGAGCAGATCGACGATCTCTTCCCATTCATACTCGACACCAACATCTTGCGGATTCAGAGGAAGAAGCTTTCCGTAGACGACATACAAGGCTTGAAGCCAAATTTCACCTTCAGCTTCCTCCAGACTTTCCAAGTGCTCGATGATTTGAGGCACCAGTTTCCAATCGCCACTCAGCGCAAAATCAACAGGTGCTAATGAAGAAGAGATATCAAACGCCTCAAACTCTTTTAACTCAAGCAACTTGGCATAAGTAAGCACTTGCGCTGATGGTAATCCATTTGGTTCGATGCCAAAGCTCTGACGGAACCAAGTGCCTCTGTCACGTTTGGTAATCAAACGTTCAAATAGGTATTGTTCGCTGCCTGCATTGTCATTAAGCCAATCAATCCCCTCTTTCACGTCTTGTAAAGCGAGCAGTGGCAAAGCAACTTGAGAGCTAATGATGCTGGCTTTGTGCCAGCGCTTGATGAGAGAAACACTTAATGTTTGACGTACACGTAAGCATTCAAAGTAAAACGCACTGGATGTCGCATTACCCTCAATAAGCTCCGAAAGCGTGCTATCCATAGATTCAACCGGAGATTGTACGGCAATGACCATTGCGGTTTTAGCGTCAATATCTTCGAATAAACTCAATCCGCACAAAAGGTTATCCAACTCTGAGCCCAACTCGCCCTGTAGCATCAGCCAGCTGTAGATTTCTGGCTCCTGGCCTCTTAACTGATGAATCAACCCCGGTGCTAGCCGATAAAACGACAAGTACACCTGCTTCAGTTCTTCAATTTGGCGTTCGATCAGCTTGAGATACGCCAACTCACGACTTGGATAACCCCTTTTGTGAATTTGAACTCGCTGCCTGATTAAAAACCCGATACTTTCAGAAGCAATGGACAGCTTTTCATTACAGAAATCTAGCCATGTTACTGGCAACTGGGAAAGGTCATTCACAGCGCGATCAGCTTTTGCTAACGCGCCTTCGACTTCTTGATTGGTTATGGGTGCCTTTAGGTGCTCGACACCGATTCTTTGTCGCATCTAGTTATCCGTTATTAGCGTGCCATAACGCGATTGCAATTAGTTAATACAAAGTAATTAGCTAACTCGACGTAAATTAGCTAATGCTAGGTAATTAGTTAATTGCGATCGTTCCGCCTTGAATTTTTTGTGCTTTTTCTGCTTGAGAAGTGACGTACTTCGCTTTAGTGGTAATTCGTCCATCGCGCCCGCTATAGCGAGTTTCTGTCTCACCACTTTTGACTACCAACTCTTGTTCTGTCTCGATAACCATCTTCTTCGCTCGCAATACAAACTCGTCAGAGTCATCCAGAATGGAGAAGAAAATGTCCGTCACAAGAGGCAAGCTTAAGTCGTCGTTCAAAAACTCAACTCGACAACTTAATCGATTATCGATAGCCATTTGCAGTTCAGAACGACGAAAGCCACGTCCCAGTCTCGCAGTGAGTGGCTGCTTAAATGGGTTACCATCAAAATCAACTCGCACACTGCCCGTAGACTCATTGATAGCCACTATTATTCCAAAACGCGAAAAGCAAGCCGTTGATTCGGCTTGCTGCTCTGATATTACTTCTGTTGTAAGAGGTTGTTTTTCCATTGTTAGTTAACCACTACGTTGCCACCTTTCACGACGACTTTGTCACTGCCTTCGATCGTAATAGCCGAGCCTGATAACTTTATTGAACCATCACTGTTCATCACTAAAGAGGAACCACCCGTTTTCAATACAATCTTGTCGCCACTGATAATTTGCGTTGCACCATCAGCTTTATAAGCGGTGTTCCCTTTCACTGATACCGTTAAGTTGCCACCAACCGTCTGGTTATCATCCGCACCAATATCTGAACTCTTAGACGCACCGATAGTAAGGTTACTGTTTTCGCCAATATCTAAGTCATCATTTTTACCGATCTTAGTCGTACGGTTATCACCAATTTCTAAGTCAGAATTGTTTTTCACATACTGGGCTTCGTTCGCGTTGTATGTAACGGTAACGTCTTGCTCGACTGTCTCGGTAAACGTACTGTTTACTTGTGTCGTTTTATGCCCATGAATGGTTTCTTTATGGTCACCATGAACTTCATTCGTTTGGTGACGTGCAACCTTCAAGAATTCATCTTGACCGATATCACGGTAACGGTTGTTGAGCACCTTGGTCGACATGTCTTTTTGAGCGTGAATATAGACTTCTTCTTGGTTCGCTTCGTCTTCAAAACTCAACTCGTTGTAACCTGTTCCTTTGTGCGTTTGCGTGCGGAACGTGGTACGAGTTTTGTTTTCTGGCAAAGAGTACGGTGGGAAATGCAAACCGTTGTAAACTGCGCCCGTAACTAACGGACGATCTGGATCCCCCTCAAGGAAAGTCACTACGACTTCGTGGCCAATACGCGGCAAATAAACTGCGCCCCATGTTGGCGCCGCCATGGATTGGCTTACACGAATCCAACAGCTTGAATGTTCGTTGTTATCACCGTAGCGATCCCAATGGAACTGTACTTTCACTCGACCAAGCTTGTCGGTGTAAATCTCTTCACCTTCTGGTCCTACAACGACCGCCGTTTGAGGGCCATCCACTACTGGTGCCGCTAGTTTAGGCGCTTTAAACACCACATCACGTGGAATACACGAGAACTGGTTGTAGTAAGTGGTTGGCATACCACTCGCTTCATCTTCATGCACTTGCGGATCTTGACCTGTGTGCATTACAGACAACATGAGGTAATCGCGGTTAATCTCAGAACGCGGGTGGTCACTGACGTTAAAGCTGTAACCAGATGCTAAGCGCATTACGTCACTCGTTGCTTCCACTTGTTGATTATCGACTATGTGTTCCGACATCCACTCCGTGGTTCTCACCTGCCCCATCAGCGGGTCAACGTATCGTCCAGGATAATCAAACTGCTTGAGATCTTGGTCTAGCTCGCCAGCCTGTGTCATCTCTTGTGGAATTTTAGGGTGTTCGTAGTTGTAATCTGTGTACGTAACCTGTCCCGTTCTAACGCGGTTAACTAACTCGAGATCAGAGATATGTTCGCGATCGGCAACACCGCCACCATCGGCATGATAAACAATCGGCCCAATGTAAGAAGCATTTAGTGGCGAGCTTATCAAAGGTGCAATCGAGTCATTACTGTCGACAATGACCATCGTATGATTTGAATCGCTATGGTCAAAGTAATACCACATACCGTGTTCAGCCATCATACGCTGCACGAAGTGCAAGTCAGACTCACGGTATTGCAGAACGTATTCTTTTGGAGGATAAGTACCCGACACTTCAAATCGGTAATCGGTGACTGCCCCATCATCGAGTACTTCTGTGATGATGTCTTGCGCTGACTTTTGCTGGAAAATACGACAATCTTGGCGCTGAGATAAGAACCAAGCTTGAGGAACCAAGACTAATTGATAACGAGAAAAACGACGTCCAGTCCCTAAGTAACGAACTTCATTCACCACGCCGTTGAACACACGCGCAGCCCCAACACCTTGTCCGTAAAGTGTCAATGTTCCTGCTTTACGTATTAACTCATCGAACGAGATATCTGGATCAAGTGAAAGTAATGAGAGATTGATGTGGAAAGGCTTAGATAACTCTTCATGAACATGAAAGCTCTCGACCCGAAATTCATGCCCACATCCAGGCACTTCAAATTTAAATTCTACGTCATTCACCATATCTTTTACCTGATACAAATAATCGAATTAGGGCCAACAATCGTTGGCCCTGAATCTTTACGCGACGAGCAATTAAGCTTCGCGTGGAGCACGCCAGTCGTCGTTACCCGCAGTACCACAGTTTTCGTGAGTTACTTCGATCGCACGGTAAGTGAACTTAAGCACTTCTTCTGTCACGCGGTCAGCTGTTGCTGCGTCTTGACAGTGGTTCATACGAGTTTGGATATCGACAAGTAGCGCATCAATCAATTTGATTGAGTAGTAGTGCTCTTGTTTACCTTGAACTGAAGTGCGGTAGAAGCGGATCACACACTCAGGAAGTTTTTCGCCAGATACTAGTGCGTTGAATAGTAGTGGAGATGAGCGATCTTGAACTTTAGTTACAACAAGTGGACGGTGTACACGTTGACCCGTTGGCTGACCACTTTGTGGATCACGTGGAACTGTTAGCACGTGATCAAGTTCTTGTACTAGGAACTCATCAACGTGAGCTTCTTGCCATGTGTTACCTACTGAATCTGCAGAGTAAGTATCTTTAGTAATATGGCCTTGAGTCTCACCTTGGATAGACATATATGCTGGAGTTGGCATCGCTATTTCCTTTTCTAAAATCTGTTTTGTTTAAATCACCAAATCGCTTATCACCGCGACTAGTTGGTATAATCAAAGTCCGTGCCAACTTTAAAAGTCAAACAAAAACAACAACTTAAGCAATATCAGGCATTATTCACTAATATATTGAGTACAATTTATTGGATAAAAAACCAAAAAGTTGGATTAAGATAATAATAAATTGTTCTAACTTTAAAAAGTGAAAATAACCATATAAAACTGTGTAAATAAAGTCATTAAAACTAATAAATCCGACACTTTTACTATCAATTAATTTAGAATGACAACGCCATTAAAATAACCGCAAACATTAATGTCACAATAATCATTAAAAATAACCAACAAACGATAGTCAAAATATCTTGATAAAAAAAGAACGCAATCACTTTTAGTATAATAGCCGCTACCTCTTTTCCTCTAAAGAATAAAATGGCTATGATAAATATAAACCTTTCTTCATTAATTCAGCGTCTACACCCGATTGCAAAAGTAGCATTAGAAGACGCCGCTGCACTTGCAGTCTCTGAAAAAGCAAACGAAGTTCAAATTGAGCATTATTTACTGAGTCTATTAGAAAGGCCAAATAGTGATTTTGACGTCTTATTAAGTCATTTTGATTGTTCTGAGAACTTATTAAGACAATCGGTTCGATCCACACTCGACACCAACGCCAAAGGAAATGGCAGCAAACCTGTTTTTTCTGCTTTATTAATCGAATGGTTGCAAGAAAGCTGGCTGGTTTCTTCTTTAGATCTATCCGAAACACAAATCCGCTCTGGTGCCTTACTCCTTACTCTTGTTAGCAACCCTCTCCGTTACGGCCAACATGGTTACGCCTCTATCCTTGAAGCGGTAAACCCTGACAGCCTTAAGCGTAACTTTGCAGAGCTAACCAGCCACTCTATTGAGGCGCAAGTTGCTACTTCAGAGAAAACACAAGCTCGTGAGGATGGCTCAGCACTGAGCAAGTTCACGACAGACTTCACTGGTAAAGCACGCAAAGGCGAAATCGATCCTGTTTTCTGCCGTGACCAAGAAATCCGCCAAATCGTGGACATCCTTGCTCGTCGCCGTAAAAACAACCCTATTGCTGTTGGTGAACCGGGCGTTGGTAAAACCGCAGTAGTAGAAGGTTTGGCACTTAAGATTGTACAAGGTGACGTACCAGACAACCTCAAAGGTGTTGAGCTTTACGGCCTGGACATGGGTCTTCTGCAAGCTGGTGCAAGCGTAAAAGGCGAATTCGAAAAACGCCTAAACGCAGTATTGGATGAAGTGAAAAACTCGCCAACCCCTATCATTCTTTTCATCGATGAAGCGCACACCCTTGTTGGCGGCGGTAACCAAGCGGGCGGCAGCGACGCGGCAAACTTGCTAAAACCAGCCCTAGCACGTGGTGAAGTGAAAACCATCGCCGCAACAACATGGTCGGAATACAAGAAGTACTTCGAGAAAGATCCTGCCCTTGCACGTCGTTTCCAATTGGTGAAACTCGACGAACCATCTCCTGAACAAGCAGCATTGATCATTCGTGGTCTGCGCCCTGCTTATGAAAAATCACATAACGTTTACGTGCGTGACGATGCTATCACTGCTGCGGCAGCACTTTCTGCTCGTTACATCTCTGGTCGTCAACTGCCAGATAAAGCCATTGATGTTCTAGATACAGCATGCGCGCGAGTGAACATCAGCCTTAATGCCACTCCTGCTTCTGTTGAAACTCTGCAGCAAGAACTTGCAGCTCAACAGCGCGAGCTAGAAGCTCTTGAGCGTGATGCTCTGCAGCAAACTGGCGACAAGCACAGCCTTGCTAACATTCCAGACCTAAAACTGGCAATGGAAACAACGAAAGAAGAGCTAGCAGAACAAGAAGCGCAATGGCACAAAGAAAAAGAGCAGATCCAAGAGATGATTGCTCTACGCTCTCGCTTACATGAACTGGTCTTTGGCGAAACAAATGAAGAAGAGCTTGCTGCAGACGAAGATTCAGAACAAGAGCAAGACGTTTCTCCATATGCAGAAATGGATGAAGAAGCCGTTCGCATTGCCATTTCGGCCTGCCAAGAACAGCTAGATGTAATCCGCAATGGCAACCCACTGGTTCACTTTGAAGTGGGCCCAGATGAAGTCAGCCATGTGATCTCGGACTGGACTGGTATTCCAATGGGTAAGATGCTTCAAGACGAAGCAGAAACCACGCTAAAACTGAAAGAAAGCCTAACACAAAGCATCAAAGGCCAAGAATACGCTATCGATGCACTGTCTGAAGGCATTCAAACTGCGAAAGCTGGTCTAGGTAACCCAGACGCACCAACAGGCGTATTCCTGCTGGTTGGCCCAAGTGGCGTGGGTAAAACCGAGACAGCTCGTGCGATCGCTGATCAAATGTTTGGTGGTGAGCGCTTTATGACGACCATTAACATGTCTGAGTTCCAAGAGAAGCACACGGTATCTCGCCTAATCGGTTCACCTCCGGGTTACGTAGGTTACGGCGAAGGCGGCATGCTGACAGAAGCGGTTCGTCAACGTCCATATTCTGTTGTTCTTCTTGATGAAGTGGAAAAAGCCGACCCTGAAGTGTTGAACCTGTTCTACCAAGTGTTCGACAAAGGCACGCTGAACGACGGCGAAGGCCGCACAATCGACTTCAAGAACACGCTGATCATCATGACCAGTAACCTTGCTACGCACGAGATCGAATCTTTAGTTCATCAATCAAAAGACATCGATGCAAACATCATCGCAGAAGCTATCCGCCCTACTTTGAACCAACACTTCAAACCGGCGCTATTGGCACGTATGTCGGTACTACCATTTGTTCCTCTGTCTGATGAAGCAATGACAGAAATTATTCACCACAAGTTGAACAAAGTTTCTCAGCGTCTACAGAGCCATCACAAATTGTCTCTGAGCTACGAAGAAAGTTTGGTTGAGTTCGTACTAGGTAACTGCCGCCTTGCTGAAACAGGCGCGCGTAATATCGACGCGGTCATCAACCGTCAGTTGCTGCCGCAACTATCGACTCAGCTATTAGTGCATGACAAGGATGATTCACATACGCAAATCGAAGTGTCTGTCGATGAGCAAGGAACACTAACCTATGCGTTCAGCTAACCATAGCGAACTTAGTAACGCCCTACTTGCGATCAGTCAGTCTTTGGCTGATCGCAGCCAGCTTACCCAAACCTTGGATGCTGTGTTGACTGCTGCGAGACAAATGACCCTCGCAAAGCACGGCATCATTTACGTTTTGGACCAGACTGGACAGGCGTTGATTCCAAGTACCGCTCACCATAACGATAAAACTATCGTTTCCCACCCTTGGGAAGCATTACAGTTAGACTCAGCCAGTGAGAACGACCCATTTAACTTTGCCATTCGTAATGGTGAAGTGGTGTTGATTAACGAGTTGTATAAGTACAACGGCTATGACTGCGAAAGCATCTATCAAACTGAGCAGACACTGGGATTAAAAAGCGAGAACTTATTGGCTTGGCCTTTGATTGATAGCGAAAGCAAAACCATTGGACTGTTAGTCTTACTCGATTTGAACGTCATCGATAACGAGGCAGCCTTGACTGAGTTTTGTCGTATGGCCGCGAGTAATATTCGCCAAGCTGTGTGGTTAGAGCAATACGGGCAAGTGATTAAAAATCTCAATGCAGACAATCAAGCCCTAGTGCGCGAGAATACTCAGCTCAAAAAACGTACCCAGAAAGCCTATCAAGGTCCTATTGCAGAGAGCGAAGAAATGCTCAATGTTTTGAATCGTCTTGATAAGGTGTTATCTCTCCCTGTCGACGTTCTATTGCGTGGTGAAACGGGAGCCGGTAAAGAAGTGATCGCGAAATACATTCACGAAAACTCTAACCGTTCAGAACAACCTTTGATCGTACAAAACTGTGCCGCAATCCCAGAGCAGTTATTAGAGTCAGAACTCTTTGGCCATAAGAAAGGCTCATTCACTGGCGCGGACAAAGACAAAGTCGGTTTGTTTGAAGCAGCCAACGGCGGCACGCTTTTCCTAGATGAAATTGGCGATATGCCAATGCTACTACAAGCGAAGTTACTGCGTGTACTGCAAGAACGTAAAGTTCGCCCAATCGGCACTAGCAAAGAGATTGAGGTGGACGTTCGCGTTATCGCGGCAACACACTGTAACCTTATGCAGCAAATCAAAGATGGCGGATTCCGTGCCGACTTGTTCTATCGCTTGAATGTATTCCCGATTACATTGCCGCCCCTGAGAGCCCGTAAGTCGGACATTATTCCCCTTGCCGAACATTTCGTGCAACACACCACCAACACGCTAGGTTTGCCGCAAGCGCCAGGGTTAAGTGCCAACGTACGTAAACAGCTCCTTGCCTACCAATACCCAGGGAACGTGCGTGAGCTTAAGAACATCATTGAGCGCTCGGTGCTACTGTCCGATTTTGAAACCATTACTCACATTGAGTTTGGCGAACAAATCCCAGAAGATGTACCAAGTATCGACATGAAAGCAGCTTCACCTACCCCAGAGCAACCTGCTTACGAGCAGCAAGCACAAGTGGATTTAGAAGACGTTTCAAAGAGCCTTAAGGACGTTGTCAGCCAATACGAGCGTACAGTAATCATCGATTGCTTAAATGCCTGCAATTGGCACACCAAGAAGGCCGCTGAGCAATTGGCGCTGCCAATGAGCACACTCAACCACAAGATGAAGAAATACGACATTTCTGCAGCGGGTTGATGGGGCTTAAAAAGAAAATTCTAAATTCAGTATGAAGTCATAAGAAAAGAAAAACCGCCCGAAGGCGGTTTTTTTGCATCTAGGAAGGGTTATCAAGTGACTTTTCCAAGGGCTTGGGTGCTTGAGTTACCGCAGGTTGTTTCTCAATCCAATCTTTCAACCATTTCTTGCGTTGAGATTCGTTATACTGCTTCCAAGTTTCAGCCGCAGACTTGTCTACGCCTTCCTCTGTCGACTCTTTCTCAATTAACCAAGGCATATCACTAAAGAAATTACCAGCCAAAGCACTATCCGCATTTAAAGAAGGAATAGAAATTACAGCATCACGACCAATATCATAGTCATCAGCTCCATTTAATCCGACTTGTTTTAGATGAGCAACCGAAAGCTCCAAGTTCGCTTTACCACCAATTACACCACCAAACGGTCTTAGGCCTTTTAACCTAACTCCCGTTGGTGCAACATATTCCAAGTTAAACCTCATGCAGTACATCGTATAGTTTTTGCTCTTAGATAGTTCATTCTCTTTAGTGAGACTACCTACAGCTTCACCTATAAACTCACTCATGGCATCAACTTGTTCTCGATGGTTTTCTGAAATAGATTCAGTAAACATCCATTCTTCGTTTTTATAGGCAAACTCACCAATATGATACATATCGGTGAAGTAAAGAGGACCTTTAACTGGCTTGCCATCATTTCCGTCGAGCGCCAGTTGAATACACATATTCACTGCTTCCCACGACATACCCAAACGTTCATAAAGTGCTTTTTCATGACTCTCACCCAAAATCAGTACATAAATACTGGCAGGATCGTCTTTCTTTTTGTTTCCCCATGAGAAACCATCACGCCAGATATTATCAGCCGATTGGTACCACTTTCTTTCACTGAAAAAGTTCATACCAGACGCTTTGGTGTCTATAGCCACCAATTGCTGTTTAATGCCATGAAGTATAGGGATGGTATTTTTGTCTCCCTCACCTGCCATTAAGGTAAAGCTCTCTACCATAAGGTCCTGTTCACGTAGACGCAGTTGCTGCTCTCCCAAGTAGGTATCAAGCAAAACCAGTCTAGTTTCTGTACTTAAAGCGCCAATTTGCAACTCATCTTCAGCATCATCAAACTTCTGCCCCAGACTGTACTCTTGTGGTAAATAAAAACTATGTTGCCCTTGATTTGTTCTAATTCCCAAGCAGTAACGCATATTTTGGAAGCCTCCGCCTTTTACATAGCGCTTAAAGGAATCCGCTTCTGCAAAATAGTCGCTTGGCTGACCCGATATCGCTGCTCCGGAAACTGCCATACTGAACATTGCATCAGAGAACATTAGCTTTGCTTTAGAGGTCATTGGTTTCATACCGTCGATCATCACATCACCGAAGCGGAATGAGGGAATATGCTCAATAGCAATCAACGTAGCGCCGTCATCAATCCCCTGTTGCTTGTAAAAAGCACTTATTCGCCCATCAGGATCAGTTTTGAAGTCACTAACCTTCATTGGCAGCATCCAGTCACTGAAAGCTGGGCCTTTAATATTTTCGAGCCCGTCAACGCGATCGTAGCCAATCGTAACTGGCTTCGCATACTTGTGTTCTTTTTTAAGTATCAACTGCACTTTCACTTTATCGTATGGACCTAGGCGACTGTTGCTAGATTGCTGAATCCAACTATCATATGACATCCATTCTGGTTCATCACTTTCAGCATAGCGAGCTGACTGAACTAGTATTCGACAATAGCCGATTTCATCTTTCTTTAACTCACTTCCTTGCGGGTTAAATGACTCGGTAAAGTTATCAAACATCGTTTCATTTGGGTGTTCAAACAACATGGTTTGTATCGGGAAGATTTGATTAAATGCACCTGACGCTTTAAAGCTATCCCTGTTTTCGGTTATAGAGAGATGAGAAACTTTGCTATTAGTTGTTATTGGAGCAGGCCAATGCTGCGCACCTTGTGGCATCTTTGTCGATAATTCGGTGTAGTACTCGTTATCACAACGGTTCTTCCAGTTAGCCGCTAAGGTGTTTCCTTTGATCGTATGTACAGACCAATCATCGCTCAAAATGTAGTTCTCAATGTATTCCTTCACCTTGTAACGCTCAACCAAAAACCTAAACGAGATATTAGAATTCCGTTTGGTTTGAGATCCTAGGTCAGCGAGTAATAACACTAAGCCATTAATAGCAAGCGCTCGTAGTTGGTAGCGTTTTAACACCTCCTTACGAACTTCTTCGCTCTCAAGGTGAGTAATGAGTTCCTGATAAGACCTACATTCAATACCTACATCTACCTTACTGCGTCGCAAATCGTTAAGTAACTCGATATGTATTTTTGCCAGCCTTTCAAGCTCACTGACAACCTCATGGCTTTGCTTTAACTCTTCTAGGAAGGAGTCCAACATTAAACTATCAATCACTTTCACCGCAGATATTGCTGTCTTTGAACCCTCTATGGCAAGCATAAACCCTCTTGCCGCAGGAGCTATAGCAGGAATATAGGAAGCGACGTCAACGACACTGTCAAAAATCGCCATTCGCAGTGCGACTTCTGCTTTATCTTGCGCAACCATCTCAGCTTCTAGAGCAAGCCTAGAGCGTTCCATTGCATGCGAGCCATAGCGACTGGGGTGAAAGAATATGTTCAGGAATTGCAGGTAAATACGGATTACAACCCGACGGTTTTGTCTTAGATTAGGGTTGTTGCGGTCGACTTTTTCACCTTGTTTGGGAACATAGACAGGTTTACTTTCACCAAAAGCGGCTACCGAAACACGACCTTCAAAAACAGGGAACTCCTTCATGAGCAGTTTTTTCGCATATTCTGCGCGCTCTGCCGAGACCTGCATATTTGCTTTCTCGGTACCGACTTGGCAAGCATGCCCTTCTATCTCTACTCTAAGGTTTGGCTCATTCTCTAAAACGTTAGCAAGAGAAGCAGCAAGCTGTTTAAATATAGGTGCATGATCCTTTAACTCTTTTTCACGCGAGTTAAAGGCAAATTCTATTTTTATTCCTGCGCCTCTAGAGCTATTTACGAGAATGGCGTCAATCTGATTGCCAGATTGATCACGCGCATCTTTTAAAGCCTGTTCTAGTTTTTCTTCTTGGATATGGTTAGCTGTCTTCCAAACTGGAATTTGAGCAAGGTAGTCTTTTGTAACTTCTTCTGTTCCTTGCTCTGCTTTATCAACCTTTTTATTTTGATTAACCAGCTGTTTAGCTTTTTTATACAAACTAAGTGCTGTCAATCCCGTTCCGAAGCCATTAAAACCAACGGTTTTACCACCAGAAAGCCAAGCTTCCGCAACTCGCCCGGCAACCACACGTCGGTTACCCAGACGTGATTCTAAAGAAAGTGCTAGTGCGCTTGACCGAGCTTCATTGGTGTTAAAAACCTTATCGTGAAATAGCGCCTTCCAACCAACACCCGCGATAGCTGGAGTGTGGAGTTCCTGCAACTTATCAAGCGCTTCTTTCGTACTGTAAATACCGTAATACAATTCGCCCGCCGCTTTCATCGCAGGCGGCATCTCGGACTTAACTGCATCCCAATACAGTTTCGAGACGTTATTAAACACCGCTTGGCGGCCATCACGGTCTAAAGTGTCTTGCAAGCTACCGCTCAGCAGCCCTGCTCCTAGCTGAGCAGACACATCTCGGATATTCTTGAGTAACGCAATACTCCTTGAAGCTGGCGTATTGGCTGTTACACCTTGTACATTACCGTGAAGGTAATGTTTCATATTTCCAAAGTACTGAGGGTATTGATAAATCAAGGATTCCTCAAGGGAGATCATATCGCCACTGACAATGGCAAATTTCCCTAACGGAGTGCTTGAAGAAAAGGTAATCTGTTCACGTAGCTCGTAAGTATAGACTGTATCTAAGCCTTCAGAAAATTGCTGAATATGAGCGTCTTTAATGAACTGTGGAACACCATTTTTCATCTGGCTTGGAATAAATTCGACACGGATACTGTATAACCCTTCTTTAAAATCAGCAGGATCAACGTGAAACATCGCGCATGGATATTGCTTAGCATTTTCTTCTGAAAGCTCATCTTCAGGTAATGCCGCTTGTACTGAAGAGCCTATCGTTTTGTATTCCCCACCTTCTTTGGTTGAGTCAAACTTTTGCAAAGTAACCGTCGCACTTTCATAGCCTTGATCAGAAAAAACCACCGCGCAACTCGCCACAACAGGTAAAACGAAGCCTTTTAGTGTCTCTCCCGATTCACTTACATCTTCATACCACTTATTATATTCTGCCTGTTCTTCGCTGAGCCCCCCGTTCGCAGCTGGTTCGTAAGGCTTAGCCAATTGTTCAATGCTGACCTCTGTCAAGGTGAGTTTTGCTTCGCTGTTTTCCAACTGGCTACTCAACTCTGCAACTTTTGTAGCTAACTCTTTGGGGTTTAACTCAGAAAGTGAAGCTATTAAAGGCAAGGGCGGAAAGCGGAAAGTGAAGGTCTGCTCACCCTCTTTGGGTAGATCCCTACCTAACGCATGAATTGTGTGCTCTGGTGTCAGGACCTCAAAAGCCCCATATTGATCGGGCTTTCCGTTACCCAGTGAACATAACTTAAATTTATGGTCGGTAGCCCAAAGCTTAGGGCTATCGCTATCAGTGACGTTAAGCATCGGCACTTTCGCTAACGGGCGAATATTGGAAATATTTTCTCCAACTAGACTCGTGTTGGAGTGCCATGAAGGGTAAGTTTTGTCGTTATTTTCATCTTCTTCGGCTGCAAAGTAAGCGCCAAATAAGTAATAACTAGCATGTAGCGGTATTGTATTGCAGTTCTCTACAAGGCTCATAAATCCCCCTCTTTAACAAAATCACCATTATTGGCAAAAGCGTTGTATAGAGAAGAATTACCAGCACTATGGCCTGTCCCAATTTGCTCCCATTTCAGGTATGGCCCAAATTCATTGTTTTCTGTTGTCTTGCTCAATATAACTCTAGCCGCTCCATCTCGTGTGTAATTTACATCTTTACCTAGAATTTCAAAATAACGTAACTTACCTACCGCTCTTGGAACAATTTCTTCCGACTGGAAGGTTCTATTTTTAACGTCAATAAGATAACGGTGCGTTCTGGTTTCTGACCAAACATAACGTCCTGTTGGGCTAATTGCTTTCTTACGGAACTCCTTGGCATCCAAATCACCTCCTCTTTCTTTAGGTGCAACAGAATAAAGCAGTTCATTCGTCTGCTCATCGAAAACTGCTACTCCATATGCAACAACAACAATTCGTTTTCCATTATATATAACAGAGTATTCATTAAAATTAACTTCCGTTTCTTCTTTTTCACCCGTCGCTAACGTGTACTTCCAGTCTTTAAACTTGTCTACGTAGTAAAGATAGCTGCTGTCTTCTGCCCATAGAAACTCTGGGTAGCCACGTGAACGACCTAGTTCAATATACTCACCCGTCTTAAGATCTTTAATTACTTTAAACATCCCTTCTGAGGCCGAATAGGCCAAAGCCAAGTAGCGATTATTTGGAGAGACACGCATTAGACGAACTTTGCCAACAAACTCATCTGCGACCAGACGCAAGTCCGTCCCATCCGTTTTGATACTCCACACTTTATCCCTTTGATCATAGTGGTCTTTCGCTTCATTTCGGGCGTTATCCCAACGAAACACTACACGTGGTAAATCATAAGAGCCTTCATTGGTGAGATCTTCACGTGGCCATTCTTTAGCTTTAAAAATAAAGTGTTTAGGTTTACCCGTCTCTTTGTCATAAATAACGTAATTGTTTTCTGTAATATAAACACGACCATCTTCCCACTGTTGAGCATTTTTTTCTGCGATTCGGTCTTGAACCGTCTGAGGTTTTGGCGCGTGTTGTTCTGGTTCCTTGGCTGATTCTTGATTACAACCAGATAAGACCGCTAAGGTAATCAGGTATAATGTATGACGTAGGTTCATCTTATATTCTCTTCGTTATCTTTCTCGATCGCGTTTAATAATGTGACAACGCAACCCGAATAAGTTGTTTTGTTAACTTGGCTGATCTTTTTTCTTATAAGCCAGTAAATCCGCAATGGGTGTTTGAGCAAAAATGACCGTTTTATTATCTCTTCCGTGATGACTATTGCCCTGATAACCACGGAGAAGATCCACTTCTTTAACCTCTGCAGGCCAACCAGTAAAACGAATCAACCTAGAACCATTCTCTTTTTTTATACATTGGCGCAAGCACACTCGCTGCGACCAATCACCATCGCTTTGCCTTAACTCAAAGTAATCATCTGACTCGTCCAGCGTCGTATAGCCCGGATATTCGAAAACTATCTCGACAGATTTAAGTAAATACACGACCGCTACATTTTTATTTAGCTGGCTTCGTAACATTGCGTATTTTTCAGGTTTTGAGGTCGCAGCACTTGGTAATACTGAGAGCAGACGAACAGAACCGTCTCCAATTTTAAAGCTTTTCTCACTGCTATAATGGTTAAGATCAGTGACTTTTATGGCCTTGGTTCCGGGATCACTTTCTAGTTCAGATAGTTCACTCTCGCTCAATCGTTTACTGTTATAAGCCAAATATACTTCTTGAGGCTCACCTTTAATCTTGTAAGGAAGCCATATATGCGGGAGAGGGTAACCTTGCGCGCTCCGCTCCACTGGGCTAGAAGCATTAATAGGGCTCAAATTTGTTTCAATCTTTTCTTTGATTTGTGGTTCATAGCCTGTCATGACTATCTCAACTTCTTCCTCAACTAAGTTGAACACTCGAGCCTCTCCAGAGCCATTCAAAGAGCCTTCACTTACCACCTTGCCGTTCTGCACGATTTGGAAAGGCTCATAAGCGAAAACACCGCCTGTTTCAGGATTGGTCATATAGATATCGGCGTGCCTTTTGGGTCTAGAGCCTTCACGAACACTATTAATGTCCGTATCTGAAAAGTAACCATTTTCCGTAATTGCCACTTCGCGCCAAATTTTATTGTTCCAAACAACATACACGTAGCCTGATTTAAACACTTCTGCAGCTTCATCTGATTTATCGCTACCAGGGAAGTGCAGCGGAACCACAGGCACCAACACGTTATCCCACTCATCCATCTGAGTTTCTTTATCAACGGGTTGCAGGTCTTCGGCGAGTTTAAGCAAAATTGGCTGAGGCTGGTCAGTGCAAGGGATTTTGATATAGAGCGTTTTGCCCTCAGCTTCGAGATCTTTAAATATCGCGAGGCTGCGGTGTTTGTTTTCTGTATCAGCCTTGCCTACAGTCACTTTTTCTTTTTGAGCTTCGGTTTTTCCCAACATCAAACATGCCGCGTTGCTAGACCACTGCCCTGCAAACTCGACAACGACTTTTTGATCTGGACTTGGCTCAGAGGGGACATGCGTGTAACTACGAACTAAAGCAACATCGTCAGTAACCTGCTTATAACCCGCTTTAAAAGCTTTGCTTTCATTCGAAGCAGATACAGAGTCAACGAGTGATTTAAGTCTAGGGAAGCTTTGCAGCTGAGAGTCCGTCAATGGCGACCGACGTGCAACGGTAGATAATGACACCCAATTGCCTTTTCCCAATTCGATTCTTATAGCAGCTAGCAATGCGCTGGTCGTTTTTTTGGTAGAGATGGAAATCTTTTGCGCCAATTCTTTAGGGAGGTTTCTAAGGATGTCATCTGAATTTCGCAAACGCGAAAGCTGTCCTATACACTCGTCCGGTGTAAGAACATAAGATAGCTCGTTGGAGGATAGCTTCGAGCTAGGTATAAATTTGCAAACTAAATGCATTTGAATTCTCCACAACCAACATCGTAAATATGGCTGCGGTGACAATTAAGCTGATAAGGCTTACAAGTACGATTTGGTCTGCGTATCCTACTTACTTAGCCATTTATTTTCAATGAGATAGAAAAATCGCCCGAAATCAAAAACACCAAAAAAATGGTGACTTTTGCTATCAAAACATGCGATTTGACCACAACAAAAGCCAGTAACATCACCCACTCTGTCAAAATGGTAAAATCTTACTATCTAAAAAAATTTAATTTATGGACTGAAGTTAACAAAAATCGTAGTAACGTGCGCTTCAGGTAAGCACGAGGAAATTCAGAAGTTTATGAGGTGCCCTCCTCAGCAACAAACAACAAATTGACTGTTACTGAGGAAGTTTAAATAAAAAGGTGAGCGCATTACGCACTCACAAAAGTAACTGCTCTGAAGCTTGCTAGGATTAAATTTGCTTCATCGCGAGTTAAAGAGGCGAGGTATTACCCATCGACCTCATGCAGAACACTATACTCAGAGTATAGAAACGAGCGTAAATATATAATATTTAAAAAGATTTTCAACGCGACACATTCACCACAGCACCTGCCGAGCGACCATCACAATCACGTCATACACACCTAAAAGCAACATTGGCCTAGTTATTATAGTTATTCAGCCTTGTATTAAGACGATTCATTAATTCGAGTAACTTATCAATAAAGGCAATTATTTTGATAAATATCACAAAAAGTCCCAAAGAAATAAAGCGAGCTAAACGCTCGCTTTATTTATGCCGCATTTTTTAAAGTTTTGTTATCACTAAAATATCGGTTGTAAACAGCACCTAAGGAGGCTGTACTTGCGAAACGATCATAGTTAAATGTTGCTTGAGCCTCTTCGGCAGAGGCGGAAAGCTTGTTGGTACCATTTACATAAATCGTCACTACCCCCTCCTTCAGTCCTGAAAGATCTAAATCAGTTGTCCATGAGTCTGAAAGCACGGTTGCCATGCCTGTGGCTTCTGTACCATCAGCGTCGACTGCTTTGATATCTATGAACTCACCATCTTCAAATCGTTCACTGCTACCACTTACTGTCACGCTTTCCACTCCAGTAACATCGTTGATAACGTCTAGGTGTATTGTCGGTGTAATTGGCATGGAGTAAGCCGTGTTCTGGCTACCGGTATTCCCTGATAAGTCTTGGTAGTCACGAACTAGTAACGCCACATTCAGCTCTGACGAGTCTGGTACCACTACATCACCAGTCCAAACACTTGGGTCCGCGGTTGCCACTAACGAGGTGATCGTCGTGCCACCTAACTCCGCCGCGGCGGATTGCAGATCTTTATCGAATTCCAGCGTTACCGTCACGCTTTGGCCGATGGCTTGGTGCTCAGGCGTAAACGTCACGTTAGTCAGCGTTGGCAGAGACTGCGCGAGAGTAAAGCTCTGACTTTCACTTACTTCAATGCCCGCTGAGTTCGTCCCTGTCACAATCACGGTATAAGTGCCGTTGGTTTGGTGACTCATGTCCATTGCGTCACTGGTCCAAGTGCCACCGGCTTGTACCGTTGCGCTGCTGCTTTTCAATACCGTCGCGCCGCCTTGGGCTTTCACTTCAAGACGCAGGGACTGACCGTCAAAACGTGTCGACGTACCTTCAAATTGTAGCGTGGCGGCATGCGCTTCATCCACATTACCCACTGGCGTAATAGCTAAGGTTGGTGTGATCGGCATGGAGTAAGCCGTGTTCTGGCTACCGGTATTCCCTGAGAAGTCTTGGTAGTCACGAACAAGCAACGCTACATTCAGCTCTGACGTGCTTGGTACCACCACATCACCAGTCCAAACACTTGGGTCCGCGGTTGCCATTAATGAGGTGATCGTCGTGCCACCTAACTCCGCCGCGGCGGATTGCAGATCTTTATCGAATTCCAGCGTCACCGTCACGCTTTGGCCGATGGCTTGGTGCTCAGGCGTAAACGTCGCGTTAGTCAGCGTTGGCAGAGACTGCGCGAGTGTAAAGCTCTGGCTTTCACTCACTTCAATGCCCGCAGAGTTCGTCCCCGTCACCATCACAGTATAAGTACCATTGGTTTGGTGACTCATGTCCATTGCGTCACTGATCCAAGTGCCACCGGCTTGTACTGTCGCGCTGCTGCTTTTTAGTACCGCCGCGCTGCCTTGGGCTTTCACTTCAAGACGCAGGGACTGACCGTCAAAACGTGTCGACGTACCTTCAAATTGTAGCGTGGCGGCATGCGTTTCATCCACACTGCCCACTGGCCTAATAGCTAAGGTCGGCGTGATCGGCATGGAGTAAACCGTGTTCTGGCTACCGGTATTTCCTGATAAGTCTTGGTAGTCACGAACAAGCAACGCCACATTGAGCTCCGACGTACTTGGTACCACCACATCACCAGTCCAAACGCTTGGGTCCGCGGTTGCCACTAATGAGGTGATCGTCGTGCCACCTAACTCCGCCGCGGCGGACTGCAGATCTTTATCGAATTCCAGCGTTACCGTCACGCGTTGGCCGATGGCTTGGTGCTCAGGCGTAAACGTCACGTTAGTCAGCGTTGGCAGAGACTGCGCGAGTGTAAAGCTCTGGCTTTCACTCACTTCAATGCCGGCTGAGTTCGTCCCTGTCACCATCACGGTATAAGTGCCGTTGGTTTGGTGACTCATATCCATTGCGTCACTGATCCAAGTGCCACCGGCTTGTACTGTTGCACTGCCGCTTTTTAGTACCGTCGCGCTGCCTTGGGCTTTCACTTCAAGACGCAGGGACTGACCGTCAAAGCGTGTCGACGTACCTTCAAATTGTAGCGTGGCGGCAAGCGTTTCATCCACACTGCCCACTGGCTTAATAGCTAAGGTTGGCGTGATCGGCATGGAGTAAGCCGTGTTCTGGCTACCGGTATTCCCTGATAAGTCTTGGTAGTCACGAACAAGCAACGCCACACTCAGCTCTGACGTGCTTGGTACCACCACATCACCAGTCCAAACACTTGGGTCCGCGGTTGCCACTAATGAAGTGATCGTCGCACCACCTAACTCCGCTGCGGCGGATTGCAGATCTTTATCGAATTCCAGCGTTACCGTCACGCGTTGGCCGATGGCTTGGTGCTCAGGCGTAAACGTCGCGTTAGTCAGCGTTGGCAGAGACTGCGCGAGTGTAAAGCTCTGGCTTTCACTCACTTCAATCCCCGCCGAGTTCATCCCCGTCACCATCACAGTATAAGTGCCATTGGTTTGATGACTCATATCAAACGCGTCACTGGTCCAAGTGCCACCGGCTTGTACTGTCGCGCTGCTGCTTTTTAGTACCGTCGCGCTGCCTTGGGCTTTCACTTCAAGACGCAGGGACTGGCCGTCAAAACGTGTCGACGTACCTTCGAATTGTAGCGTGGCGGCATGCGTTTCATCCACACTGCCCACTGGCGTAATAGCTAAGGTTGGCGTGATTGGCAATTCGTGAGCGGTGTTATCCTCACCTATGTTGCCAGTCAAATCTTTAAACTGACTAACAACCAAGTCGACACTTAACAGCGCGGTGCTCGGAACTTGTACATCACCAACCCAGACCTTTTTATCTGCCGTTGCTGACAGAGAACTAATGCGATTGCCGCCAAGCGTAGCGGTCGCCTCTTGGATCTCTTTGTCAAACTCAAGCGATACATTCACGCTTTGACCCGCACTCTGATGCTCGGGGTTAAATGTCACATTGGTTAGTTTTGGTAAGGTTCCTTCAACCGCGATACTTAAGCTGCTTCCTTTTCCAGGAATGGTGTTGGTACTTTGGTAGCTATCGTCCTCTACCTGTATTGTTATGTTTTTATCTTGCTTTTCTGGACTGATGTAATTAACCGTCCACGTAACGTTGTCTGAAGTGGACCACGTATCTTGCTTTAACGTTCCTGTTGCGCCGTTATCACTAGCGACAAGATGGACATCTGAGATATCAAAGTTCGTAACTTCTTCTGTAAAGTTAAACGTAAGTGTAATCTCTTCACCTCCAAAAAGAGGGGCGCTTGAGGCGGTAGAGATACTTAGCCCGGGAACGGTTGCCGCTTCCACATGCGCATCAATAGAACTTTCACTCTTGTTATCCACCTTGTCTGTTGCTGCCACCGTGATCGTATGATCGCCTTTCGGTAACAAATAGCTTATAACATAAGGCCCCGCTTCAGTTGTCGGCTCAGTAATCGCTTGAGGAGCCACTGTGCTACCACCACTCACCGCTTTTGACGTGACGAGATTTAAATTTTTATCTGTAATGTATGCACTAATTTCTAGTTGATACTTATCGTTTGTCGGCACCTTAGAGGTTTGATTAGCACTTAAGCCCGAAATACTTGGAGCGTCATAATCAACAATAGATTCGATAACCTTTCCATCATAACTTTTGCCTAGTAATTCAAAGCTTGTATTCTCTCTTCCAACTGAGTCCGTCACCGTCACCTTAAGGGTATATGACCCTTGGTTATCGACGGCAAAGTTCATCATTCCATTACCACTAGATGAGATAACATCACCTGAGTAACTCAAGGAATCACCGAGGCTTGGAATAAGCTCCACAGAATATTGTGAAGCTTTCACTCTTTCTCCTTCCACCGTAGATACCGTAAACGGCTGGCTTGCCTTGGTTAAAAACAGTTTCCCACCCTGCAAACTCGTAATTCCATCGAAATCAACTGTGACTTTAGGAACACTAATATCAATGACTTTTCTGATATCAGAATACAGTCCGACGCTATCTGTCGCTTTGATGTCTACTGTGATTGAACCACGCCCCTCTAACTGAGATTTCGGTAGTTCAAAGTACGTAGATGAACCATTCCCATCCTCTACTCTTTCTTCTTGATAACTCGGGTTTAAAACCGAGTAGTTTACTTTTGCCAGGCTGCTACCAGTGTCCGTTATGTCAAAACGAAAACGAACATTATCAGGATTTGTTGGCGATTCGGTTACGATAATCTCATCGCCAACACTTGGAGGTGTGTTGTCAACTTTAATATCAACGGTCGCTTCACCGACTCTCGACCACACATCCGTTGCGGTAATCGTTGTCCTGATCGTTTTTCCATCCGCATCGCTAGGAAGTTCACTTGTAAATGTTGAACACTTGTAGGTTGGATCATCTGCACACACCTCTAATTGTGCAAACTTCTCCGGATTATCTTTATAGTTGTAGGATTCCGTTCCAAACCTGGCCATCACATTGTCTAGTCTAGAGTTTTCATACAGCTTAATTCTGAATTTGGCGACAAGCTGCTGACCATTAATGGTTGTGTTTCCAACCGGATCAGTAATTTCAACGACTACCGAACCTTTAGGTAATTCAAGCAGTAGATCGTGCTCTGGCGTCAAGTTTCCTGCTAAATCAGATAAGTTCTTGATTTTGTATTCTTGAGTTGTACTCAGGCCATCAATAATATCGGCATAGGATTCAGAATACGTACACTTGATATTTCCAACACCTTTGGCACAAGTCGTTGGTGTATAAGCTTTGTTGCCAAGATTACGAACCAACTTTGGATATTCATCTGAACTTTCGGTATTCACGCCTGATAAAGCATCATTGAAAGAGAGCTCAAATGTGAGCATCTTCTTCTTCAAAGCTTCATCAAACCAAACATCACTTCCTTTAAAACTGTATGAGTTACCATCTACGACTGTCGGTGCATCAATATCCACCATCGAGAAATTGAACTTGTTGATCGTTTCACGCCCATTTGTACCCAAGGTTTTAGTGATCAAAGTAACAGGTGCTTTGGTCATGTTTTGCCCAACATTGACACTACAACTGTAAGGTTCTTGCGATACGTTGATAACACCAGAAGTTGGTTGCTCATTAGTTGGTGGCGCATCCAGAGAGTTGTATTCTTCACGAACCCAACACTCTAACGTTTTGGCTTTGACCGCACTCAATGTAGTAAAGGTGACATCAAGAACACCATCAGATAAGTAATTTTGGAAGTCCAGCGGGCTTTCAACTGTTAGAACCACGCCTTCACGCTGTACGCTAAAGGTTTGGTTTACTTTTCCAACCTTTCGGTCTTTTTCATCAAGGTAACGAACTTTGTTATAAACTTTGATATCAAGTTCATAATTACCATCTTTGGCAATTTGTGTAGAAAGCAACGTTGCGGTCCAAGTGCCATCTGCGGTTTCTGAGAACGTAAAGTTAGTCCCGTTTTGCTCACCAGAAAATCTATACGTTGAGTCAATTCGATCAACGCCACTATCATCAACAATATCAAGCGTAAGTACGATATTCCCATCTTGATAGATGGTGTTGTTTGTAATTGGCGTTCCATCCGTGTAACTCATCGCCAGCGTCACCTGCGGGATTGAGTTGTACACTTTGACGGTAAAATCTTGCTCATCACTGGTTAAGGTTGTGTTGCCACGAACATCAGACCCTTTTAAACGAATCTTGTGGGTACCCGAACCTAAATCACCAAGGCTCACTTTGAGATCCTCATTGATTTTTGTACCGGGAGAGCCAGGTAATGGCTCCAGATCGCTAAACGTCCAATACTCTAGGCTTTCTCGATTGACACCATTAATTGAAACATCACCGTTTGCATTTAGGTCTAGAGCCGTTAGGTCAAAGACATAGTTACCTAAGTAGTAGTCATTCGCATTGAAACCACTTAATCCTAATGTTGGTCCATCACGATCAAGAATAACCTTGTGCGTGTTAGAACTAGACTCAAAACCATAAATATCGGTTGCTTTTACATACAATGACGTTGTTTTTTCATCTTCAGAAATGTCTATTTTATCTGTGTCACTCTTGATCAGAGACATGACAAACTCTTTAGATGAATCCGTTGGTACAATTGTCTTAATTGGCGAATCTTTACCACTTTGATACAGCGAGACTTGCTCAAGGTCTGAATCGTCTATTACGGATTTAAATCGCACGTTGAACTCACGCCCTATGACGTAGTTCTCTTTGGACAATGTGTCTTCAACCCAAGGTGTATTTAGGATGATTTCAGGGCCTTTATTATCGACTTGGAAGGTAAATTTCCCTGTTGTACTAACATTGGCAGGATAAGCGTTGTCCGTCGCAGTGACGTAAAACTCATTCCATTCATCGTAATCAAATGCTTTTGAAACCAGTTGGACTTTGACGTCAGGCTGTTCACCAACTAGGTATGGTACGTCACACACCTCTGTTAGAGGGTCACAGCTTTCTAATGTCAGAGCCTGACCAGATCCGCGGCGCAAATCTATTTTTACGTTATTGCCAGAGCTTAACGTCCCCCAATCAATGACAGGTGTCCATTGGTTATTACCACCTAAACGGCTTTGAACCTGCTCACTTTTTACAATAGGAGCTTCAGAGTCGATACGAATATTGAATCTCGGAGCGGTGCTAGTTAACTCTGAAACGGAGTTACCTAAGTTGTCCTCTGCTGCTGCAACAACTAACCAATCTCCATCACCAGGATAAATCGTAGAGCCTTGATTTGAACAAATCTCGCCCGTACATAGTTTGACTTTAAACGCGTCTTTCGAGTTACTTGCAAAGTTTTCTGGTGTGTATGTTACTTTTTCACCGGTTTGCTGGTAGAAAACAAGGCCCCTCGAGGCAAGCTTATCACCAACAATATCCTCAACGTTGAAGGTTAATTCATGAGTATTGTTCGCATTTAAATAAATACCGTTTTCTACAGGTTTACCATCGACATCATTGGGTGGAAGGTAACTGGCCTTAGGGAAGTCGTTATCAATAAACACCGATTCTATAAACGGAGATTTACCATTGTAACCATACGCATTGCCATGTGGGTCCATAGCACTGGTCTCCACGGCAAACTCTATAATATCTTTTAGTTCACTAGACTGGGAGTTAAGGGTGAAGAAGTACTCTTTTCGATAAGCATTGCTGCTGTCTGAGTTTTCTACGATGTTGATGTCCAGTGGTATTTCAATGTTTGGCTCATTGGCTTGATACCACATCGTGCTAAACTTCGGGCCGTGAGCGTCGGTTCCTACAATACCAGAAGGATCGTCTAGGACAATTTTAGAAACAACCTCGCCAGCGATATAAAGCCTATTACCAACCATCGTCTCTCTGCCGCTTTCAATGGTTAATTTTGGCTGCGGAGGCAAGGTATCGATACTGCTACCCTCTGTATCAAAAATGTTCTTACCATTTAAGTCAGGATTAGCCATCGAAATATCATCAGCATAGAGCTGCGCGATATTGGTCTCAATACCGTATTTGCTCGCCATGATTTCATAATAGGATTGCGCCAGGTCTTTTCGGTAAGTTTCAGCGCCAAACGTGTAAGAATCGAGCGTAACTTGACTTCCTCCTGCCCCTACACCATTTGCTTTTCCATCGTAGCTAAAATCATCGTAAATAGCAGATGCAAAATCTAATGAGTTATTTCTTGGCATTCTCTCGGCAATACTATCAATTGCTTCAACAAGGAATCGGTGTAGATAGTCATTTGATGGCTTGTCTGGAATCGCTTTAGTCGTAAGCATTTCATTGGTTGCATAAGGCACAACCGTTGGGTCAAACCCAAAGAATGAGTTGTTGTTCGTACCTGATAACGCGTAGCGCACCTCATCAAGAATTTGAATCGCACGTTCTGAAGTTTTCTCTCCCGCTGTCACTTGATCCCACTGGAAATCAAACAAACCAGTCTGATATGTCGATAGTTCAGTAATATAGTAAGTTTGAGAACCTTTGAGCTTAAAATACACACCAATATTGGCCTTGTTTAAGTCAACCGTAACTTTCTTGGTCCCTGGATCTCTTTTCCATTGGTAATAGTATGGCTCACTGCCTTCGATACCAATTAAACGAACACGCATGAAATCATAATTCACTACGTCAGTTGTGGTTTCACAGCTCGCTACGTCAAGAGCCATGGACTGGTCACTTTCCAGTTGCTGGATAGTGGTACAACTTGCAAGTGAAGTGAATTCACCACTTGGGCTCAACCCTTCAAGTTGAGCTCGCGCACCAATAAATGGTGTCACCACTTTTATGGTTGGTAGGTCAAAGCTACTTCTAAAATATACTTCTCTTGGAGTGCTTTCGTTATCAGACTCATCGACGGTTTGAATGACTAACTTTTGACTACTGTTTTCTGATACCGATTTAAAGCTGTCACCCAAAATATCTCTTACAAAAGGAATGTAATAGATGACATCCTCTACTCGCCCATTGCTATCTAACAGCGTTTCGTGCGGAATTTTTGCGATGTAATCGTCATCGGATGCGGTTGTGTCAATAACTTGCTGAAGTGAGTAGTTGTTATCGTTGTTTTGGCTTACGTAGTACTTGACGACGAGCTTAAGCTTATTAGCGTTGGAGCCTAAAACCGTATCGGTATTTACGTCTGAAACTTTCACACGAACATAAGGGATTTTATTCTCTTTCAATAAATTAGCGTTGAAGTTACTAAAATCTATCCCTTTTAATGAGTTCTGAATCCCTAAACTTGCGTACGCATAGTCAATCTTCAGGAAATCGCGGCTTGCTTGAACATTGTCTGGGGTGTACGTATCTTGAGAGTAGATACCATCGTAAGTGGTTCGTTCACCATCTAAACCCACATTTACGTACGTCATTGACGTACCTTCAGGATAGGTTATCGTCTGTGCTGGCGCTTGATCGTCACGACTTACTGCATGCTGCGCAGAGCCCGTATTGCCTTTGCTATCCTTAGCTCGAACCTCAAAGACCGTCGTAGATAGGAATTCATCAGTTGGGTAAGCCTTACTAAACTCACAAGCATTTCCAGACTCTACAGTGACAGGAGAACATGTGACGCCCTCATGTAAGCCATCTTTAAATGAAATACTGACCGAACTAATCTCTTGCGAGCTTTCTTTTACAACCCCTTTCAGAACGTATTCTTTAAGTTGGTTATTAATTGCACTCGCCGATGTAATATCGATAACAGGCGCATCGTTATCCCATTCAAAGTTGATATGAAGACCCGAATGGCTGCCTGGAGTTAACTCATTACCCAGTACATCCGCTGTATATAAGACTAACCGTGCTGCTGTTACGTTTGAGAGCCCTGTGGCAGGGTTCATATCCACACTATCGATCTCTTTGGTATTAATGTTAACTTTAACGTTGGTCTCTCGAAGGCCAACTTCAAAATCATCAAATTCAACCGAACAGAATGTGCTTCCAAAATCTTGTATGTCGTTACATTGAAATTCACCAGACCAAGAGCCATTAATCTGATACTGAATAAAGGCGGATACGTCTTCTACACCGATATCATCAACAATTTTTAGATCAACTTTATCGGTGCCAGCAAGTACATCACGGTCAATGCGTGTCACGATAGGAGCTGTGGTATCGATCTCCGTCCCATCTCGCGGTGGAATGACGCCATCTGTACTGCCATATGTACCTAAATCATTAAGCTTCTTACTAAAGTCGACATAGTCGGCAGCATCAGTACCAGAAATATTGATACTTGGGTCGTTTACCACGATCAAAACATGTTGAGATAAGTCACGTGTATAAACGTCGCTGTTTATCTTTTTCTGTCCAAAGCTGAGGGGAGTCACTGCTCCGGAAGTCTGGCTCACTTCAAGTCCATCAAGAACACCATCTGCAATAACATCCCGATATTGGATGTCAGCGAAGTGCATCGAAGTGTAGACGTTATCGCTGTTGCCGTATTTTTTAATAAGATCGTAAGAGTAAGACGAGTATGCTGTTAATAAAGCGCCGTATTGATGCCCTACACTAGCAAAGCTGCTTTGCCCACCTTTGGTAATATCAATAGGTTTGGTCTCATTTACGTCAAAGCCATACATGCTATTGATACTATCCAAAGCAGTTGAAAAGGCACTTTCATCTGTGGCCCCCTGAGAAATTTTGTACTTTGCCAAGCCTGCTGCCAAGTTCGACAGCGGAGTAAGCATTAACTTTTGCTCACTCCCCTCTTTAAAGTTCACAACACCTTCAAATTTAAGTGTCTTCGCATTACTCACAGATACCGTTTCATTTGTAAACGGATCGGTATAACTCCCCTCTTTTGCAACAACAAAAAGAGGCATTGACGACGATTCAAACTCTAGCAGATAGTTTCCGAAGGCATCAGACGTCGTGTTAGCCAACTTCCGACCTAAGTTTCCATTTTTGAACTCGAAAACCTCAATCTTGGCGCCATTGACTGGGGCGTCAAACACCATACCGGAAATGCTTCCTTTGCTTCTAGCTGGAGGTGTGTTGTCTCCTCCATCACCACCACCACATGCACTCAATAAAAGAGATGTAAGCGTAAGACCTAATGTTAATTTCAGCGTATTTTTAGCGAACATAGTAATTTGGCAAAATATATTTTCCCGAGATTATATTATTGAAAAATATTTTCTCAACGTGACATTAACACCAACAAAATAGGCATAAACACCAAGCCAACCGTCACTTTGACTGAATTATTAAAATTATTATCACATCCTATAATTATTAACTTAGTTAAAACAGAGGAATTACTCATGCTTTAATGCTAGTTTTTATTTAAAATATTATACTCTACGCACAACTGTCAGTATTGATAAATCAACAAAACTAATGACTATTTTAATAATAAAAAGGAGTGTGCAAGCTCCTACCGTAGCCCTTATCACTACTGCGTTAATCATATTGATTAGCGTATCGCTTTCTCACTACTTCCTCACTCCTGTGGATAGGCTACCTACCATCAAGCCTTTAGAATTCGAAAGTGAGAATGTGCAGCCACCAATTAAAAAGAATACTCGTAGGCAAAAAATCACTATCGGTGTGGTTGAATACTCTTTTGTCGCTTCATTATTAAAATCAGGAGTGAGTCAAAAAGAGATCAACTTGCTATTAGCACTGATCAAAAGCAAGTTTAATATTATTGACTCTATTAAAAGAGGTGATAACTTTATCTTAAGAACTAAATTAAATAGTAAAAATGAAACTTACATTAGTTCTTTTTACTATTTAGGCAGTAAAACTGATTTATTTATTATCAATGATGGTCACGGCAACGTATTTGATGAGCATGGTGTGTCGATAAATAATCAGTTCATGTTTTCTTCACCCTTTGATAAAAACTACAGAGTGAGCTCTGACTATAACTTAAAGCGAACACATCCAGTGACCAATATAACGACTCCGCACTTAGGCACTGATTATGCCACACCTGTAGGTACACCGATTCGTAGTATTGCTGATGGCATCGTTTTAAAGTCCCGCTACAACCGTTTTGCGGGCAACTATATTAATATCCGCCACACAAATGGCTCTGTATCACGCTACCTACACTTATCTCAGCGCAACGTCCATGTTGGTGAGAAGATCAGCCGAGGACAAGTGATAGGGAAAACGGGTAACACAGGAAGAACAACAGGGCCGCATTTACATCTTGAACTGCACATCAATGGTGTTCCTGTTGATTACGAGCAATACATTCAAAGGCACCCAAACACTGACGTAAATATAGAAATGCTGATTGCAGCGAGAAAAGAAAAAGCAGAGTTAACAGCGGAATGGCAACGGTATGAGCAGTCAAATAGGTAACAACATCCACTTCGATTCGCTCTTTCTTCATTTATCTGAAGCGAGTCCTCGTAACCCTCTGAGCGCTTCGTAGTCTGTCGCCACTAACCAATTTCAGGATCAAAAAGAGCCGCTACATGCGGCTCTTAATGATTCTAATCTTTATTTACATACCCATGAAGTGATACTTTGTGACATCACGTTTCAAACTCAGAAATTCAACAATAAACGTTATTACATAAAAGAAACTCATAACTAGTATTACTAAGTAGTCACAGAAAAAATCAATTGGTAACTACGAGACAATAAAAATGAAACGGCTTACTAGTAGTCGAACACATCTAGTAGATCGAGATCGAATTCGACACCACGCAGGTCATGTTCATTACACAAGTTCTTTAGCTTATCATCGCAATACAGCAAGTTACACCCTTGCATCAACGACTTAAAAACATACTTATCTGCAACGCTCAACTCGATGAACTTAAGCGACGTCAAGCCAACCGGATGCTCATCAATATATTCGTGTTTCGTATTTTCCTGGTCTTCTTCTCCAAAGCTCATGACATTGAAAACCTGAAACTTCTCACCATCAATCACTATAGGTAAAAACTCACCATCTGTTTCAATGTATGGTTTAAGCACTTCAGCCGCTCGCAGCGTCAGCACTAAACACGTTCCCCAAACAGATATGTCAGGGGTTTTTACCGATGTCTTGTAGTGAGCCGTAAATTGAACACTCTCTTCTACCCAAACATCAGACAAACCCTCTGCTCTTACTGGCTCATTGAAAAGCCTATTCAACAGATCATCATCGCCCGCATCTATGGCCCTCTGATACGGATCATGCTCAAGAACTTTAAAGTAACGATTGAGGTTTCTTACCTGATATATACTCATTAAGCTAGTTTCCAAACTGGTTCTTTCTTCACAAGAATTTGAAGATAATGACAAATATTATCTTCATGATACTTAATTCTAGTCCCAAAAACGCGTTTACAGTTTCAAATTTCGACTAATATTCCAACCTATCTCTAAAAACCGTTGCATGTATACACGAATACATCGCCGCTAAGAAAACTGAGACAAAAAGAGCGCTACTTACGGCTCATAATGATTCGAACCTCCTATCGAAACAACCATAAAGTGATATCTACGATTTCTTTCACTTCAATAGCTTACTCAAAAAGCAACCATTTGTTGATATCACTTAAAGGAACCATAAGTTGATATTTTTGTGAACCCGACAGTTTACTAAAAAACCATAGGTAAGAAAGTTACCTTCAGTATTACTGTACAACCACTTCATGTAAAGATTTCTCTGCGGGAAAAGGAATATAGCTAACCCAGCCGTATTGATATTTAGCTTCACTTGCTTCTGCACCGACCAATAGGTTTCTCAGTATTTATCCGTTGGACGTCAGACGCAAAGCTGGAGGCCAATCTAACTATCAGCCAGCATGCGAACAATTACTTGAGACTCAGGATCTTTAAGAATATGCGCTTGGGATAACGCCAGTTCTTTAAGTACGTTCAACCCGACCTCGACTAAATATTGGTAAGAGATACCAACCATGATATACATACGACGTTTGTTGCTATGACTAAAATTACAAACAGTTGAGCTCCAAATAACACTGTTCTAACTAGAAATGTAAAGGCCATCTGCCGTCTAAAACACGGGAGTGAATAAACCAATATCAACCAAGCTACCTGAGCAGCTTCCGAATTCAACAAACCCACCTTTTTTGTTCGGCTTCAGAAATAAAATCATGATACCTGCGGCAGTGTTGCTCAGGGTGCCTTTCAGAGCTAAACCAATCGCTAAACCCGCTGCACCCACTAAAGCTACCAAACTGGCAACATCTACAAGTGCGACTAAACAAACCGCATAAGAAGCCACTTGAGACAGCGAGCGATAATTTCATCTCCACCACTGACTTTGTCTGTCTTTTTGAATATCCCGAGGTTGACGAGCTTGGATACCACATAAGCCAAGATAAAATTGTCAAGAGCGTATTTTGCAAGATCAGCACAACGAGTGCCTAACGCGTATCATAAAAAACCGTAATGTGTTCCATCTTACTGCGTGACTCAATAAGTTCACTGTTCAATATTTATGTATTAAAGCGCTCCATAGATTAGATAACTGTTGTATCCCAAATAACACACCAACAGAACAACGCCTTCACTGCGAGAAATCGTCTGTGATTTGCCAAAACGAGCGGCGGTCAACCGCAGTAATCCCGTGACAAAAAGCATCGATGTCCAGTCACGCCAGAAGACTTCAGCACCAATATTGGCAATAGGTGCAATGGTGCCCGCAATACCGATGACTGCTAAGGAGTTAAACATATTTGAGCCTACCACATTACCCACAGCTATATCATGCTCGCCTTTACGAGCCGCCACTATAGATGCCGCTAATTCGGGCAATGACGTTCCTAAAGCCACAATAGTTAGGCCAATCAATAAATCGCTGACACCGAGTTGTTGTGCGATTTCCACAGCTCCCCACACCAAAATGCGCGAGCTGATAATCAGTAACACTAACCCTGTAAACAGCCAGAAAATGGAAGACTTCTGTGACATACGTTGGCTAGACAGTTCGTAGCCCGTCTCTTGCTCTAAGTAGTCTCCCTTTGAGCGTAGTGCGCTCCAGATTGACCAACCAATCAAAAGCATGAATCCACCAATCAAAGTCCAGGCTTCTAACGTGCTGATATGGTGATTCCATAGCATTGCACCAACGCCAAGCGTAATGACTAAAAGTATGGAAAAAGTCCCTTACGAGAGTATTCAGTATCAATGGATCAGAACAAATTCATTGCACCGTAAACACTAAACTCAATTTGAACTGGTAATACCACGTGTTTCGAATCAATCTTAAATACTTTGTTAAATAGCTAGGCGAAACCTATAAACCTATAAACCTATATCTCGATTCATTTTCTCTCCTCGGCCAAATTTATTTGATTCTGTTTTAGCTAACTCTTCATATTCTTCACATCGGTAGTCCAGACGAGTGCTTTTAGAACCAAACGGGTCTTTGTTTCGTAATTCGGTCAGAGCACCAAACTGCCTGAAGTTGAGCAATTCTCATACTGCACACTGAGTTTCAGACATACCAAACCCTGTAAGTTTGTTCAACTCTTTAATCATGGCGTAAGTTTCATCAACCTGAGCATTGTAGTTTCTCAGGCTTAACCGCTCAACTAACAACTTCTTCACTCGATACATTGCTGTCTCTGATAGTGAGCGTTTATGGTAGCCGTATCGTTTTTTTCCACTTACACTTGGATACGTATGACATCGTGACAATCCCCTGTGTCATAAGCGCCATCACCTAATATCGCTATGATTTTACGACTTGTTTGCTTGAGCAAGTAAGGGAGGACTTCTGCATAGGTAACATTAGATAAAATCAGTTCTGCCGCAACGATTTCGTAAGTGCTGGTATCGATAGCTCAATGCCATTTTCTCCAGACTCTACACTTCCCGCCAGTTACATGCTTCTTGACCTTCCGTTTACCTTCACCATAGACCTTGAGACCTGCCGCATCGAGGGCTAGATGATATATTACACCTCTAGTCTTTGGTTTAAATAAAACCTCGACTTGCTTAGCTCTTCGACTGATACAACTGTAATGTGGACAGGCTATAGGGACGTTAGCCAATGAAACAAACAGAATCGATAAACCCTTGCAATGTTCTCAACGGTATTGAGAAAACTCGTTTCACTATAAGCACAGTGATAATGGCTAAGCCGCTGATCTGAAACGGTTTACCACGTTTACCTTGCTTATTCTGCTTCCACTTGCGAATGGCTTCTTCATCAATCCAGAAAGTGAGAGAACCACGGTTGATTAGAGATGTCATCCATGGCCAAACTGGTTTCAAGATCGTACTACTCTGAGGTAGTGCTCGATAGTCCAAATTGGAGCCAGTTTACCGACTTAGTCGACCAAATATATAGTAAATTTAACGAAGAAAGTGCTAACTAAAAGATAGCTATTCATTCTTGTTTTGCAATAAAGCAATTGGATGAAGCAAGGCATCCTTAGTACTGACATCCAACACTTTTACTTTTCGAAAACGTTCCGGTTCTTTGATCGCGACATCATGAGCAAAGATCACAAACTTCGCTTTCTCGATGTCTTTCTCGGTAATTCGATTGATGACGCCATTCGCCCCTTGAGTTTCGACTTTAATCTTAATGCCGAGTGCACAAGCCGCTTTTTCCAATGACTTCGCCGCTAAGAACGTATGTGCCACACCTGATGGACAAGATGTAACCGCCAAAACATCTGCCTCACCTTCGCCTTGAACGGAACCATATACTTGAGAATGACCAGTGTAGCTTTCATCTTCGGTGACGGTTTTCTTTAGTGCAATCACGATCAATGCAGTGGTAACTGAGCCCGTAATCGTGCCGATGATGTAACCAATTTTTCCATCCACGACAGGGAGAACAATCCAACCGCCCCAAGGGGCATGGTTCATTACGTGGAACATAAAGCCAATCACGTTA
This sequence comes from Vibrio sp. 811, assembly GCF_033339195.1. Lineage (NCBI taxonomy): Bacteria > Pseudomonadati > Pseudomonadota > Gammaproteobacteria > Vibrionales > Vibrionaceae > Vibrio > Vibrio sp. 811. The sequence goes on from NZ_JAWOUB010000008.1 coordinate 59,186, forward strand.
CCAACAATGCCACCAGCAACAATCGCAGGCAGGACGCGAGCTGGGTCGCCCGCCGCAAACGGAATCGCTCCTTCGCTGATACCAATTATGCCCATGATGCCCGCTGCTTTACCAGCTTCACGTTCATCACGTTTAAATTTACTTGGCGATAGGAAAGTCGCTAACGCCATGCCCAGCGGCGGAGTACAGATCGCAATACCGACACCACCCATTAGCCACGGTTGAGTATTTACTTGTGTCTGAGCAAACAAAGTCGCCACTTTGTTGATAGGACCGCCCATATCAAACGCGGTCATTGCACCTAGTACGGTACCCAACATCACTTTGCCCGAGCCCGCCATCCCCGTGAGCACATCATTCATGGTCGTCATTGCGCTGGCGATAGGCGCACCAATCACCCACATCACTGCGCCGCAGGTAACAAACGTACCAACCAGTGGGTAGATAAAGATCGAGCCGAGCGAACTCATGCTGTCCGGCAGTTGAATTTTCTTCAGCAACCAAACCACAAAGCCGGCGAAAAAGCCGACCACAATTGCACCTAAAAAACCCGTATTGTAATGACTGACCGCAATCCAAGACCCAATCATACCCGGCGCAAGGCCCGGCTTGTCGGCAATGGAATAAGCAATGTAACCGCCAAGAACGGCAGTAAACAATGTCAGGCCAGCAATCCCCATTTGGGCAATATCGGCCAGAATGCCCTCCTGTGGTACACCACCGTGTCCAGAGATCATCACCGATAACGACAACAACACACCACCCGCAACAATAAACGGGATCATGTGGGATGTGCCAAACAGCAGGTGCTCTTTAATGCGGCCAAGTTTTTGCGCCCAAGGGCTCAGGGGTTCTGATGCAAATTCTAAAGAAGTCGGGAGAAATTCATTGGATTGGGTTTGAATATCAGTCAGCATCTCAAGCGCTTCTTCTCGCGATTGAGCCAGCTTGAGCTTTTCAACAAAGCCGTCTTCGATAAGTTTGGTGGAAATTTGTGCCAATACTTCAATGTGATGATGATCATCACCATCTGGAGACGCCAGCATGAAAAACACATCGGACAGCTCGCCATCTTCGGCGCCATAATCAATCCCATTACGGCTGATCCCGACCGCGACAGCTGGTTGCGCTACAGCATCACTTTTGGCATGAGGGATCGCAATACCATCATCAAATCCTGTGTTACCGATCTCTTCTCGTTTCCAGATATCTGCCAAGAACTGGCTTTGACTGTTGAGCTTGCCAGCGGCCTCTAGCATATCGACCAGCTCTTTGAGCGCTTCATCTTTGGTTTGAGCTTTTAGATCTAAACATATCGTTTCCAGCTCAATTAGGTTTGTGATGTCCATTGCTTTACCTTCCAATATTCACGCTCGAATATATACCCAAGTGAGTTTGAGATACAGGATCCCCTGGCTCGTATGCGTTCCTACTCATTTTATTTGGGCATAGATTAACCAGTGCCTACCCTTTGATATATAGGACTAAAAGTGCATTAACTGGATTAATGTAACATGAGATTCAAACTGTGATAGAGCTCTTGCGTTAATCCAGCTCAAATCAATTCAATCTGCGGTGGCTGTGTTAATATCCACAAAAAATAAAATGGATAGAACATGAAAATCGTAGCGGTGACAGCATGCCCTACAGGCATCGCTCATACCTATATGGCGGCAGATGCACTCATGAAAGCTGCGCCAAAACATAACGTGCAAATTAAAGTAGAAACGCAAGGTGCGATGGGGATAGAGAATCAGCTCACTCCTCACGATATTGCTCAAGCGGATCGGGTTTTGATCGTGTCGGATATTGAGATAGAACAACCAGGCCGATTCGAAGGGACGCGCAAAATTCAAATCCCCATTGAAGAGGTTTTGCTGAACGTCGACAAAGTATTCCTCGCCCACTGCCGCGACTAAATTTGTAGATGAACGAATACCAAATCACCTTTTTCGTCGATAATGCAAATGCCAGTGCGCACGTTGCTCAGCCACTCAATCGAGTGTCAAAGAAGTTCAAAAGTACCTTACATATCATTAATGTAACGCAAAATCGTGTTGCGGAACTCACCAAGTCCGTGGCGATTTTGCAAGCAGGTCTACAACAAGGTGATTTGTGTCAAATCACAGCGATTGGCATTGACGCAGAGCTGGCCTGCTTCGTCATCAAAGACATAATTGCTGAACACTTTACTGTGGTGGGGTCTCATATCAACTATCAGTTTTCTAGCCAACTAGCCGAGCGTTTACCGCAGATTTGCCCACCTTGTGAAATCAAATGGCAGTACGCCAAAGCGCATACCGAGCTCACCAAGTTTGAATGCCTCAAAGGACTAGCTCAGCTCATCCACCCCATTTATCCCGACGAACTGATTCTTGCTTTTATTAAACGCGAAGAACGCTCATCAACTTGCGTGACTCCGGGGATCGCTCTACCGCATGTGATGTTTTCAGGTGTTGACCATATTTCCATTGCCGTTATTGCAAATGAAAAGTCGATGGATTGGGCTTCGAAAGTGGGCGATGTTCATCTGGCTATAGCACTGGTGATACCAGAAAAGCCGACCCGAGAACAGATCATTGTGGCTACTAACCTCACACGAAATCTGCTTACCGAACAAATGGCGGAACGCCTACTACTAACAAAAAGCAGCGTCGACTTACAAGCGCTGCTGATGTACGCCATGTCGAGGCTGCTCGCCTAAACTTCTCTATGATTTACGCACTCTTACTGAAGGTTTAAATCGAACCACGATATTCCGTCGGCGTTCTGCCTGTACGATTCTTAAATACTCGGCAGAAATAGTTCACGTCTTTAAATCCACAGCGCACTGACACGTCATTGAGTTTGAAGTTGTATTTCTTGAGCATAAACTTCGCACGATCCACGCGTACCCAAGTAATGTAGTCTGCCAAGGTCATGTGCCCCTGCTGACGGAACAAGCGCGACAAATGGTTCGAGGAAATACTGAATCTCGACGCAATGCTGTCACGTGTGATTGGGCGATGGAAGTTCTCTTGAATGTAGATACAAATCCCTTGATAGAGATCTTGTACACGGCTATGTGACTGCTGCTCGACTGGAGCATCCAACATCGTCTTCGCGTATTGCAGTAATGCTTGCAGTAAAAGCTCATCCATTGGTTTTTTAGTATTCTCACGAGCCAGTGAGCTCAACGCTTCTAAGATGTTATCTATCGCAAATCCTGAGCGTGTTTGGATGCTATGCTTTTGAATATCGTAAAAGTTTGCCTCACCTTTGCGTTTGCTCACCAAACTTAACCCAAGTTGTCGACGCCCAAACAAAATACTTAACACTGAGCAATCGGTATCCCAGTCTGGTTTATTCCAACAGTTAGGTGGAATAAATATCGCGTCGCCTTTTTTAGCAACGATGTGCGTTACTTTTCGATCATGACTTTCCATTTCATTAATATATTCCCCATCCAGAACTAACTCTAGGCGAGGGAAATTAACTTGATAGCTAAATTCAGGCGGCGTATGAAAATCTCCTGCAAACCAAATATTATGAAATGGCTCTCTTTCATTTAATACCGCTGAAATTAAATCATGAAAAATCATTGTCTCACACTCTATATATGCATCAATGATGCTATTTACTATAGATATACACCGGACTGGATTTTTGTGCTATTGAGCAAAATCACACTTCCATTTTAATGTTACAAAAATCCAGTTAACGCATCAAATTTCCAGTAACAAAAACTCTATCAAAAACACTCAATCCCTTTTTAAATGGGAGCAACGCCACATTTTACTTATCGTTTAGCTTCTTATCCATCATGTCACAGATATGCAGCTAGATTTGTCCAGTGAACGATCTAAATCACACTATAGTTAGTCGGTTACAATCCTCCAGCAAATGCATTTTTTCTTCACTACAGTCTTTTTCTCAGTAATTTAAAAATACCCCTGAAATAAAAATTATATTTATAGGGGTTCGACAATGATCACCAAACTAATAAATGAAGACTTAATTAAGCTTGATCTTAAAGCATCTTCAAAAGAAGACGTATTTAAAGAACTGGTTGCAGTTCTACACGCCCAAGGTCGTATTTCTGACCAAACACAATTTCTTTCAGATATAAAAGCACGTGAAGAATTAGGAAATACCGGATTTGAAGATGGCGTGGCAATTCCACACGCGAAAAGCGCCGCTGTGATTGAACCGGCGGTTGTGATCGGCGTTAGCAAATCAGGTATCGAGTATGGCGCGGAAGACGGTTTACCTTCAAAGCTGTTCTTCATGATCGCTTCTCCAGACGGTGGCGATAACCACCACATCGAAGTACTTGCAGAACTGTCTTCAAAACTGATTGAAGATGGTTTCATCGATGCGTTTTTAGGTGCAACAAACAGCCAAGACGCACTGGCACTCCTTCTTGCTAAAGAAGAACCGCAACCAGTGACAGATGCTCCAGCAAACCAAGGTTTCGTCATTGGTGTTACCGGTTGTCCTGCGGGCGTTGCGCACACCTACTTAGCAGCAGAAGCACTGGAGAAAGGTGCTGCGGCGATGGGTTACGAAATCAAGGTTGAAACGAATGGTTCAATCGGTGTGAAAAACAGTCCAACCGCAGAAGAAATCGAGCGTGCAGATGCCATCATCGTGGCATGTGACAAGCAAGTTGACATGAACCGCTTCGCGGGCAAACGCGTGGTTAAAACCAACGTAAAAGCCCCAATCCGCGATGCTCAAGGACTGATTAATGAAGCGTTAAACGCACCGACGTACCAAGCTGAGTCCAATGGCAATACGCAAGCGTCGGTTGCCGACAAAGCTTCTCAAGCTCGTTCTGACTTATATCGCTACTTGATGAATGGCGTATCACACATGATCCCATTCGTCGTAACGGGTGGTCTGTTGATTGCCCTTGCTCTTGCCGTCGGTGGTCAGCCAAGTGAAGCGGGCATGGCGATTCCTGAAGGCAGCATGTGGAACCAAATCCTCAATGTCGGTGTGGTTGCCTTTACGCTGATGATCCCAATCCTTGCCGGTTACATTGCTTACGCGATTGCTGACCGCCCAGCTCTAGCTCCTGGCTTGATCGGTGGTTGGATTGCAAACAACGGTTCTTTCTACGGCGCAGACGCTGGTACAGGCTTTATCGGTGCCATCATCGCAGGTCTGCTTGTGGGTTACTTCGTGAAGTGGATTACGTCGATTAACTACCACAAATTCATCCAACCTTTGGTGCCAATCATGATCGCACCAATCACAGGTTCGCTATTCATCGCAGGTCTATTCATCTTCGTTATCGGCGCGCCAATCGCAAGCCTAATGGACGGTCTGACTGCGCTACTCACTAGCATGAGTACAGGTAACGTCGTTCTACTGGGTATCGTACTTGGTGGTATGGCTGGCTTCGATATGGGTGGTCCATTCAACAAGGTCGCATTCCTATTCTCTGTGGGCATGATTGCGAGCGGTCAAACTCAATTCATGGGTGCGATGGCGTGTGCAATCCCTGTTGCTCCTCTAGGCATGGCACTGGCAACGGCGCTTGGTCGTAAGTTCGACCTGTTCGAAGAATCAGAAACCGAAGCAGGTAAAGCCGCAGGTGCAATGGGCCTGGTGGGTATCTCTGAGGGTGCTATTCCATTCGCAGCGCAAGATCCAATGTCAGTGATTCCTGCAAACGTACTTGGTTCAATGGTGGCGGCAGTAATGGCGTTCTCATTCGGCATCACCAACAGCGTTGCTCACGGAGGTCCCGTGGTCGCTCTACTTGGCGCGATGAACCACCCAGTCCTTGCTCTGATTTGTATGGCAGCTGGCGCAACGGTTACCGCAGTAACGTGTGTAACGTTGAAGAAAGTACGTAAAGCAAAAATGATGCAAGCAGCTGCTTAATCCCCCCTCCCCCAAATGGCTCCTATGGCTTGGGCAATGTCGCCCAAGCCATGATTTTCTCTCATGGTGACACTCTATGTCTGATTTAACGATGTCCGATACACAAACGATTCAAACTCAAGCTAAGCATCCGATGTTTTTCCTGATGAACAACGTGATTCAAAACTACGCTTGGGGCAGTACTACTTCTGTTAACCAACTGTTTGGCATTGAAAACCCAACGGGCGAACCACAAGCAGAAGTATGGATGGGCGCGCATCCAAACGGTTGCTCAGTGGTGATGGTAAACGGCAAGGAGACCAAACTCTCTTCACTGATTGCTCAAGACATGAATGCTTTTCTGAGTGAAGAAGTCGCAAACCGTTTTGGTGAACTTCCATACCTGTTTAAAGTGCTTGCCGCTGAGAAAGCGCTGTCGATTCAGGTGCACCCAAACAAGCAACAAGCAGAACTAGGTTTTGCACTGGAAGAAAAACAAGGCATTCCCCTAACCGCTGCAAACCGTAACTACAAAGATCCAAACCACAAACCAGAATTGGTTTACGCGCTAACCGAATACCAAGCGATGAATGGATTCCGCCCAACAAGTGAAATCATCAGCTTCTTCTCTGAGCTGGCGATTCCTGAGCTACAAGGTTTGGTAGATGATCTAATCGCAAACCAAACGCCAACGGGCTTGGCGACCTTCTTCTCGGGTCTACTGTCACTAGAGGGCGAACAGAAAGAGATGGCGTTGACGGTGCTATTGGCTCAAGCTCGCATCACCGACTTACCTCTGTTCAACCTTATTCTTGAGCTAGAGAAGCAATACCCTGGCGATATTGGTTTGTTTGCACCACTGATGCTTAATGTGATTACCCTACAACCGGGTGATGCTATGTTCTTGGATGCAGAAACGCCACACGCTTACTTAAAAGGTACAGGTCTTGAGATCATGGCAAACTCAGACAACGTACTGCGCGCAGGTCTGACACCAAAATACATGGACGTGAAAGAGCTTGTTGCATGTACACGCTTCAATGAGAAGCCATTCGACAGCCTATTGCTTGCACCGACTGAAATCGACGATATGTTGGAATACCCAATTCCTGTGGACGATTTCAAATTCGCCATCGTTAAACAAGCTCACCAGCGTACTCTAGAAGTTCAAACCGCTGAGATCCTTATGCCTCTGGATACCAAACTTGTGCTAACTCACGCAAACGGTGAAACATGCGTGGTTGAAAAAGGACAATCAGTTTTCATTCCGGCTTACGCAAAACAGGTCACTTTGGATTGTGAAGGTCGTGTTGCGCGCGCTCACAGTTAGTGAACGCTAATTAAGCTTCCTTCATACTGTTACATTTTATAGTTCAGCCAATAACCGCCGTTATTGGCTTTTGATATTCATTCATCCTAGTTTTATATTGATATATTGGAGAGCTAAATCACACTTAAGCTTGTGTGATACAAAAATATAGTTATTGGTTTTTTTTTACTATTTCAGAAAACCGTAATATTAATTAAATTTGCCTCATTACTTCAGTACCAATGAGTCACAAAATGATTACAGAACTAACAAACGTCAATTTAATTAAAGGCAATCTTAAAGCAAATAATAAAAAAGAAGTCTTTGAAGAGCTAGCGAAAATGCTATTCGGAAATAATCGAATCAGCAGCAAAGAGGATTTTTTAACCGACATAGAATCACGTGAAGTATTAAGCGTAACTTCAATGGACGGCATCGCCTACCCACACGCAAAAAGCAAAGCGGTCACAGAGCCTGCAATCGCTGTTGGCGTAAAGCGCGAAGGCATCGAGTATGGCGACGAAGAGGGAGTCAAACCGACCGTATTCTTCATGATTGCTTCACCAGATAACGGTGCCGACCACCATATTTATGTTCTTCAAGAATTATTCGGAAAATTTAGCGAAGAGTTTATTGAAGATATTCATAACGCAAAAGACGAAAACCAAATACTAAATATTTTAATTAATTCATAAGGCGTGAAATTATGAGTACAATCACAGCTCAAGCTACTAATAATAGCGATTTCAAAAAACTACTCAGTACCATGAAAGGTCACCTTTTATTCGGTACTTCTCACATGCTTCCATTTATCGTTGCGGGTGGTGTACTACTGGCGCTGGCGGTAATGGCATCAGGTAAAGGTGCGGTTCCTGCGGACGGTTTATTGGCGGATATTTCTAATATCGGTATTAAAGGTCTGGTGCTGTTCCCAATTATTCTTGGTGGCTTCATTGGTTATTCAATTGCAGACAAACCGGCACTTGCTCCAGCGATGATCTCTTCTGGCATCATGGCTGACATGGGCGGCGGCTTCCTTGGTTGTATCGTAGCGGGCTTCATCGCTGGTGGTGTGGTATTCCAACTTAAGAAGATCCCTCTTTCTGCTAACATGACTGCGTTGGGCGCTTACTTCATCTACCCACTTGTTGGTACGCTTATCTCTGCAGGTATCGTTCTATGGGGTATCGGTGAGCCAATCAAGATCTTCATGGCTTCTATGAACGAATTCCTAGCTTCTATGGCTGGCGCTTCTAAAGTGGTTCTAGGTACGATTCTTGGTGGTATGACGGCATTCGATATGGGCGGTCCAATCAACAAAGTAGCGACGCTATTCGCTCAAACTCAAGTTGATACACAACCATGGCTAATGGGTGGTGTTGGTATTGCAATCTGTACGCCTCCTCTAGGTATGGCACTAGCAACATTCCTATTCAAGAAGAAGTTCACTAAGCAAGAGCAAGAAGCAGGCAAAGCAGCAGCAATCATGGGCTCTATCGGTATCTCTGAAGGTGCTATCCCATTCGCAGCAAACGACCCTGTACGCGTTCTTCCTTCAATCGTTGCTGGTGGTATCGTTGGCTGTGTGTTCGGCTTCCTAACAGACGTACTACTACACGCACCATGGGGCGGTCTAATCACAGCACCTGTATCAAGCAACATCCCAATGTACGTTGTGGGTATCGCACTAGGCTCACTAACAACTGCGGTTATCGTTGGCTTCTGGAAACCAGTTGCTGAAGAAGAAGCAGAAGACGAAATCGCAGAAGCAGCACCGACGCAAGCTCAAGTAGCTCCAGCAGCAGGCGAAGGCGAGTACGACATCGTAGCAGTAACATGTTGCCCATCTGGCGTAGCACACACATTCATGGCAGCGAAAGCACTAGAGAAAGCAGGTGCAGCAGCGGGTCTAAAAATCAAAGTAGAAACTCAAGGTCAAAACGGTATCCAGAACCGCATCACAGACCTAGATGTAGCAAACGCGAAGTTGGTTATTCTAGCTCACGATATCCAAGTAAAAGACGCTCACCGCTTTGCAAAAGCAAACGTTGTTGAGTGTTCAACGAAAGAAGCGATGCGTAACGCAGCGACTCTTGTGAAAGCTTAAACCTTAAGCTCCTCCCCCTAAGAGCCCTTTCCCCCAAAGGGCTCTATTTCAAGTTTTTAAGTTTTAGTAATACCCCTGATTTTTTTAATTATATAACCCTACAATTTACAAGGCTTTAAAAATGAAATTCAAAACTTCCCTACTCGCTTGCGCAGTTTTAAGTGGTCTAGTCGGCCTGACTGGCTGTAACGACGACACAACCAACATTTATGAAAGCGGTGATACCACCCCTGCGCTGCCGGATATTCCTGACGGCGGCAAGCCAGTATGTCCTCCAGTTGGCGATGGCGACTGTGATGACAAGCCAAACCCAGAAACACCTGAAATCGACATGGGTGTTCACATCCCGGTAGATTTCGCCGATATGGACGTAACACGCTACGTCAACCCATTCATCGGCACAGGTAACCTAGGCAACACCTACCCTGGTGCAACCACACCACACGGCATGGTGCAGCTTTCTCCAAACAACGGTTCTAACGGCTGGGAATACATTTCAGGCTACTACTACCACGACGCACGTACTTCCGGTTTCTCTCACACCCACCTTTCCGGAGCAGGTGCTGGCGACTTGAACGACATTCTCGTCATGCCAATCAACTCACGTTCGGATTACATGATTGATGAAGGTTCAGCAACGCTCAACCTAGAGGCGTCTCGCTTCCAACATCGTGACGAGCAAGCGACGGCAGGCTACTACAAAGTCGATCTATTGGATTACGACATCAAAGCCGAGTTGACGGCGTCGGATCGCGTTGGTGTACACCGCTATACCTTCCCTCGTGATGAGAAGTCAGAAATCATCGTGAACACTGGCTTCAAAATTAACTGGGACTATACCTCAGATTCTTACTTGAAATGGGACAAAGACAATAACCGTCTAGAAGGTCACCGTTTCTCAGATGGCTGGGCACCAAGCCAAAAAGAATTCTTCGTGATGGAATTCGACCAACCAATCAAAAACGTTCGCTTTGCTTACTACGATAAAGAGCAAGGTCGTTACATGGATGTGCCAGAAGGCATTACAGAAATCGGTAACGAGACACGCGGCAAGTACCAATACGCGCGCGCTTACGTTGAGTTCGACACATCAAAAGACGGCTTAACGGTTGAAGCGAAATTAGCGCTATCAAACGTTGAGATCGGCGAGAACGGCAAATCAGGTGCTTCTCTTAACATGACAGAAGTTGCGGGCATGAACTTCGACCAAGTACGCGAAGCGGCAACGAAAAAATGGGAAGACGAACTCGGCAAGATCCAAGTCTCTGGCGACGAAGATTACAAACAGACGTTCTACACCGCGATGTACCACTCGTACCTAGGTCAAACCATTCACTCTGACTTAGATGGTCGCTACCGCCAAGTTCACCAAGGTCGTAACGCTTACCCAGATGGCAACACACCTTGGGGCGATAAGATTGATACGCTGAAAGAGTCAATCCGCACTGCCGATGCCAACAAAGATGGCAAAGCAGACTTCACGCGCTACGACACTTTCTCTTTGTGGGATACCTACCGCGCAGTTCAACCGCTGTCTTCGATTCTTGAACCTGACCGCTTAGCAGACGTGGTGCTGTCTATGCTGTCTTACGCCGAAGAAGAATGGGTGGATGACAAAGGCAACGTGCGTAAAGGTCGCCTGCCTGAGTGGACATTCAAAGGCAACGAAACAGGCATGATGATGGGCATGCACTCAACGCCTGTGATTCATGATGTGTTGTCGAAAGGTTCACTAGAAAAACGCATGATCGACCTTGGCTTTACAGAAGCAGAGCGCAAAGACGTGAAAGAGCGCTTGGTTGAAGCGATGATCACTGACGCGCGCGCCGCAACAAGCCAAGGCGTAGCATGGATCAAAGAGTACGAAGAACAAGGTTACGTGCCAGCGCAATTGCACGACACTCCACCAGATTCTTACGGCGGTCACTCACCATTTAAAGACTCTTGGACAGCATCTTACTCGCTTGAATACTCAATGAACGACTGGGCAATCGCGCAATCAATCAAAGAAGTCTTCGGTGAAGAAGATCCACGCTACACCGAGTTCGCTAACCGTTCTAAAAACTGGCAAGCGCAATTCGACTTCGGCGGTAAGCAATACCAAGGTTGGTTCAAAGCCCGTGACTACGATGGCGAGTTTATCGATGCAGGTTGGGTAGACCCAATCACCGGTCGCGCGGTGGGTAAAGACTGGCGTCCAGACATGTTCAACTGGGCATTCTCTGAGTCTAACGGCTGGCAATACTCGTTCAGTGTTCAGCACGACATTCATGGCTTGATTGATCTGATGACACGCTTCGACAAGACACAAAACCCTGAAGCAGAACGCGGTGACTTGTTCGCAGCACGCTTGGATGAATACTGGTCAACCTACCCGGACCGCAACGCCGGCGACAACCAATTCCCAGTGTTCAACACAGGTAACGTTGGTCAGCACGTTCAAGGTAACGAACCAGATATCCACGTGCCGTACTTGTACAACTACGTCGGTCAACCTTGGAAAGGTCAGGCAGCCATCGCAGCAGCAACCAACATTTGCTACAAGAATACCGCTGACGGCATTTGTGGTAACGACGACTTCGGTACGCTCTCTGCGTGGTTCGTGTTCCGTGCACTTGGCTTCTACCCAGTGAATGCTTCTTCTGGCATCTACGAAATCGGTACTCCGCTGTTTGAAAGCGCGTCTATCGATGTCGGCAACAACCAGAAGTTCACGGTTACTGCGAAGAACGTTAGCCGCGAAAACATCTTCATTCAATCGGCTCGCTACAACGGCAAAGACTTCAACCGTACTTACCTGACTCATGACGAAATCATGTACGGCGGTGAGTTGGAGTTCGTGATGGGCGACAAACCAAATCAACGTTGGGGCTCTCTAGAGCAAGATCTTCCACCAGCACAAGGCATCGGTGAGTTCTTGCATGAAGACGAGATGCCAGCAGGTTCTCGTTAATCCCAATAGTGACAACTCAGCCGGGGGAGCGCATCTCCCGGCTATCCCTACAAGAAAACTTTATAAGCAGTCCTTTATAAACAGTCTCTTATAAACACTTTTATATACAAATAACGACAAAACGGTATGCACATGTTTAAACGTAATCTTATCTCTTTGGCTATCCTGGTTGGTCTGACGGGTGGCTTGGCTGGCTGTAACAGCGACAACGATTCTTCCTCTTCACTGCCGGGCGATCCAATTGTTGATCTTGCGGTGTTGAAATACGTCGATCCTATGATCGGCACAGCAGCTTCTGGTCATACATTCCCGGGCGCGACGGTACCGGCAGGTATGGTTCAACTGTCTCCAGATACTTTCATCGGCTCTAACACAGACCATGAATCAGGACTTAACCCTTGGCACTCGGCATCTGGCTACTGGGATTCATCCAACTACGAAACTGGCGAAGTAGTTAACACTGACGTTCCGCTGTACGGCTTCTCCCATACTCACCTTTCAGGTACAGGCGCAACGGACTTAGGCGACATCTTGGTTCTGCCATACGCAGACATGGCGAACACACAACTGAACTCTTTCGACAAAGCCAATGAAGAAGCAAGCGCAGGCTACTACAAAACCAAGCTGAACCAAGGTCAAATCGAAGTGGAACTGAGCGCAACCAAACGCGTTGGTTTGCACAAATACACTTTTGCTGAAGGCGCGGACCGTAACGTGAAGTTCGATTTAGGTCATACCCTAATGAACAACAACGGCAAGTCTTTGAAGAACAAAGTAGAAGTGGTGGACGAATACACCATTCGCGGTCGTAAAACATCAACAGGCTGGTTCCAAGGGCAAGATCACCAAGGTCAGGACATCTTCTTCTACGCGAAATTCAACCAACCAATCGCCAAGGCACTGTTGGGCGAACAAGATCTAGAACCAACTCGCGAAATGCGCAATGGCGCGGTTTACTCAGGCGATGATCTGACCGCTTATCTAAACTTCGGCACAGGCGAAGAGCCAATTGAAATCCGCGTCGGTATCTCTCCTGTTAACTGGCAAGGCGCACAGAAAAACTTAGAGGCGGAAGCACCAAGTTTCGACCTAGCACAAGTGAAAGAAGACGCGGAATACGCGTGGGCTGAGAAACTAGCAAAAATCAAAGTTGAAGGCGGCACAGACGCAGAGAAAACCAACTTCTACACTGGCATGTACCACATGATGATCGCCCCAATCGAGTTCTACGATGTGGATGGTCAATACGTGGATATGCTTGGCACGGTGCGCACACTGAAAGATGTCGACACACCAAACTACTCGATTTACTCAACGTGGGATACGTTCCGCGCCGTTCACCCAATGTGGACCATCATCGACCCAGACCAAGCAACGCTATACGTCAAAGACTTGATTCGTAAATCTAACGACGAGTTTGGTTTACTGCCGAAATGGGAAGGTCACGGCTCAGAAACCGGCACCATGATCGGCTACCCATCGGCAGCGATTCTGGGCGATGCGGTAACCAAAGGCTTGATTGATGCAGAGCAAGCTTACACGGCATCAGTAAAATCAGCTCGCTACACACCACATGAGTACCCACAGATTCATGACGACATCCTAAGCTCACTTATGGCAGGTCAGTTGAACTACCACGAGAAAGAACAGTGTGTTCGCTACCCGAACTGGAACTCAGTGTCGTACTCGTTGGAATTCTCATTCTACGATTGGACGATCGCAGAAATGGCAAAAGCCGCTGGCGATATGGACGCGTATGAAGAGTTCAAAGCTCGTTCTTACAACTCTTTGAAACACTGGGATGCAGAAGCAGGTAACGCAGACGGCACAGGCTTCTTTGTACCGACAGAACTGAAAGAAGGCGACCCATGTGCACTGAAATACGCTTCTACTGACTTCGACCCTTACAAGTCTGACGCGTTCTACTACACAGAAGGTAACGCGTGGCAGTGGCAATGGGCGTTCATGCAAGACTTGGACAAGCTGACTGAAATCATGGGCGGCACTCAAGGTCTGAACGACAAGCTGAACAACCTATTTACTGCCGATCCAAATGGCGGCGAAGCGCACCAAGACATGACAGGCTACATTGGTCAGTACATTCACGGTAACGAGCCTTCGCACCACGTTATCTACTTGTACAACCGTACTGAAGAGTCTTACAAGGCGCAGGAATACCTAGACCAAGTTTACGACCAGTTCTACAAACCGACACCAGACGGCATCATCGGTAACGAAGACGTAGGTCAAATGTCGGCGTGGTACTTGATGTCAGCACTAGGCTTCTACCAAATCTCGCCAACCGATCCAACCTACAGCATCGGTCGTCCAATCTTCGACAAAGCGACGGTAGACATTGGCTCTGGCACCTTCACGGTAACGGCTGAAAACAACGGTCCAGACAACATGTACATCAAAGAAGTGACCATCAACGGCAAGCCTCTGGATGTGTACAACACCTTCCAGCACAGCGAATTCAAAGCAGGCGGCGAACTGCACTTCGTGATGACAGCTGACAAGTCTGAAGCAATGCAAGCCAACCTTGGCGAATAATGATTTTGAGGGGACCTCGTGTCCCCTTTTCTCGTGGAATAAAAACAATGAAACTAAAAAGAACCCTACTCTCTACCGCAGTGTTAACCGCCATGCTTGGTCTTGCTGGTTGTGGCAGCGACTCTGATCCAGAAACTCCTGTTATCTCTACCCCTACTTTGGAATTCGTTGATACCTTGATTGGCACTAAAGGTCTTGGCAACGTCAACCCATCTCCAGTCATGCCAGAAGGTATGATTCAACCATCACCAGATAACTTCGATCCAAACGGTTGGAATGGTAAAGGCTCACCTGTCGAATACGATCCTGTGCACAGCCTGCTTTCTGGCTTCTCAATGACTCACATTTCCGGCGCAGGTAAAGGCGATTTAAACGACTTCGCCTTCTTGCCATACACAGGCTTCAATACCGATGCCGTGACCATGGATAAAAGCTCGGAAGTGGCAGAGGTTGGTTACTACTCGGTTGACCTTGTAGAAACCGACGTAAAAGCTGAACTGTCTGCAACCGACCGCGTGGCGTTCCAACGTTACACCTTCAAGCCGGGTGAAGACCGCAAAGTACGTATCGACCTGCAACACGAACTGTTGGAGCAATACGGCAACCACTCTCGCAGCATCTACTACAAACGAGTTAACGACACCACCGTCGTAGGTGCACGTACCTCAAACGAATGGGGTCAATGGCAAACCGTGTTCTTCGCGGCAGAATTCTCTGATCCAATCATTGAAGAGAACCTGTACACCAAGCTGGCTTCTGAGAGCAAACTGACTCCAACTGACGCTACCGAAGTCGGCTTGGAAGATTACCGTGGTTACGCAGAGCACAAACCAATGCCGGGCGAACCAGAACCTGACCCAGAACGTTTGGCAAAACGCGCAAACGATGTCCTGACGCATTTGAACTTTGGTAAGAGCGATGAGCCATTGGTGGTCAAAGTAGCGATTTCTGGCACTGGCGTTGACGGCGCATTGAAAAACCTAGAAGCAGACACTAACGGCTGGGATTTCGACAACGTCGTACAACAAAACCGCGTGGCTTGGGAAAACATCCTTGGCGAGTTTGAACTGGAAGGCGGCAACAAAGCAGACAAAACCATGTTCTACACCTCGCTCTACCGTACGTTTGTTGCTCCATTCCTATACCAAGATGTGGATGGCAAATACCGTGGCATGGATGGCAAAGTGCACCAAGCAGAAGATGGCTTAGTGAACTATTCAGTGTACTCAATGTGGGATACCTTCCGCGCTGCACACCCATTGAAAACCATCATCGATAAAGACCGCGCGATTGAACACGCACGCGATCTATTGAACAAATACCAAACGGGCGGCGTGCTGCCAAAATGGGAACTGCACTCGGATTACACTGGTGAAATGGTCGGACATCCTGCGGTCTCGGTTATTGCCGATATCATGGTCAAACACCCAGAAGCTTTTACTGCTGCCGAGTTTGATTTGGCACTGAAAGCTGCTGACGAAACAGTCAACTTCAACCTTGATAAAACAGAGAACTGGGTGCCTTACCAAGACGCTTGGAACGGTGACAAACGCTTCACAGTCATGACACGTCACAACGACTACCAAGAAGACGTCGGCTTTATTCCAGCTAACACCAAATGGGCACCGGATTCTGGTGACAAACCGGGTTACGTAGAAGGCTTAAAAGTCGATAAATACGACGAACTCGTGAACGAGTCGGTGTCTTACGGTCTTGAGAACGCATACTACGACTGGTGTATCGCTCAGATCGCTAAACTTGCGGGCAACGACCAACAGTACGACCGCTACATGGCGCGCTCTGAATCGTTCAAGAACTACTTCGATTACAACCTAGAGCAATATGGCAAACTGCAAGACACCAAAGGCAACGCATTGGGTGCAACGGGCTTTATGCGTCCGGCTTACATGAACAGCGGCAGCAAGGTTTGGGCAAACAACCTCAAAGCCGAATGTTTGGACGAGAACATGGCGCTGTCTATCCCAGACGGTATGGACTACAACGCGTGTAAAGACCGCAAAGCACTCAACGAAAGTGACGTGTTCTGGCCTTACCGCGCCGAGCACCGTGGTGAAGACTTTACTGAAGGCAATACATGGCAATGGACATGGTTTGCACCGCACAACTTGAACGGTCTGGCTAACGTGATGGGCGGCGAGCACATTGACCGTACTGACTTCTCTCTTCCTGAAGACGTAACCGAACAAGGCAAAGCGGCATTCTTAGCCAACTTGAATGCGCTGTTTAATGCGGACTCCAACGCCGATACAAGCCAATCACACGACATGTCGGGCTACATCGGTCAGTTCGTGATGGGTAACGAGCCAGATCATCACGTGCCTTACCTCTACAACTGGACGGCAGAACCTTGGAAGACACAAGAAATCGTCGACCAAGCGATGAACGAGTTCTACCACCCAACCCATGAAGGTCTGATTGGTAACGAAGACGTCGGTCAAATGTCGGCGTGGTATGTGATGTCTGCATTGGGCTTCTACCAAGTCACACCGGGCGAAGCAAGCTACACCATCGGTCGTCCTCTGTTCGACAAAGCCGTGATTCCAGTCGCGGACGGTAAATTCACCATCACCTCAGAAAACAACAGCCAAGAGAGCATCTACGTGAAGTCGGTGACCATCAACGGCAAACAATTGAGTGACAACTTCAGCTTCGCGCACAGCGATTTGAAAGATGGTGGTGAGCTGCATTTCGTCATGACTTCAGACAAATCTGAAGCGATGAAAGCGCCTCAATAAGCTTCACATGAAATGTGTTCCTCAGGCTAAAATAGCTTGAGGAATACAGGGGGATTTGATGTGATGAACGGATCTCCTATCTAGCTTCGTTGCGCCAAACTAATGGCGCACTTAGTATGAGTAGAAGTAACGGACAGCGTGTTGACAAAATCGGTCGAACCTTTCCAATGCTGAATTCTGCGATTTGATCGCATATATAGATAGTCCAAGTATCAACTCTACCTTAATGCACTTAGTAGCTTTGATGTGATCTTCGCACCTCCCTTTTAGCACCGTTGTACCAAACTAATGGTGCAACCAGTAAGAACAGGAGTAATCATCATGTCTATTAACGTTGTCGCATCGATATAACCAAAAACCTCTTTCAAGTATGCGTGTTGAGTGCTTTGATAATGGCGTATGTCTCCCCAACTTGTGCGTGGTAATTTCGAAGCGTGAGTGAAGCGCCTAATAGTTGTTTTACGCGATACACAGCGGTCTCCGACGATGAAGGCCTGTGGTAACCATACTTTCGTTCCCACTTTTTTCGAACCATAGAGCTTTTGGTAAAAAAACAACTTTTCAATGTTTCACCTGAGCATAATCGCACCGTCAGCAATATTAATTATGTGTTAGTTAAATTGGTCAAGAGCGGTTCAACTTCAGTTGCAGTCGAAATATTGGAATCAATCTTAACTGTAGGTATGGAAGTCACGGACTTAGGTTGTTTATCTAATGAGTTACTGAGCAAACATCGAGATTTACTTAACCACCTAATTACAAGGTGGTTCAAACCCTAGGTAAAAACCAATAACTGCTTTGCTGTAACAATCAACTAATTGAGTAAGCCAAGGTCGGCCCAATGGCACGCGATGTTCTTCATGTACAGCAAAGAGATCTACTACCGTATGATCTATTTCTACCCTCTCAAAGACGTAAAAACTCAACATCTTTTTTCCCATCCGACGGAACTCTATTTTCACGACTCGCTCCCCCTTCTCCGCGGTCAGTAATTCGAAAGGGACCTTCTTTTTAACCCGTTTCCGAAGGGATTCATAAGTTGGCTATTTGTACTTCGTTCCATTGTTCAGATTATGCTGACGTAATTGCCTTCGCACGCGCTTGTTGGCCCTTCTGATACGCGCTTTTCGCCCAAAGATAACTTTTTCTACAGCTTGTTTCATCAAAGCATCAACGAATGTTGGTCCTTGACTTTACTATTACCCTTATCTTTATTCCTTGGAGCTATACAATCAGATACTCTGAAAACCAACCACCGGTGTATTGATATTGCACTTGGAATAATCCTGTCATATAACCGTTGTAGTACAACACGATGTGGTTCAATAGTCTTTGGAATGATTTTTCGCACTTACAGTGCTAAATAACGAAGAATGCTTAGACGAAAAGTAATTTGAGTGGCTATATTGTCAGGAAATGCAGATATATCTCGATATGTTTCTTCATCAACATCGCTGGTATCGACACCCTCTCATTTGGCTCAGGCTTTTCTTGCTGAAGTGCCGACTTCCGATGAAAACTCGAGAACGATTTCTTAGGCATAACAACCCAATTCAGATTCGAGAGGAGGTGAGGTCTCTAAGCTTGTTTTCAGTAGGCTTCGAGAGAGCAAATCACACAGGAATGGAAATATTTTTCTTCCATTTAGACAGAGGTGATGTCCTAAACTTTTCGCTGTTTGGGTACCATTCAGTTTTAACATCGTAAGGAGAGTTTGATGAAAGTGGTTCGGTTATCTCTTGAGGAATATCGATGCAAAAGTTTAAGGTTGCTAGAGATAACCTCATCCAGTATTTCTTCCTCTGTAACCAGTTCTAGCTCCAAACCTAACGCAAACGCGCCTTGTACTTTTGCTTCCCATTCACATTGAAATGCCGATTTTGAACTCTCCATATCGGATTTTACTTCATACAGCGTATATTCACCGGTATCAAACTGATACTAGAAAGTCTGGAACATAGGTATGGGTTTTGCTATTGAAGCAGTATGAAAGCCGTATCGGCTAGGAGCAAAAACGAACGATGGTAAGCTCGAAATCAAAATGATAACAAGCGGCACATTCTAAAATGATTCTACCGTGACTCTTTTTCCCATCTTAGCACTGACGTAACGGTGTATGTTTTTCACGTGATTTAGTTTCGAGCAGGAGTGTCAAACGCAGTTTCAAGTTAAAGCAGGCTGGCTGTAGAAGGGGAAGGTAGAGCAGACATAAAACTGCCTCTTCAAAAATGTCATAAACTTAAAAAGCAATAGACTGATGAAGAGGCAATATCAAATTATGGTTGCACCAAATATCAATATATGGTTGCTTTTACACTTGTTACATACAGTCGATTTACTCTTTACCGAACACGTTGTTCTCTTGTTCTTGAACGCGGATGAATGTAGTACGCTTGGTTAGCTCTTTAAGCTTTGCTGCACCCACGTATGTACAAGTTGAGCGAACGCCTCCAAGGATGTCTTGAATAGTACCGTGAACGCTACCACGGTATGGCAATAATACGGTTTTACCTTCGGCCGCACGGTAGCCAGCGACACCACCTGAGTGCTTATCCATCGCGCTCTTCGACGACATGCCATAGAATTTCATGAACTTCTCGCCGTCTTTCTCGATCACTTCGCCGCCTGACTCTTCGTGACCCGCTAGCATCCCGCCTAGCATTACGAAATCCGCTCCACCACCGAATGCTTTCGCTACGTCACCCGCACAAGAACAACCACCGTCACCGACGATCATGCCACCAAGGCCGTGCGCTGCATCGCCACACTCGATGATTGCAGAAAGCTGCGGGTAACCAACACCCGTTTTTACACGAGTTGTACAAACTGAGCCTGGGCCGATACCCACTTTAACGATGTCTGCACCAGCTAGGATTAGCTCTTCACACATATCACCAGTAACCACGTTGCCTGCAGAAATGACCTTGTCTGGGAACTCAGCTCGCACGCGTTCAACATACTCGACCAAATGCTCTGAGTAACCATTAGCAATGTCGATACAAATGAAAATAAATTCATCTGAAAGCGCCATGATGTCTTTGGTTTTTTGGAAGTCTGCGTCAGATGTTCCCGTAGACACCATAACGTTATTCATGGTTACTTTATCTGCTGATTTAGCAAACTCAGCCCAATCTTCTACCGTGTAATGTTTGTGAACAGCGGTCATTACACCATGCTCAGCCAGCGCTTTAGCCATTGCAAAGCTACCAACCGAATCCATGTTTGCTGCGATTACTGGCACACCAGACCATTGACGACCACTATGCTTGAATGTAAAATCGCGGGTTAAATTTACTTGAGAACGGCTCTTAAGGGTAGAACGTTTCGGGCGAAACAGTACATCTTTAAAACCTAACTTAAGTTCTTGTTCGATACGCATTGTGTAATTCCTTGATTCATATGTATATGTGTCATTCCAGAGTGCGTAGTGATTTCGTTGGCAGACGAGTTCACTGTTCTTCGGACACAAAAAAACCGGAGCGTTGGCAGACGCTCCGGTTTTCAGCATTATAGGCTGTGATTTATTTCCTACAAGTCTGATATTTGAATTTTTTTTGTGATACCATCTTGAAAATCGCATATCAAAAACGCTCCCCAAGTCACCAAAACCTCTTATTATTTATAACTATCAACAACTTGAGAAAGCACTTGAGTTAACCTATTGCGCAAACCTTTGCGTCATATCTTAAAAATTAAAACGCATCACCTCTCAAACCTGCCTAAAACTCAATCACCTAATACTAAGATGCCCTGCTAATTCGTAAAAAAGTACTCAAAAAAATCGACCAATTTTCTCAGCAATGCATGAAATCTAATTAATTTCGATAGAGCTCTTGGGTGATAGCGGTACGAAGAGTGCTAACGACATCACTTGCCAAAAGACCAATTTGACCATTCTGACTCACGTTTATATCAGCAGCATGACTGTGAAGTACCACACCTAAACGTGCGGCAACAGAAATTGGTAAACCTTTGGCTAGTAATGCACCAATGACTCCAGATAACACATCTCCCATTCCCCCCGTCGCCATTCCGGCGTTACCCGCTAGACAGACGTACATTCTCGTTCCATCGTAAATAAGCGTCCCCGCGCCTTTTAAAACCACTACACCGCCATAACGCTCTTGCAGTTGTCTTGCAGCAGAGTATCGGTCACTTTCTATTTGTTGAATGGTTACATTTAGTAGTCGAGCTGCCTCTCCAGGATGCGGCGTGATCACTCGATGGTTGTCGTACACCAGAGTGCCATCGCATCGCTGGCTCAGCATCGCTAGAATATTGAGGCCATCAGCATCAACAACTTTAGGTTTCTGCTCTTGAGCCAGATATTGATAGGCTTGATAAGCCCACTCATCATCTCCAAAGCCAGGACCAAACACGAATACGTCAGCCCAGCGAATGCGTTTAGTTAAGTCGTTCTCAGTATCCCTGAGTAAGTCAGCGGTGATGCTCTGGCTCATTACTTCTGGGCAACCAACCTGCAGTGGAATAAGGCTACTCGTGTGAGTAATTGCGGCAGTTAAACCAGCTCCGGCTCTAATCGCAGCGGAGGAACATAAACGAATCGCTCCAGACATCCCTTGGTTGCCACCAACACAAAGCAACTTCCCGTTGTCACCTTTATGGACCGTTGGATTTGGCTTGGGCATTAATCTTGAAACAACCTGATGATCAATACCTAATGCACTTTCTACTTCGATAGTATCAAACTTAGTATTGACGCCTAAACCACAAAAGTAGAGCTCGCCAACGCGATCTCTCGCTTGTCCAGTGCATAAGCCTTGCTTAAACCCAATGAAGGTTACTGTATGCTCGGCACGAATAGCATCACCTAAAACTGCACCTGTATTAGCACACAGACCAGAAGGAACGTCGACTGCAATCACAGGGGTATGAATTTGATTAATTTGGTCAATATAGCGACGATACTCCGAACGAACCTCACCGCTTAAACCAGTACCTAACATGGCATCAATGATCACATCTGCTTCTAGCAATGCGGTATTCCATTCATCCCAATCATTGTTAACACCGTCGATTGACTGCCAATCTTGGTATGCGCGCAAAGCATCACCTTTGAGCGCAGTCACATCACCAAGTTGGAAAACCTGTACATTGAGTTGCGCTTGTTTAGCAAGCGAGGCAAATACGTATCCGTCACCACCATTATTCCCTTTACCGCAAATCACTAAGATATTTCTTGATTTAGGATACAGATGTAAAAAGCGCTCATACACGGCCATACCAGCGCGTTGCATTAAGCTATACATAGAAACACCAGCCATTTGCGCAGCCAGCGTTTCACCGTTTTTTACTTGCTCTGCGGTGTAGAGTTTTAGGGCGAGATTAAAGTCCATATTCACGTTCTACGCATTGGGAAACACAATTATAAGTATACAAAAAAGCCAAGGCGGACCTTGGCTTTTGAGAAAGTTTTTTATCGCTATTGATTCTGAGACATCAGAGCTTCAGCCGTCGCGTCTTGTATAGACAAAAACAACGAGTTGATTTTTCCAGTCGGTGTGCGCATTGGGTTCAACGTAACATTCTGGTACATAAACTCCGCTTGCTGCGTGACTGGTCGAACATTGCGACAGCAAAATAAGTAAGGTCGTTGTCGCCATGTGATGAAGCTGCGACAGCCTAGGTCATACACTGGTTTTGTTTTTAATTTAAACCACTCCTGTGGGATTTCAGGGAAGATATCAAATATAGAACGACCTATCGCATCATGAGACTGCAAACCACTGTGATGAGTCATAAACCCATTCCAGACCTGTACATTGTAATCTCGATCAATGACCACTAAGCCCATGTCGACGTTTTGTACCATATCCACCATCCAATGGAATTGTTCAAACTCTGCTGGCATATTCAACATTAGAACTCCTCCATTAGATAAGACAGTTTGTTATCAAGCAGCGGCAAGGATTCATCCACAAACATAAACAACAAGTCACAACGAATCGACGTTCCTTCAATGTTGTAGCTCACTTCGAATGTCATCGTGCGGCTGAATGCTCCAGTTGTAGATTCAATGATCGAGTCAATTGAGATATGCTGACCAAGGAGTACTGGTGGACTTTGGAAGAATCGGACTTCAGACTGCTCGCCTAAACCATTTAAGAACGACCCCACCAAAATATTAGAAATATCCATTAGCAGCTCAAGCTCTTCTAGCTCTTCGCTGTCTGCTGGTACTTTCATCAACTTTTTGAGATCAGATACGCTTGAATCACTCAAAATCACTAGCGCTTCGCCAGCAATACCTTCGCCACAAAATCCCTGACAAACGCCCGATACGTTGTCATGCGACGCCAAGTCGCGTAGCGCCATGTGAAGTTCGCTCACTTCAAAGATATTGACGTTCGGCAGAGGTAGTTGCACAAACACGTCAAAGTGACGCGCCAACGCATCGGCTGCTCGACCAATTGAAACGTTAGCCACTTCCATGTAAATATCGCGACGACGTAAAATCGGTAACTCAATAGAGACAGGCGTGATAATTTGAGGACGAGGTTCTGGCTCGACCAACTCTTTAAGCGCCTTCTTGAGTTCATCTTTGGCGATCGGTTTTTGAATAAACGCTTTTGCACCCAGTGCGAACACGCGCTCTTTCGCTTTAGGTTGGATATCCCCCGACACCACAACCACCGGAGTTTTATCCCCCAACCGTTGCATGTGCTCTAGTGTTTCAAAGCCATCCATTTCTGGCATGGTCAAATCAAGAAACATCAATTTAAACTCGTTTTTTTCGAGTTCTTCTAGCGCGTTTTTTCCGTGGATAGCAAACGTAATATCGGCATTCAATGTGGCTGGTAGTGATCTCGCCATCTGTTTGCGTGCTAACGCTGAATCATCACAGATGAGTACGGGAAAAGACATTCAATCACCTTTTTATATTCCACAATCTGCGCCGGAGTCTAACAGATTGTTACAGCATGTAATACGAGAAAACTGACGAGTTTTTTATTTCTTTATTATTCAATAAGCATACGCAATATGAATGAATGAGTGAACAAAATGACTAAAAAGCAAGCATCACATTCGCTGTTTAGTGACATAAAACAAACATGGGTAAAACTCCTCCACCAAAAGTAAGCAAAAAGTTGCAGCTAACATCCAAAGCCCATTTTTGCTCGAATTTCATTCTTTCCATTTCCATAATGGGTAAACAGCAACGCGCTAAAACTAAAAAGGCACCCTGCTAGAGGATGCCTTTAATAACAATTTCATCGATAATATATCAATTCTATGGCACACCATGACCTTTAGAAGCCACCCATACGCGATACCATTGCTCTCGAGTAAGTTCGATGTTCAATGCATTAACTGCAGTTTGCACACGCTCGATTTTACCAGAGCCAATGATTGGAATAGGGTTAGATGGCAAACGACGTACCCAGGCATAAATTACTTGGTCAATACTCGCTGCGCCCACTTCTTCACGAATTGCTTCTAATTCGTTACGGACACGAACAGCTTGCTCACTGTCACCACTAAAAATTGAACCACCACCGAGGCAAGACCAAGCCATTGGTCGCGTGCGCAACATTTGCATTTGATCAAGCGTTCCATCGTGAGCAACCTCAAAGTTAAGTGGGTTGATTTCCACTTGGTTAGTAACCAACGGCTTACCTAGGCGAGATTGCAGCAGTTCAAACTGGCGTGGAGTGAAGTTAGACACGCCAAAGTGCTTCACTTTGCCGACTTTGTGAAGCTCAGAAAATGCTTCTGCAACCTCGTCCGCATCCATTAACACGTCAGGACGATGAATTAAAAGTACGTCGATTTCATCCACATTCAAACGTTCTAGCGAGTTATTCACCGATTGGTAGATATGTGCTGAGCTCGTGTCGTAGTGATTGATCTTACGCTCTGGCGTTTTATCGCCACACAAATTGATGTCGCATTTCGTCACGATCTGAATTTGCTCACGAACACTCTTGTCTAAAGCTAACGCTTCACCAAACAACGCCTCACACTCGTAATTACCGTAGATGTCGGCGTGATCGACTGTCGTAATGCCTAACTCAATGTGTTGCTTAAGAAATGACAAACGCTCTTGAGCCGTCATTCCCCACTCAACTGCACGCCAATATCCTTGAACCAGCTCTGAGAACTCTGGGCCTTTTGGTGCAGTTACTACTTTTGCAACCATGGGTTTTCTCCTTCAATTGATCTGCATTCATCGTAGTCTTGTTTTCGTACCGGCTCAACGGGTAAACTTTCGCAATTCGAACTGGAGTACGAAATATGTCTTTTGCCCAACGCCTAGCCACCCTGATCGGAGAAGAAAGCATCAGCGGGTTCGCTCGACGCGTCGATGTGTCTGAAGCTTTAATACGCAAATACCTTAAAGGCAGTGAACCTAGCCTAACTAAAGCAAATCAAATTGCAATGCGCGCCAATTGCTCTCTTGAATGGTTAGCAACGGGATGTGGTTATTTATATCGCCGTGCTGAAGTCGTGGATATGGATGCGTACAAACTTGCCTTTCAACACGTTATGAATCAGCCGTTGTCAGACGATGCAGAAGAGATACACCGCAAGCTAATCGCAGGCTATCAATACCTGCGCGCTCACAAAAAATCGGATGGTTTTTTGGATGAGTCTGCAATGGCGACCTTCCTATCTCTCCATAAAGAATCTAAAAACGAGTCACTTTGACCTCGATAATTTCGCCATCACTGCGCAAGTGCACATTTAAGGACGGTGATGGCGTCAGAAACTCGTCCGGTTTTACCCAAAGCAAACTTCGAATCGCTTCTTGCGGATAGCGGTTCATCAACAAAATAACTTCTTTATCGACAAGTTCGGAAGATTTCTTTTCCAGAGCTTCAACGACATCATAGTGTTCTTGTCCGATAGTAACTCTGCGTAAAACTAACCCATCCTTTCTTAAGTTGAGAAGTAAGTCATTCAGACGCTGCCACTCGTATTCAGTAAGAAACGAGAACTGAGCACTTTCTCTTCTCAAAATCACTTCACCATACAAGTGCTGCTGGTAGTACGAAAAATCATCCAAACAAAATGCGCTGATAAACGTTGAGTTGTCTCGCAGCTGCACTTCGCAACCATACCAGCTTCCACTTTTTTCTATACGTTCTTTTAGATTGGAATATGGCATTGCTGACAACGTGTCTTGCCACCAGCTCGGCGTTGAAAGTGCCGGAAACGTTACCGAACAACAACATAAAGAAAGTAAGAGTCGAAGATAAAAGCGCATGCACTGCTCTAGTTGGTTGACATCGAACCAAGACATTACTGACTGCAAGAAAATGTTCAAGAGAAAAATAGTGGCAGGTGGCGATGAAAGTTATGGTGATGAAAGTTATAACGCAGAAATTAAGAAGGCGCACATGTGCGTGCGCCTCTACCTCGTTACTCAATCGTGAGTGTGCGAATCGGCGATGTCTATTGATGCATCCCGAACATAAAACGAGGACTTACCGTAGGGTTTGAATCCATCCAAATTGTGTGTAAAACCTCACATCCCTCCTTCTGAAGCAGTCATGTTGCTTTACATTTAAAGCATGGTTCATTTTTCTCAAAAAACAAGTTTTTTATCCTAAATTATGAGAGCAATAGCACAATCTGAGTGAATGAATAATATCGCGACACTTCAAACACTCAATAGTGAAAAGCTAAATTGCATCTTTATTGATTAGGTCTAGACTCTGCGAAGCGTATACTTTCTTTCGTCCCTTCCCCCCCAGCAACAGGAGAGCTTGTTAATGACCAAACGCGAGAGAATTGTGAAATCTGTGTTGGCGCACGTACCGAAAGATGCGATTAACCAGTTTGTCTCTCGAGGGTCAACACCATTTTCTGTTCTCATTATGGCCGCCATTGTGGGTACGTTGGCTGGTTTTGTCGGTACGTATTTCGAGCTTGCCGTTCATTTCGTTTCTGAAACACGAACAGAATGGTTAAGAAGCGAAATTGGTAATGTTCTACCGTTGTGGCTGGCAGCGGTTCTCATTAGCGCACTTTTAGCTTTTATTGGCTATTTTCTTGTGCACCGCTTTGCGCCAGAAGCGGCAGGTTCTGGTATTCCTGAAATCGAAGGGGCAATGGATAATATTCGTCCAGTGCGCTGGTGGCGAGTTCTACCAGTAAAATTCTTCGGCGGCATGGGCGCACTTGGCTCAGGTATGGTGCTGGGTCGTGAAGGCCCAACCGTTCAAATGGGGGGCGCTGTTGGTCGAATGGTGACCGATATATTCCGCGTAAAGGATGACGATACCCGCCACTCCCTGCTCGCTTCTGGTGCTGCTGGCGGTTTGGCTGCGGCTTTTAATGCCCCACTCGCAGGCATTATGTTCGTTGTGGAGGAAATGCGACCTCAGTTTCGCTACTCTTTGATCTCAATTCGCGCAGTGATCATTTCTGCCATTATGGCGAACATAGTGTTTCGCGCCATCAACGGGCAAGACGCCGTTATCACTATGCCGCAATACCAGTCGCCAGAGCTTCAAACCCTATGGCTGTTTTTATTGCTTGGCGCATTGTTTGGCGTGTTTGGCGTGATCTTCAATAAACTGATTACCGTGGCACAAGACAGTTTTGTCGCAATTCACAAAAACGATCGTAAGCGCTACTTGATTGTGGGTTCGTTACTGGGAGGCGTGTTTGGTTTGCTTCTTTTGTACGTACCCCAACTAACTGGTGGTGGTATCGGCCTTATTCCTGACATTACTAACGGTAACTACTCGGTATCCATTTTAGTTTTGCTTTTCTTTGGTCGTGTAATTACAACCCTGCTCTGTTTTGGTTCTGGTGCGCCTGGAGGCATCTTTGCACCTATGCTTGCTCTGGGAACCTTATTTGGCTACGCGTTCGGAGCAAGTGCTGATGTTTTGCTCCCTGCGCTTGATATCGAGCCTGGTGTATTTGCGATTGCGGGCATGGGGGCCCTGTTTGCTGCAACGGTACGTGCACCGATTACTGGTATTCTGTTAGTGATTGAAATGACGAATAACTACTACTTAATCCTGCCATTGATCATTACTTGTTTGGGCGCTGTGATTATTGCTCAATTGTTGGGTGGACAACCTATTTACAGCCAGCTGCTGCATCGCACAATCAAAAACGAAAAGTTACGCCAACAGGATCTACCGGAGAATCAATCAACATAACATTCTCTTTGTTATCACTTCGCTCCAGACTATCGAAGGGGTTGGAGCGATAAACTCTGCATTTTTGCATCTTTTCCCAAATATTCGATACCAAACTCACAAAATTATCATTCTCTGATATTTGCTCACCACCTTTCATGAGAAACCCCTCTCCATACTTGTTAGTATTCGCTACTTAAATAGAGCATTTCATCCAAATCGTCATGTTTCGTTTCATTCAGGCAAAAATCAAATGGAGTAGATTTGAACTGGAGAAGACTTGTGCAGTTTTATAGTGTCCCGCCGTCTCAAGCCGCGTTGGCACTAGGTATGATAGGTTTAGGGCAAGCTTGGGCACTCTATGTTCCTGAGATTGGTGAACCGATACGCCCATTTTTGGCGTCACTCGGCGCACTTTTACTCGCCCCTGTACTCATAAAATATGCCGCGAATCCACGATTATTCATGGTCGACATTCGTCACCCGCTGAGTGGTAGTTTAATGGCACCAATGAGTATGGCGTTACTGATCCTTGCAGATTATCTTGCCGCTGTAGCGCCTATCATCGCTTATCCACTTTGGTTTATGGCGCTTTTGCTGCATTTTACTATGATGGTGCTGTTTTTTAGCTTTCAGCTAATGAACTTCAAAATGTCCAATATCGTACCGAGTTGGTTTCTTTATCCGGTGGGGCTGATCAGTAGTTCACTAGCCGGATCTCAACTAGGTCACAACTTATTCTCCGAAACGTTAGCGATGATGTGCATCGGCATTTATTTCTTCATGCTGCCACTCGTGTTGTATCGTTTGGTGTTTTTCGGCTCTCTACCAAGGCGAGCAAGACCAACCCTCGCGATTATGGCCGCGCCGGTAAACTTGTCATTAGCAGCATACTTGGTGAACTTTCCCTTGCCTGATCCGATACTGACAGGCGCATTGGCCGGGATCGCCATCACTATGACGTTATTGATCTACTTATGTTACTTCCGCTTACTTCGCTTGAAGTTTCAACCTTCTATCGCGGCAGTAACCTTTCCTTCCGTGATCAGCGCCATCGCAATGCATCGCTTGACCTCTTTTTTCGCCGAATCGCACCCTCACTGGCACTGGCTACACGACTTTGGTTTTCTAGAGCTCAGTATCGCGACTGTATTGGTTGTTTGGGTATCGGCAGGTTACGTCAAAATGTATTGGCCAGAAATCATGAAGTCATTTTCTAAACAAGCATAAAAAAAGGATGGCGTTTGCCATCCTCTTAGAATAGTACTTGGTTACCTAGCGTAAACCGTGCAGAAATTCGGCACGCGTTGCTGGGTTGCTCTTGAAGATGCCACCCAATGCAGTTGTTGTCGTTTCGCTGGTTGCATCCATCACACCGCGAGATTTCACACAGTAGTGTGTTGCGTCAATTGTCACTGCCACATCATCAGACTCAAGCAACGTTTGAAGTGCAACAAGAATCTGCTGAGTCATACGCTCTTGAACTTGTGGACGCTGCGCAAAGAAGCGAACGATACGGTTGATCTTTGATAGGCCAATGATCTTGCCACGAGGAATGTAAGCCACAGCAGCCTTGCCATCGATGGTCACAAGGTGGTGTTCACAAGTACTGGTCACTGTGATGTCCTTCACGCGAACCATCTCGCTCACGTTCATCTTGTTCTCAATCACTGTGATTTTAGGAAAGTTGGAGTAATCCAGACCAGAGAAGATTTCGTCAACGTACATCTTAGCAATGCGGTGAGGGGTTTCTTCTAGGCTATCGTCGGTAAGGTCAAGTTGAAGTAGACCTAAGATCTCACGCATGTGGTGTTCGATCTTCTCTTTCTTCTCTTCACGACTTACGTTGTTTGGACGCATTGGCGTTTCCAAACCGCGTTGCTCTAGCGCTTCTTTTACTAACTTCGCTGACTCGCTAAGACCTGACATTCCACTTCCTCTTTTGTTTTACTTCAGCCTTCGTACAAACCCAATCAAAATTGCATTCATACTTTTCGCTTTGAGTTGCTCAGTTCGTGTCTTTACACCAAGTCACATCAGATGAAGGTACTGAGCTGATTTTCTTGAGCTCCGCAGGTTTTTTACCCCTTTTGGATGGCTGACAAGGATACTCGGATTTTTGAATAATTACACCCATATTTTATAGGTGGACATTCTTACTCGGTCCCCTTTTTATGGTAAAGTTGCCACAAAACAAAAGAACACAGGATTTTCTCAATGGGCTGCTGCGACGCACCTGGCTTGATGCCAATTGAAGAAGCGATGGACAAAATGCTATCGCGAATCAAACCTATCCAAACAACGCTTTCTCTTCCACTTGCTGAAGCACTCGGTTTTGTACTGGCAGAAGATATCTTGTCTCCTATTCACGTACCGCCATTCGATAACTCAGCAATGGATGGCTACGCTATTCGCATTCAAGATCTTGAGTCATCTTCTGTATTGCCTCTGGCAGGTAAATCATTTGCAGGACAACCTTTTGAAGGTGAATGGCCTCAAGGTACCTGTGTTCGCATCATGACTGGCGCAAAAATCCCACAGGGTTGTGATGCCGTTATCATGCAAGAAAACACAGAAGTAACGGATACTGGTATTCAGTTCAACCAAACTGACGTGAAGCCGCAAAACAACATCCGTCCAACAGGTGACGACATCAAACAAGGCGACATCGTGCTGGCAAAAGGCGCACGTTTAACACCTCGCGATATTCCGATGATTGCGTCTCTTGGTGTGAGCCATGTGACAGTAGTACGTAAGCCAAAAGTTGCTTTCTTCTCTACTGGTGATGAACTTAAACCACTAGGCGAGCCCCTAGACGAAGGTCAAATCTACGACAGTAACCGTTACGGCATTAAACCGCTTATTGAGAACTTCGGTTGTGAAGCCGTAGATCTTGGCATCATTCCAGATTGCCCAGAGACTCTAAAAGCAACCTTTGAACAAGCGCAAACATTGGCAGATGTGGTTGTGACCTCAGGCGGTGTCAGTGTAGGCGAAGCGGATTACACCAAAGACATTCTTGAAGAACTTGGGGAAATCGGTTTCTGGAAGCTAGCAATCAAGCCGGGTAAACCTTTCGCATTTGGTAAGCTAAGTACAGCTTGGTTCTGTGGTCTGCCAGGTAACCCGGTTTCTGCAGTTCTGACTATGTACGTGCTTGTTCAACCAATGCTGGCAAAACTTGCAGGCCATACCGAATGGAAAGCACCCGAGTCTATTCCAGCAACAACCAAAACCGCCTTTAAGAAAGCGCCAGGTCGTACCGATTACCAACGTGGTATCTATACATTGGAAGATGGCAAGTTTGTGGTTGAAACAACCGGTAACCAAAGCTCTGGTGCATTCCGCTCAATGAGCCTAGCGAACTGTTTTGTTGTATTGGAACGTGAACGCGGCCGAGTTGAAGTGGGCGAAACGGTTCAGATTCAACTATTCAACTCAACCCTTTACTAGGAAGACGTTGTGGATATTCTTTCCGATCAGGAAATGTTGCGTTACAACCGCCAAATCATTCTTCGTCAGTTTGACTTTGAAGGACAAGAAGCACTCAAACAAGCATCGGTATTGATGCTTGGTGCTGGCGGTTTAGGCTGTGCATCGAGCCAATATTTGGCGACGGCTGGTGTTGGTAAAATCACGCTGATTGATGATGATATCGTCGAGCTGTCTAACCTTCAGCGCCAAGTGCTGCACCACGATGCGGATATTGGTCGTAAGAAGGTAGACTCGGCGGCCGATGCACTGCGTGAGCTTAACCCGCACATCATTGTAGATACCATCGCAAAACGTCTTGATGATACCGCGTTAGAGAGCCTGATTAAGCAGCACACTATTGTTGTCGATGCATCAGATAACGTCGATACGCGCAATCAACTTAACCGCCTATGTTTTGCGACCAAAACACCGCTAATTTCAGGCGCGGCCATTCGTATGGAAGGCCAAGTGAGTGTGTTTACTTACGACGACCCAACGCAACCATGTTACCAGTGCTTAAGTGCCCTCTTCGGCAGCGGTGCGTTAAGTTGTGTCGAAGCCGGAGTCATGGCGCCTGTTGTAGGTATTGTTGGCGCAGTACAAGCGATGGAAGCGATCAAAGTTATTGCTGATTACGGCCAACCAATGAAAGGTAAAATTCTGATTTTGGACGCGCTCAGCATGTCTTGGCGAGAAATGAATCTGATGAAAATGCCAACCTGTCCGGTTTGTAGTTAGTTCTAAACCTCTAATCATTCCCAAAAAGCCCAACTCGATGTTGGGCTTTTTTCTCATTTTGACAATCAGATTTAAAACCCCTCTTCTTACAAATATTAAATCAATAAAATTCAACAACTTAAAAGTTGGCACATTCCTTTCATTGCATATATCACGAACCAATGAGAGGGCGAATTATGAAAAGGACATCACTACTACTTGGGTCTCTAATAGCGAGCGCTTACGCACAAGCGGCGCCATTTGATACGTGCCCAAGCCAAGCATACCTGTTCCAATCAACCCCGGTTCAAATCTATGGCGTCAATTTGGTTACAGGCTCTACGACTCTTTTAGAGGACGACACAGGTTTGGCTTCGGGCATCAACGGTGTAGGCTTTAACTTCACTGACCGTTATATCTACGGCTACGACACCACAAACAAAAAGATTGTTCGTCTTGGTCAAGACTTCCAAGCAGAGACACTTGATGTTTCGGGTCTTCCTACCGACCACACGTTTTACGTAGGTGACGTTTACAACCACGTCTACTACTTGTACCGCAAAGGCAAAGGACTTTTCTCCATTGACCTTTCTCCGCTCGATTCTGATCCAAATGCGACATTGAGCATCGTGAAAATCAGCTCAACAGCGACTGTGAACCTAACCGACTTTGCATTCCATCCAGGTGATGGCTCCCTTTACGGCATCGACAACAACTCTGGTGTGCTATATCAGTTCAACCCATCAAATGGTAGCGCAACTGCGATAGGTGACACAGGTGAGAAAGGCACATTTGGTGCTGGCTACTTCGATGTAAACGGCAACTACTACGTGTCACGTAACCAAGATGGCAAAATCTATCGCGTTGACCTTTCGGAAGGTAACGCAGCCAATATCGCAGCAGGTATCGTTCCTGCGGTTGAGTTTGTATCCAACGGTCCAAGCTCAAGCCAAAATGACGGTGCACGTTGTGCAAATGCTCCGGTGATTAACGAAGACGAGCCAATTGATTTCGGTGATGCTCCAGACAGCTACCACACAACACTTGCGTCAAACGGTCCTCGTCACGAAGTGGACGGTGTAACTTGGCTTGGTTCCGTCGCTCCAGATGGTGATGCCGACGGACAGGCAAACGATAACTCTGTGGGCACAGCTGATGAAGATGGTGTTGGTTTTGTATCCGCACTTGATCCAGGCTTAAGCTCAATTGTGAATGTGACAGCTTCTACTTCTGGCTACCTATCAGCATGGTTTGACTGGAACCGCGATGGTGACTTTGATGATGAAGGTGAGCAAGTCTTTACCGACCAATTACTGTCTGCGGGTAATAATCCCCTACCGTTTGTAGTTTCAACCGCTGCAACAGAAGGTTCAAGCTGGAGTCGATTCCGCTTTAGCCAACAAACCGGATTAAACTACGATGGTGGTTCGACATCTGGTGAGGTGGAAGATTACCCAATTACCATCACTGGTAATGGCTACTCAGTGAAATATTTCCCGAGTGCAGAAGATTACGCCACCGTGGCTTATGAAGATAATTGGCCATACACCGCAGACTACGACATGAACGATGTGGTCGTGAAATTCCGCATCACTGAAACCAGTCTTGCTGGTCATGTTGAGAGTATTCAAATTACTGGCGACCTAGCGGCTTACGGCGCAAGTTACAAAAATGGCTTCGCAATCCGACTACCGGGTGTATTGAGAAGCTCGATTGAAAACGGATTAACAACGCTATCCTTCAATGGTGTAGAGCAAGCATCTAATGGCTTGGAAAGTATTTCTGATGAAGCAATTTTCATCATCAGTGAAGACTTAAGCACACACGCGGCGAGCAGCTGTAGCTACTTCCGCACAGAGTCTGGCTGTGATGATAACGTCTCACTCACCTTTACCTTGAATGTGTACTTCACTGAAGGCTCTGACCGTTCTGCGATTCAAGCCATGCCATACGACCCGTTCATCTTCGCAACGCCGGGGACTTACCATGGCGACGGGATTACCTTCCAACCAGGTCGTAAATGGGAAGTTCACTTAGCAGACCAAGCACCAACAGAACAGTTTGATGACCAAAACCTCTTCGGTGTCGGCGTCGATGCAAGTGACCCAGCACAAGGTGTGTACTTCAAAACAGCAAACAACTTACCTTGGGCACTGTTAATAGTAGAAGATTGGGATTGGCCGCTAGAGCGTGTAGACATGGTCGATGCATACCCTCAATTCCAAACTTGGGCTGAGTCTGGTGGCGAACTAAGCACAGATTGGCACACCGCTCCAACACCTAACAAATGCTACATTCCATAGGGAGATAACATTATGAAAGCACTTATCACAATCATCATGGGATTAGCACTAACGGCTTGTGGCGGAGGCGGTGGCGGCGGAGGTGGTAACAGTACACCACCTCCACCAACCCAAACCACCGTTGCAGAGGAAGACACAACCCAACAGGAAGAAACAACCGTAGAAGAGACTACCGTAACTGTAGAAGATGCAACCATGCAGGATCTAGTAGTACCAGATGGCTTTAGCTACAACCCAGTGACGGAAGGTACGCTCAATGTAGACATCAGTGGTTTCTCTTCACAACGAGCACACCTAAGCGTGTACAAAGAGTTTGTCGAGAACAGTTCAGGTAACTACGATGCAAAATACCCAAGCAAAGTCGCATCGGTTCCACTCAACAATGGTACAGCAAATGTCGACTTTAATGTTTCTGATAGCCAAGGTAGCCTACTTGTTGAAATTTGGTTCTATGACGGTAGTGACCCAATTCAGAAAGTGATTACTTCTGGAGACAACACTTGGACCATGTAACTGGGTAAATCGAAAGCTGTCTTTCAGAACAAATCTTCAATCTTTAACTTAAAAATCGCATCGTTCTTTTGAACATGCGATTTTTTTGTTGTAAAACAGTAAGATTATCCACCTAGCAAACTAAAGACAATGCAAGCACTGATTAGTACTGATGAACTCAATAGCCTTCTCGGCCAACCTAACGTCAAGCTCCTCGACGCTAGTATTGCGTTTCAAATCCCTTCTGAAGGCAAAAAGATTCAAGATAAGTGGATTCCAAATACTTTACGCTTTGATTACGACAATGACTTTTGCTTACCCGGTTCTTCCCTGCCGCATATGATGCCAACAGAAGAAGGCTTCAACCAAAGTGCGCTACAACTCGGTTTGAACAACGAAGATTTGATTGTGGTTTACGACAACTCTGGCACTTTAGCCGCGCCAAGAGCTTGGTGGATGTTCAAAGCTATGGGACATGATAATGTTCGAGTCTTAAACGGCGGTCTTCCAGCTTGGATTGAAGCAGGACTCCCTGCCGAAAGTGCCCTATCGCAACCAAGCGAAGAAGGCAACTTTGCGGGCAAGCTCAACCAAAATGCCTTTTTGAGTGCACAAGATGTTCTTGCTCATTCAACCAATAAAAGTGCCAACATCATCGATGCCAGAGCCAAAGCTCGCTTCCTTGGTGAAGTGCCTGAGCCACGAGAAGGTCTACGTAGTGGGCACATTCCAAATTCGGTTTGCTTACCGTTTCAAGAACTCTTGACCAACGGTCACATTAAACCAAACTCAGAGTTGCAACAGATATTTAGCGCACTAACGATAGATAGTGACAATTCGATTATTTTTAGCTGCGGTTCCGGTGTAACCGCATGCATTTTATTACTCGCGGCGTATCAAATTGGTCTAGACAATCTGTCGGTGTACGACGGTTCTTGGACCGAATGGGGTGCTGACCACTCTCTACCTATCGAGCGTTAAGACAAGTGTCTGTTTAACAAAGTATCTTACGTTTATCTAAAGATGATGTGTTCCAATAAACTAAACGCAGCTTCTAAACCAAACTTGTCATTTCGAAATAGAAACTGGCTATGAGTGATTTGTCCCTCCTCATAGCCTGACTACATCAAAAGCCGACTATTTCCGTTAGCGTTCAGATGTCGCGTTACCGTGCATTTGCTCATCTAAGTTGAGCACGGTTAATGCGTTACTAACGCTCGTGGCGATCACGTCTATCGCTCCAGTTCTTAATGCTCCGAGTAGAGCGAGTGGCTTGCTGTTCTCAGCTGCGATCGCAATGACTTCCGAGATCGGCCGAAACTCTTCAATACCAAGTCCAATTACTCGGTCACTCATTACCGTGTTCGCTACATTACCGTGAATATCAAAGAAGTCATAACCTGCAAAATCCCCTACCACACCTTGTTGAAGTCTCGACTGAACCACTTCATCAGGCGTAAACCAACCTAAGTCGACCATGTAACTGTTTTCGCTCATGTCACCAATACCAACCAAAGCAACATCGGCTTTACGTGCTAGGTCGAGCGTTTGTTTCACGGTTGCATTTTGCATGAAGGCCAACTTCTGTTCTCTATTTTCTGCGTAAGCCGGCGCATAAAGGGTTTCAGAGGTCCCCCCATATTTCTTCGCCAACTGACGACAAATATGGTCGGCGTTATACATACCGCCACGCGGATGAATACCACCAATGCCACACACAAATTTACAGTCACGCGGCGTAATAACACCAATATGGTGAGCGACAGACGACACGTTGCGCCCTTGTCCGACCGTCACCACCATGCCGTTTTTGAGCGTGCTAGTGAGATAATTGGACACCAATCCCGATACCTGTAGTCGTTGCGCTTCTTCATTCGGTTGATCAAGAGCAACAAGCGCGCGCTTAACGCCGAATCGCTCGATCAAACGTTGTTCGATCTTGGCGCTGAACACCGGATGGTATTTAACGGTAATTTCAACAATGCCTTCATCACGCGCCTGCTTGAGCATTCGCCCGACCTTTGCGCGTGATATGGCAAATTTTCTCGATATCTCTTCCTGAGTCGCACCGTCTTGATAATACGCGACGGAAATCTCTGTCAACAAATCCGTGTTTTCAATGGAAATATCTTGATTAGAACTGCTCATGGTTTCTCTCGCCCTTTAAGAGGATCGATATTGTATGCAATAAGTGAACATATGCTCATTGACTTAGCATATGTTCTTTATCAATTTAAACGCTACATTTGCTCATCGCAATAACATTTTCTCACTACAATTTTTTACCCTCTTGGACAACGCTCAAGCTTTGAACAATAAGGGCAAACGTTTATTTGGGTTAACCACTAAACACACAGTAAAAAAACGTTGATGAAGTTCACTATAAGTCCATTTCAGCGATTGACTTTCAGCATAGATAGGATAAATATGGACACATCATTTACTCAGCTATCGATCAAATGTTCATAGCATTTGTTCGGTAACGAAATTTTCCGTAGTTGGCTGAGCAGATGTCTCATTAAATGCGATGAGACGGTTAGCTAACTCGCTTGCAAATGCACAAGCTGTGATAACAAAAATCACGCTTAAGCCCATTTAAATAGGATGATCGATTATGAGCAACAAGTTAGAGCAACTTCGTAAACTAACGACTGTAGTAGCAGACACTGGCGAAATTGATGCAATTAAAAAGTATCAGCCAGAAGACGCAACAACTAACCCTTCTCTTATCCTTAAAGCCGCTCAAATCGCAGAGTACGCACCTCTAATCGATGCTTCAATCGAATACGCTAAAGCACAGAGCAACGACAAAGCTCAACAAGTTCAAGACACTTGTGACATGCTTGCAGTAAACATCGGTAAAGAAATCCTAAAAACTATCCCAGGTCGTATCTCTACAGAAGTAGACGCTCGTCTATCTTACGATATGGAAGGCAGCGTAGCGAAAGCTCGTCAACTAGTGAAAATGTACAACGATGCTGGCATCACTAACGACCGTATCCTTATCAAACTGGCTTCAACTTGGGAAGGCATTCGCGCAGCTGAGATCCTAGAAAAAGAAGGCATCAACTGTAACCTAACGCTTCTATTCTCGTTCGCTCAAGCACGTGCTTGTGCAGAAGCGGGTGTATTCCTAATCTCGCCATTCGTTGGTCGTATCATGGACTGGTACAAAGCGAAAGAAGGCCGTGACTTCGAAGCTCAAGAAGATCCAGGCGTACTATCTGTAACTAAGATCTACAACTACTACAAAGAATACGGCTACAAAACTGTAGTTATGGGCGCAAGCTTCCGTAATATCGGTGAGATCTTAGAACTAGCTGGTTGTGACCGTCTAACTATCGCTCCTGCTCTACTTGCAGAACTAGAAGCAGCTGAAGGTGAAGTAGTTGAGAAACTAGTTGATTCTAAAGGCGCAGCTGAGCGTCCAGCACCAATGACTCACGCTGAATTCCTATGGGAACATAACCAAGACCCAATGGCTGTTGAGAAGCTGGCTGAAGGTATCCGCAACTTCGCCGTTGACCAAGGCAAACTAGAAGCGATGATCGAAGCTAAGCTTTAATTGCTTATCAAAAGCGAGTAGCCCGTCTACTCGCTTTTACCATCAGCACTATTTTCAAAAAATTCTATTTGAACTTGTTTCGGCGAGTTCCCTCTATTTAAATCAAATATCGAGAAGTAATCACTATGGATCGTAAACATCTAGCAAATGCAATCCGTGCGCTAAGCATGGATGGTGTTCAACAAGCTAACTCTGGTCACCCAGGTGCACCTATGGGT
Source organism: Vibrio sp. 811 (assembly GCF_033339195.1). Classification (NCBI taxonomy): domain Bacteria; kingdom Pseudomonadati; phylum Pseudomonadota; class Gammaproteobacteria; order Vibrionales; family Vibrionaceae; genus Vibrio; species Vibrio sp. 811. Next base: position 98,606 of record NZ_JAWOUB010000008.1, read on the forward strand.
ATGGCTGACATCGCTGAAGTTCTTTGGCGCTCTCATCTAAACCACAACCCATCAAACCCTGAGTGGGCAGACCGCGACCGTTTCGTGCTGTCTAACGGCCACGGCTCAATGCTGATTTACTCTCTACTGCACCTTGCAGGTTACGAGTTGTCTATCGACGATCTGAAAAACTTCCGTCAGCTTCACTCTAAAACTCCTGGTCACCCAGAGTACGGTTACGCGCCAGGTATCGAGACCACAACGGGTCCGCTAGGTCAAGGCATCACTAACGCGGTTGGTATGGCTCTAGCTGAAAAAGCGCTAGCAGCACAGTTCAACAAAGAAGGCCACGACATCGTTGACCACTTCACTTACGTGTTCATGGGCGACGGCTGTCTGATGGAAGGTATTTCGCACGAGGCATGTTCTCTTGCAGGTACTCTAGGTCTAGGCAAGCTGATCGCGTTCTGGGATGACAACGGCATCTCTATCGACGGTCACGTTGAAGGTTGGTTCTCTGACGACACACCTAAGCGTTTCGAAGCTTACGGTTGGCACGTAATCCCTGCAGTCGATGGTCACGATGCTGACGCAATCAACGCAGCAATTGAAGCAGCGAAAGCGGATCCACGTCCTACACTTATCTGTACTAAGACTATCATCGGTTTTGGTTCACCAAACAAATCTGGTTCACACGATTGTCACGGTGCGCCACTAGGTGCAGAAGAAATCGCAGCAACACGCAAAGAACTAGGTTGGGAGCACGGTCCTTTTGAAATTCCGCAAGAAGTCTACGCAGAATGGTCAGCGAAAGAAACAGGCGCAGCTAAGGAAGCAGCGTGGAACGAGAAATTTGCAGCTTATGAAGCAGCGTACCCTGAGCTGGCAGCTGAATTTAAACGCCGCGTAAACGGCGAGCTTCCTGCACAGTGGGAAGAAAAAGCAAGCCAAATCATTGCTGATCTTCAAGCTAACCCAGCAAACATTGCATCACGTAAAGCGTCTCAAAATGCTCTAGAAGCATTTGGTGCTCTACTACCAGAGTTCATGGGTGGCTCTGCTGACCTAGCACCTTCTAACCTAACCATGTGGTCTGGTTCTAAGTCTCTAGAAGCAAGCGACTTCTCTGGTAACTACATCCACTACGGCGTACGTGAATTCGGTATGACAGCGATCATGAACGGTATCGCGCTACACGGTGGTTTCGTTCCTTACGGCGCAACATTCCTAATGTTCATGGAGTACGCACGTAACGCAATGCGTATGGCTGCGCTGATGAAAATTCAGAACATCCAAGTGTACACGCATGACTCTATCGGTCTTGGCGAAGATGGTCCAACTCACCAACCAGTTGAGCAAATGGCATCGCTACGCCTAACACCAAACATGAGCACATGGCGTCCATGTGACCAAGTTGAGTCCGCTGTAGCTTGGAAACTAGCGATTGAACGTAAAGATGCACCGACAGCACTTATCTTCTCTCGTCAAAACCTTGCGCAACAAGAGCGCACAGCAGAACAAGTAGCAGACATCGCGAAAGGTGCTTACATTCTGAAAGATTGCGAAGGCAAGCCAGAGCTAATCCTTATCGCAACAGGTTCTGAAGTTGAACTAGCAGTAGAAGCAGCAGCACAGCTAACTACTGAAGGTAAGAAAGTACGCGTTGTTTCAATGCCATCAACAGATGCATTTGACAAACAAGACGCCACTTACCGTGAAGCTGTACTGCCATCAGACGTAACAGCACGTATCGCAATTGAAGCAGGTATTGCTGACTTCTGGTACAAGTACGTAGGCTTCGACGGTCGCATCATTGGTATGACTTCATTCGGTGAATCTGCACCAGCCGGCGAACTATTCAAAATGTTTGGTTTCACGACTGAAAACGTAGTGAACACAGCAAAAGAGCTACTCGCGTAATTGCAGTAAAAAGATAGTCAGTTTTCTCTATTGCGAATGTGAAAACTGAAAAGCCCCACCAGCAATGGCGGGGCTTTCTTTTATCTGGCTCCTATTCGCATAAACGCAGCCAGGACATAAACATCACAACTTTCGTTACGACTATTTGTCTTCAAATCGAAGTGCGAGCTGATAGAAATCTTGTACTTGGTCTTTCAACTGTCGGCTATTTTGCTCAACTGAATGTGTTGCTGCCAAGTTTTGTTCTGCGGTCGAAGCAATAGAATGAATGTGCTGGTTTACATCACTAGATAGCTTTAACTGGTTATTCGCCGCTTCTGCTACATCAACCATCAGCCCACTCATGGTTTGCATCATCTGTTCAACTTCAGACAAACGCAACGCGCTTTGTTCTGCTACTTGAGAACAGGCATCGGTTTGCTCTTTGTTTGCCAGAATATCTTTCTGCCAACTTTGAATCGTTGCCAACATAGTGGAGATAGAGGCTTGGATTTGTTCAGTTGCATTGGATGTTCGCCCAGAAAGCGCGCGGACCTCATCAGCTACAACAGCAAAACCACGACCTTGCTCCCCTGCTCTTGCCGCTTCAATCGCCGCGTTGAGTGCCAGTAAATTGGTTTGCTCTGCGATCCCACCAATCTCTTCCATCAAATGGTTCACCTTCTGCGCCTGATCACTCAGTTGATACGTCGTTTCCGTCGCTTTTTCAGCTTGAAGGCTTAACTTCGCTAGATTGGTGTGCGTTTGATCGATGGTCTCCTTCGCCATCAAGCATGACTTCAATGTATCATCAATCAACATATGGGCATCATTGGTACTCGAAGAAACCGAATTTGCCGACAACTCCACCTCTTGGGTAGCATCTCGCACACGATGAATATCGGTATTTTGCTGATTTAATGCAGCCGAGACTTCTGCTGTTGTTTGACTGAGCTCTTCGGCGCAATGCTGCAAAGGCAATGCGGAGTCAGTCATTCTTCCTAACACGGTTCGAATTCTTGCGGATAGCATTTTGATATGGAAATCGGCAATCGAAAATGCCGTGTTACCGGAATAGATCAAGCGACTTACGCTGTCATATTGCTTTTGTAACTTTTTAAGTTGCTGAGGTGTATCAATTAACTCTTGGCGGAATAACAGAGCCAGAACACTTGCAGGTAACGCACTTGCAAGCCAAGCCAACGGCCCTTCAACAGACAACGCATATGCGGTTGCAGGTGCGGTTAGTGCACCAAGTAGAATCGCATAGCGAATGGTTTCATTGATTTTCAACGACCAAGTTCGACCAGACTTCTCTGCAGCACGCATGCTTTTGTAGGCTTTTGTCGCAATATCAACCCACTCTCGCTTTGGTTTCACGCGCACTGATTGATACCCAACAACATGGTTGTCTTCGTAGATAGGGGTGACATAAGCATCAACCCAATAGTAACCGCCAGACTTAGTGGCATTCTTAACCATTCCACGCCAGGCTTTACCTTGTTTAAGGCGTGCCCACATGTCACCGAAAGCGGCTTTAGGCATATCATTATGACGAACTATATTATGGTTCTGACCGACAAGTTCTTCGTGAGTGTATTCAGCAACGCGGCAAAAGGCTTCATTACAATATGTAATAACGCCTTGTAAGTTTGTTGTTGAGACGAGTTCCTCAGACTCCCTCACGAGAGTTTCTTGAGCTTTATGAGAAATATTGGCTGACATAGACGAAACTTCTTTAGTTTTTATTGATTTTCGGCAAGATATATACAGGATTTTTATTTTTATTACAAAAAGTTAGATAAAAAGTCTTATCAAATCGACATTTTTATTGTGGGAATTCACATTATCGATAAAAACATAAAGAAGAGATTGTTGATTTGAGCTAATAAACAAACCCGACACGATCGGCCGGGTTATATATTAAGCCTCAATTAAGCGGTTTGTGATTCTGGCTTTTTATTCGTTTTTAACGCAAACATCGCGATAACGAGTAACACAAATGGAAGAACATACAAATTAAGATTCTGCCAACCTACGGTAGACTCAAGCCAACCAGATAGTAATGCGGTGATGGTGACACAACTGAACACGAAGAATTCATTAAACGCTTGAGCCTTGCTTCTGTTTTTCGCTTCATAGCTTTGACTAAACAGCCCGGTTGCTGCGATAAACATAAAGTTCCACCCTATTCCTAACAGGATTAAAGCAAGACTAAAATGCCATATAGACACTCCATGTATATTAATTCCAATACAAGCAACAAATAGCAACCCACCCGCCAAAATCATATTCTTAGCGCCAAACCGCTCTATCAGACGGCCCGTGACAAACGCAGGTGCAAACATACCCAACACGTGCCATTCGATCACTCCCGCCGCTTTATCAAAATCAAAGCCACAACCAATCATCGCTAAAGGAGTTGCTGTCATTAAAATGTTCATCACCGCGTACGCAACCATTGCCGCGATAACTGCCAGCATGAAATTAGGTCGACGAATAATCAGTCTCAGCTTATCCGCCTTAGCGTGTAGCGCCTGCGTGTGTGCAGGTGGAAAACGAATGGTTTGTAGCACAACCAACGCGGTTATATAAAGCACGACAAGCACAGCAAATGCACTAATGTATAAGCCATCATCTGACCACTGCTGCGAGTACACGGCCAGATTAGGCCCAAGGATCGCCGCTAACACCCCACCCGCCATAGATATCGAAATCGCCCTATGCCTTGCCGACTCTTCACACACTTCAATGGCAGCAAACCTGTATAGAGTACCGAAACCTATACCAACACCAAGCAAAAACGTAGACATGCAGAACAGATAGAAGTTTTGTTGACTTAATGCATACGTCGCTAGACTAGCACCCAAAATGCCAATGACATTACCAAGGCTAAAACCAAGGCGACGCCCTAACTTGCCCATAATTAGCGACGCAGGAATTGTCGCGGCCATCAGTCCCAAAAACTGCAGTGCAACTGGTAATGTGATAAAACTTGATGACGGCGCAAGTGTTTTGCCAATAAGGGCAATAACAGATATGAGTAAAATATTCCCTGTCATTAATAAGGCTTGGCAGAGGGATAGAAGCCATACATTACGATTCAATTCCAAATTCCTTTTGGTTACAGCGTATACAGATAACATATAGGAAAGCAGAAACAATAGAAAGATATGAGAGTAATTCTCAACAAAAAGAGCCAGAGGCATAGTACCTCTGGCTCTTCACTATTCACTTTTCGCTTTTAAAAAGTTTTTCTGTTGAGCTTACTTGTTGCGGCGCGCTTTTACTGCATCAGAAAGCTGACGAAGTACCGTTTCCGTATCTTCCCAACCAATACATGCATCAGTAATCGACTGACCATAAGTGGCTGCTTTGCCATCCACTAAGTCTTGGCGACCTTCAACTAAATGAGACTCGATCATCACACCAAAAATGGCTTCTTCGCCAGCAGAGATTTGTTCGGATACATCATCAGACACCAGCATTTGACGCTTGAACTGCTTCGAGCTGTTAGCATGGCTAAAATCAATCATCACTTTTTTCGGCAGACCTGCGGTGTCCAGCTCATCTTTAATTTGAGCTACATGTGCTGCACTGTAGTTTGGTTCTTTACCGCCACGTAGAATAATATGGCAGTCTGGATTACCAGCGGTTTCTACGATCGCGGAATGACCGTATTTTGTTACTGAAAGGAAGTGATGGGAAGCGCTTGCAGAACGAATCGCGTCGCTCGCTATTTTAATATTCCCGTCTGTACCGTTTTTGAAACCTACAGGACAAGAAAGACCAGAAGCTAGCTCGCGGTGAACCTGAGATTCTGTCGTACGAGCACCGATAGCGCCCCAACTGATCAAATCCGCCACGTACTGAGGTGTGATCATATCTAAGAATTCACTTGCCGTTGGCAAGCCCATATCGGTTAGATCAAGAAGAAGTTTACGTCCGATACGTAGACCATCATTTAGCTTATAGGTGTCATTTAAGTAAGGGTCATTGATAAGGCCTTTCCAACCAACGGTCGTACGCGGCTTTTCAAAATAAACTCGCATAACAACCTCAAGCTGCTCGCCCAGTTCATCACGTAGTACTTTTAGCTTTTTGCCGTACTCAACCGCGGCAGCCGGATCGTGAATAGAACACGGGCCAACGATCACGAGTAATCGATCGTCTTTTCCTTCAAGAATATTGTGAATGGCGTTACGGCAATCAAAAGTGGTCGAAGAAGCGGTTTCAGTCGCTGGGAACTTCTCTAATACTGCAACAGGTGGCAATAACTCTTTTACTCTATTTATTCTTACATCATCAGTTTGAAACATTACTTCTACTTCCTGGTTTTATTTCCGACCCCATTTTTACCAACTGAACTCATTGCAACATTGTTCACAAAGCGAGCAGCATCAAGGGCTGTGGTCATTTTCTGTCTAGCGTTTAAGTAACTTATCGGCTTAGGCGTAGACTTGCAATCAGTTTTTGCAAATAAATGCAAATAAAAACCACCCGTTAACCACTGCGCACAATGTAAAGTAAAGTTTACGAAAAAAAGTTCAAAATAATCATCAATTTTCTTATGCACCAAAAAATCTTTACTACAATGTAAGAAATATCAGAAGTTTGTGAGGTATTTTTGGGTAGTAAATGTTGATCAAGTTCAAATATATTGTTGCTTGATATGAAATGATTAGAATATTAAACTAATTTCTTATAAACGCTGGTTTTTTCTAATTTTTTGATAAAACGAAGTAGAAGTTAATATGCAATCAATACAAGGAAACATTATGAACAAAGTAGCAATTGCAGTAGCAGCAGTGGTAGCTGGTAGTAGCGCGCTTTTAAACTCTGCTCAAGCTGAAATGTACATCGGGGGCAAAGTGGGCATGACTACACTTGACGACGCTTGCTATCTAAATAGCCCTTGTGATGATGAAGCGTTCGGTGCAGGACTACATATCGGTTATGACTTTACCGATATCATCGGGCTAGAGTACGGCGTAGACTTCTTAGGCGACTATGAAGGAAACTCTAGGTCAGGGGCTAATACGATTAATACGATTGACGGCAATCTAACGGCTTTAACACTTGCACCTAAATTCAACTGGCACTTAAACGACTCTTGGAATCTATTTGCTAAGATCGGTGGTGCTTACATGATGTCTGATGACGAAACAGACTTTGTCCCAACAGGTTCTTTGGGTGCTGAATACTCGATCGATAGAAACTGGAGTGTTCGCGCTGAATACCAACGCTACCAAGATATGTCTGACGACGTGTGGGACGACATGGATGCTAACTTCTTTGGTATCGGTGTTAACTACAAATTCGCAGCAGCTCCAGTTGTTGCAGCAGTTGTAACGGAAGAAGTGATCGAGCCAGATCCAGAACCAGTGATGATGAGCAAGGTGCACAAAGAAGAGTACGGTACAGGTACGTTTGAATTCGATAGTGCTAAATTAACAGAGTCCGTTTCTGAACGTCTGGACAACTTTGTTTCATTCTTGAACGAATATCCTCAAGCTCAAGTAGAGATTACTGGTTACACGGATAGCTCAGGCCCTGCGGCATACAACCAAAAACTGTCTGAGCGTCGTGCTCAATCTGTTGCTGATTACCTAACCGCAGCTGGCATTGGTTCAGATCGTTTGACAGTTAAAGGTATGGGTGAAGAAAACCCAGTTGCTGACAACAGCACTCGCGAAGGTCGTGAGAAAAACCGTCGGGTAGAAGTTGTGGTACCTTCATTTGAATACCAAGAGCTAGTTCAACCAGAATAAGCATCTATGATTCATGATCGATGATGTGGTAAAAATTAATGGGGTGCATTTGCACCCCATTTTGATCTCATATTAAGGGATATTGCCACTATGGTTTTGGGAAAAAGATCAACTCATTATCTTGCACCATAACGCAATCCATACCAGCTGCATGCGCCGCTCGCTTCCCCAACTCAGTATCCTCGAACACAAGACACTGTGACGCCTCCAAGTCGAGTTGTTCCGCGGCCACCAAAAAGGTATCTGGAAAGGGTTTATGGTTCTCTACATCACTTGCGGTTACTACAACATCCAACTTGTCTAATAAACCTGCATGACTTAATAAGCGCATGGCACTTTCTCGTTGGCTGCCAGTCCCGACTGCAATTTTCTTATGGCCTAAATACTCCTCTAACACGATGTTCGTGCAAGGAATAACGTCACCATGAAGCTCCATAGCAGCGAATGTTTCCATTTTAAATGTCGCGACAGTTTTAGGATCTAATGAAAGCTCATGCACACGATTTAGTTCCTCAACAATTTTAAAGCTCGGCATCCCTCCCAAACTGTGAAACCATTCCTGGCAAAACAGAAAATCAAAACGCTCAGCAGTTGCTTGCCAAGCTGCCAAGTGGGCTGGCATGGTATCGATTAGAGTACCATCCATATCAAATATGAATCCCTCATAGGGTCTAAAATCAATCGTGCTCATGTCTTTTCTTCTATTTGTGCATCTGTAATGTTAATTTATCAGCTCTTTCAATCGTCCTTACCGGCATTTACTTATCATGCTCAAAATTTCGAACTCCGTCACAATTCAAGAGTGGGAAATTCAATTATCCCCAATTAGAGCTCAAGGAAATGGTGGCCAGAACGTTAACAAGGTAGCGTCCGCTATACACCTGCGCTTTGATATCCGGCATTCCAGCTTACCTGACTTTTACAAAGAGCGATTACTTGCACTTTCTGATAGTCGTATAAGTAAAGATGGCGTGATCATCATCAAAGCGCAACAATTTCGGACACAAGAACAAAATAAGGAAGACGCCCTAAATCGGCTTCAAGCATTGATAAAAGCTGCCGCTTTACAGGAGAAGAAGCGTATTAAAACGAAACCAACCCGCGCTTCTCAACGCCGACGACTTGATACAAAAAACAAGCACGGAGCGAAAAAACAGCAACGTAAAAAAGTGCTGTATTAGTGCATGTCGTTTTCTCGACATGTTAGTTGAACAACGTTTGCTAGCCCTTGGAAATCTCATTGGATTTCTCTTTTTAGTTACTTATTCAGGAAACAACAATATGACTATTAGGCAAAAACTCTACTTCCTCGGAGTTATCGCCATTTTAGGCATCGTGGCCCTTTTGGGTACGTCATCCCATTTTGAAAATAAGAGCAATGATCTTAATCACGCCATCAAACTCGTTGGTGATCTAGAAATACGCTTACTCAACTTACGCAGAAATGAAAAAGATTTCCTACTACGTAGTAATGACAAATATCTAAATAAATTTGACGCCAATGTTGACAAGTTTATAGACACAGAAAAAGAGCTTGCGAACATACTCAAGAGTAATGAATTACCTTCCAGTCAACAATTTAAGCAAGACTTGCTCGCATACCAAAGGGGCTTTCAGAATCTGGTCAGCGCTTACCAACGATACGGGCTTGATTCAAAAAGTGGGTTTCTCGCTGGTTACGAACAAGCACTATTAGAAGCAAAACAACGTTCAGACCACCAGCAGTTATTGGCATTAGTCCGTTTTGACTCTGCGGTAAAAGCAGGACTATTCAATAGTGACTTGCTTGAGGGGCAATATGCTCCGGAGCTTATCAAAACAGGTAAGCAATTGGCGGCCCAAAAGCAAGTTGTTGGGGTTGCTTATGACAAAGGCCTACTCGGTGAAACTCGCGCATTATCTCATGCCGTAGAAGAGCAATTTGAAACCTTTTCCACAGCCCTTAGCTCTGCTGCCGCACAACGTGATGAACAAATGTCGACCATCAAGCAGGTCATTACAGCTCTGATCTTAGTCGTTATTTTCGCATTGATTTGGCAAATTTCACGTTCAATCAATACGCGAGTGAATAGCTTACTTGGCACCATTCGAAGTATCAGCGAAACGAACAACATGGGACTTCGATCTGATTTGAAAGGTCAAGACGAGCTATTTGATATCAGTCATCACCTCAATGACCTATTGGATAAGCTTGAGCATCTAATTAGTAGTACCCAAGAAAAATCGGCGCAACTCACTGCAAGTACCGATAATATGCATCGTGAGTTAGAAGGCGTTATGGAGCAATTCCACACTCAAACTGACCACACAGCATCAATGGCGACGGCAGTTCAGCAAATGGTTGCCACAATAGGTGAAATCTCTGAAAGCACATCAGTTGCGGTAGAAGGCGTACATCAGGCAGCGAATAATGCCGAACAAGGTCGAGGAGTTGTTGAGGCGACGGTAACCAACATCGGTCAACTAACCACGATTTTATCAAACAGCCAGCAGTCGATTGGCTCGCTGAATCAGCATGTAGATAAAATTGGTGGTGCCGTGAACATCATCCAAGAAATTGCAGAGCAAACCAACCTACTAGCTCTCAACGCAGCAATTGAAGCCGCGCGAGCAGGCGAACAAGGCCGCGGGTTTGCAGTTGTCGCCGATGAAGTACGCGCCCTAGCTAGCCGAACTCATCAATCCACAGAGGAAATCACGCGGGTCGTTGCAGATATTCAAACTCAAATGTCTACAGTTGTTGCTGATATTGATCAATGTAACGATCAAGGGCAACAAACACTTAATGCTTCTGAAAAACTGGATTCTAGCCTACAGCAGATCATCACTGACATGCATTCAATTCAAGGTAATTCGGAGCGCATAGCTTCAGCAATTGAAGAACAAGGTATCGTGATGAACCAAGTTAGCGGTTCAATCACCGAGCTAAACGCAATATCTGAGAATAACATGCAATCCGCTCAGGAATGCTTGCATGAAGTGAACTCTGTCTCTGCTCAAGCTCATGATATGGATGAAGCCGTTGCACAATTCAAAACTGCGCTAAAATAACCCTTTTCAAAATAGAAAGCCCGAAGCAATCATTGCTTCGGGCTTTTTTTCAATTGTCACTTCGTGCTTACTGCGCACTTCGGATGTGATTATTCATCATCAAGAGGAACCAGCTTGGTGTTGCCGCCATGAACTTTCTCACGCTGTCTTTGCACCAGAGCGTAGAAGCCTGGGATCAAGAATGTACCTGCTAGAAGCACACACAATAGACCACCAATCAGCGACACGCCGAGTGAGTTTTGACTCACGTGCCCCGCGCCAGCAGCAAAGATAAGCGGGAAGATACCCAGGATAAATGACCAAGATGTCATATTCACAGCGCGGAAACGTAACGTGCCTCCTTTAACCGCTGCACTATCGATATCAGCATCTTTTTCTTCACGCTCTTGCTTGGCGAACTCCACAATCAAAATTGCGTTTTTCGCCGCCAAGGCTATGAGCAAGACAAGACCAATTTGGGCATACAAGTTAAGCGGCGTGCCAGTTAGATTTAACGCAAGGAAGGAACCTAACGTGGCTACTGGGACCACCAAAATAATAGCCAGTGGAATACTCCAACTTTCATACTGAGCCACCATAAACAAGTAAATGAAGATCAAAGCCAGCGCAAACGCATAAATGGCTTGGTTGCCCGCAAGCACTTCCTGATAAGCCATACCTGTCCATTCATACGTGTACCCTTGCGGAAGAACTTCCGCAGCAACGCGTTCCATTGCGGCAATCGCATCACCACTAGAGTAACCCGGAGCTGGTTGGCCTTGAATGATAGCACTGCGGTACATGTTGTAACGCCACGCCACATCAGGCTCAAACACTTGCTCGTAGCTCACTAGCGTACTTAACGGAACCATATCACCGTTCGAAGAACGAACATGGAAACGCTCTAGATCTTCCATGCTGCTACGATGCTGACTATCAGCTTGCATGGTTACGCGGAAGTTCTTACCAAACATGGTGAAGTCATTCACATAAAGCGAACCTAAGTTGCCTTGCAAGGTTTGGAAAATAGACGACAGCGAAATACCTAATTGCTGCGCTTTCTCACGATCGATATCAACGTAGTAGTGCGGAACATTCGCGCGGAACGTGCTAAACGTGTAGGCAATTTCAGGCGCTTGGTTAGCCGCTTGGATCATTTCTCCCATGACCATCGACAAGTCGGTACGACTTCGCCCTAGCGTGTCTTCAAGCACAAACTCAAAACCAGACGCAGCGCCCATACCAGGAACCGCTGGTGGTCCCATCGCAAAAACAACCGCTTGAGGTAACTCTGTCGCCGCTCGCCCGTTAATACGTGCCGCGATAGCATTAGCAGAGTGCTCTCCTTGCAGCGAGTTACGAGTATCCCAATCATGCAATTTGATAAATACAGAAGCACCGTTTGATGCTGCTGCGCCTGTCATAAACGAGTAACCGTTCGCAACCGTCACACCATCCACACCAGGCTCTTCACCGATCATTTTCATTAAATCATTGGTGACTTCTTCAGTACGTGATAAAGAGGCTGAATCTGGTAACTGTACGTTAACCAGCAAAATGCCTTTATCTTCTTGAGGAACAAACGCTGTAGAGGTGGTTTTCGCAAAGAAAGTGACCGCTGCGATAGCAACTATAAAGAACGTCACGAGCAGTAAAGACTTCTTCACCAAGAAACCAGCGATCTGGCCATAACGCGTAGTGATGCGCTCTAAGCCTCGGTTGAAAGCCTGGAACCAGTTAGCGGTATTGCCCCCACCCTGCTTCAATACCAGAGAACAAAGTGCTGGAGACAGCGTCAATGCATTGATGGATGAAATCACAACCGAAATACAGATGGTCAAAGCGAACTGGCGATACATGATACCGGTGATACCTGGCAGCATGGCGACGGGTATGAATACCGCAAGTAGAACCAAGGTCGACGTGATGATTGGTCCCGTTACTTCTTTCATCGCTAGCAACGTCGCTTTACGCGGTGAAATGCTTGGGTCTTTCGCCATGGTAGTATCGACGTTTTCGATAACCAGAATCGCATCGTCCACCACGATACCAATCGCAAGGATCAAGCCAAACAAAGTAACCGTATTAATGGTGAAGCCCGTTGCCTGCATGATGGCAAACGTACCAATCAGAGAAACGGGGATCGCGACAACAGGAATCAACGTTGCACGCGCACTACCCAAGAACAAGTAAGTTACAGCAATCACCAATAGAATCGCTTCAATCAGTGTTTTTACTACCCCTTTGATCGATTCAGATACGAACACGGTTGTATCGTAGCTGGTCTCGTATTCCATTCCCTCTGGGAAGTTTTTGCTCAAGCCTTCAAGGAGCTCCATGACGGCCTGACCACTTTCTAACGCATTCGCATCCGATTGAAGAGACAACGCAACGATTGACGCGTCCTGGCCACGGAACTTACCGTTACCATCGTAGAACTTTTTGCCTAGTTCAACGCGAGCAACATCTTTCAGATAAACCGTAGAGCCATTGGGATTAGCTCGAAGGACTACGTTCTCAAACTCACTCACGCTTTCCAAGCGACCTTTGGTCACAAGGTTAAACTGAACTTCTTGCGGATTGTTGTATGGTGCTGCACCTACACGCCCTGCCGCAACTTGAACGTTCTGTTCAGCCAAAGCGGCGTATACGTCTGACGTGGTTAGCTTAAGGTTGGCCATTATTTCAGGATCTAACCAAACACGCATTGCGTATTCGCCACCACCAATCACGTTAACTTCACTGATACCTTTCGCACGAGCCAACTGATCTTTTACATTCAAGTTAATGTAGTTAATCAAGAACTGATCATCGTATTTGCCATCAGGTGAATAGAAGTTAAGTACCATCAGCAAGTCAGGTGAACGCTTTTTCACCGTCACACCAACCATGCGAACTTCTTGAGGCAGTTTTGACTCAATCTGTGACACGCGGTTTTGCACGTTAACTTGCGCCATATCTGGATCGGTGCCAACATCGAACGTGACGTTTAGGCTGTAAGAGCCATCGTTCGCGCTCTTTGAAGACATGTATATCATATCCTCAACGCCGTTGACTGAGGTCTCTATGGGGTCCGCAATGGCCTGCTCGACAACTTCCGCACTCGCGCCAGTGTAGTAAGCCGAAACGCTTACTGATGGCGGGCTTATCTGTGGGTACTCAGCCACTGGCAAAATCGCCAGTGAGATCGCGCCGGCTAGCGTTAATATGATCGAAATAACCAGCGCGAATTTAGGTCTCTGAATAAAGAAACGACTTAACATAGTGCCCCCTACTGCTTATCTTCAGCAGGTGCTTGAAGGCGCACTTCTACACCATTACGCACACGTTGTAGGCCTTGTGTAATAACCGTATCTTCCTGATCGAGCCCTTCTCGAATGATAATGCCTTGTTCAACCTGAGGGCCAAGCTCGACGTTACGACGCTCTGCCACACTTCCCTCAGCCATCACCATCACAAAGTCACCTTCTAAGTCAGTCTGTACGGCACGTCGTGGGATAACAATAACGTCTTTCGTGTTCTTATCTCTCAAGTTCACTTTGATGTGTTGACCCGGAAGTAACTTCTGCTCTGGGTTTGGCACTAGCGCGCGCATAGCAATCGTACCCGTTTTGGTGTCAATACGATTACCTAAGAAATCAAGCTTACCAAGATGCTCAAAAAACTGTCCATTTTCCAGTTCAAGCTGAACTTCAACGCGGTTTGATTCAGCCGAGCCATCACCTTTTACTTGATCCATACCCATAGCTAAACGCTCACGCTCACTCACACTAAATGAGGTATGAACGGGATCTAAACTCACCAGAGTTGTCAGCACGCCAGATGATGGAGACACCAGATCACCCGTACTCACTTTGGTATCACTAATACGTCCGCTAAAAGGTGCTCGGATTTGAGTATAGGAAAGGTTAACTTCAGCAAGTTTAAGTTGAGCATTTGCCGCTTCTAGCTCTGCTCTCGCACCAAGAAGTGCCGCAGTTAAAGCATCAAACTCAGATTGAGAGATACTACCGCGAGGCAACAAGTTTTTACCTCGAGTATGATCTAATTCGGCTTTTTTTAGCGCCGCTTTAGCTTGTGCAAGTGCGGCTTTAGCACTCGCGACTTGGGCTTCAAAAGAAGATGGCTCGATAGAGTAAAGGAGCTGCCCTTTTTCTACCATTTGCCCTTCTTCAAAGTGACGAGCTTTTAAGTAGCCAGAAATCTGCGCGGTAATATTGGTATCTTCTACTGCTTCAATGCGACCGATATAAGACTTGCTCGGTTGGTAGTCGATAACCGTGACATCCTGAGTCACTACGAGAGGCGCTTGACCTTTCGTTTGGGCATTATTAGCTTCCCCGCATCCAGCGAGGATTGCTGTAGCCGCCATTAGTGCGACAAGTGGTTTCTTTTGCATGTATTTACCGTCTTTATAGAACAGGATATTGTTGAATTCCTATCAACCTTACTCCTTGCTGCCACTGAAAACTTCACTGAAAAGCGCCCAAGGTGTTTCTAAATGTAAACATGAGAAACAAAAGGAAAATAAAGTAATTTAGTTAACAGTGGTATTCAATGAGCAATATACATACAACTCAATCATAACTATTTAATATACGCCTTAGGAGATCGCGAATTTTAGCGTGTGCTTGGAAACACTAACGGGAGTATTGTATTCGGGCGTAAAGTGAGATTCAGTGCTCAAGATAAGAACGTTTTTTGGCTAAAAAGGTAAAAAGTGACGCCTTCATACTCAAGACCCCGATTTTGACTATTTTTTTAATATAAATGGGTTATCATTCAATTAATTCAACGCCTTCGACAGAGAGGATGACTATGATTTCTAAATGGGCGAAACGCTTTTACCAGATGGCAGAACTAGTGGCGTCTTGGAGTAAGGACCCATCAACACAAGTCGGTGCCGTTATTACTAAACAGAATCGCATTGTATCTGTTGGATTTAATGGCTATCCGCATGGTGTTTCTGACAGTGTCGACACCGATGAGCGCGAGTTGAAATACCTTAAAACACTGCACGCGGAAGAGAACGCAATTTTGTTCTCAAAACGTGACTTAGACGGATGTGATATTTGGGTAACGCATTTTCCTTGCCCTAACTGCGCGGCAAAGATCATTCAAACAGGGATCTCACACGTACACTGCCCTGAACAGTCTGAAGACTTTTTATCTCGCTGGGGAGATAAAATCCAAGTCAGTCAAGATATGTTCGATCAAGCGGGTGTGAAAGTCGACTGGTTACCACTAGAAGACATTGAAATTGAAGACAAAGACGTGCGCTAGTATTCCATCTTAATATTTAAATAGCCCAGAGAGATCTGGGCTATTTTGTTATTAAATCTGCAAGAGGTCTCGACGTAGTCTTTTAACTGTGTTTTTTCGCTGTAAGCTCAGCAATTTTGACGATAACGAGTACTGATTTTTCCATCATTTCAACAGAAATAAACTCATGAATTCCGTGGAAGTTAAAACCACCGGTGAAGATATTCGGGCACGGCAAACCCATAAAAGATAAACGAGCACCATCTGTACCACCACGAATAGGTTTTATAATCGGTTCCACATCACACGCTTCCATCGCTTGCTTTGCCAGCTCAATGATATGAGGGTAAGGCTCAACCATTTCTCTCATATTGTAATAGCTGTCTTTTATTTTTAGCTCTACAGAACCATGGCGTAAACCCGTGTTCATTTCATCGACGAGTTTCTGCATAAAGGCTTTTCGATCCTCAAGTCTTTGACGGTCAAAGTCTCTAATAATGTAACCTAGCTCGCTTCGTGCAACGCCCATTTCTGCCGATTTTAGATGGAAGAACCCTTCGTAACCTTCGGTTGTTTCCGGAGTTTGATCTTGGGGCATTTGAACTTGAAATTTCGCAGCCAAGTTCATCGCATTGACCATTTTGCCTTTTGCAGTACCTGGATGAACGCTAACTCCATGAAAAATTACATCAGCGTTTGCTGCATTAAAGTTTTCGTATTCCAATTCACCTTGTGGGCCACCATCTATAGTGTATGCCCATTTCGCGCCAAATTTTTTAACATCAAACAAATCTGCACCACGACCGATTTCTTCATCCGGAGTAAAGCCGATACAAATGTCGCCGTGTGGAATGTCTGGGTTTTCCAGTAGCAGAGCTACCGCGGAAAGAATCTCTGCGATACCGGCTTTGTTATCCGCGCCAAGTAATGTAGTGCCATCGGTAGTAATAAGATTGTGGCCATGTAGGTGATGTAAATCGGGGTATTGCACGGGAGATAACACTTCATCCCCCAACCCTAATGCAATATCGCCACCTTGGTAATCTTCGATGAATTGCGGCTTTACGTTTTTGCCAGATGCATCCGGCGCGGTATCCATATGGGCAATGAAGCCGATAGGAGGAACCTCATAATCAATATTGGCTGGCAGTTTAGCCATCAAATAGCCATTTTTATCCAAAGTCACGTCACTTAAACCAAGCTCGATCATCTCTTTTTTAAGTAACTCAGCAAACACAAGCTGACCAGGTGAACTTGGGCAAAGCGTCACATGTGGATTGGATTGGGTATCAAACGTGACGTATCGAAGAAATCTTTCAACTAAATGTTTCATATTTATTCTCATTGTTTTGTACGATGAGGCCTTATCACGCATTATAAGCTGACGTTGCCTCATCAAACCTCACGCTATGTTACGCTCTTAGTTCAATAAGAATTTGCTTTGAATCATTTTTTGATAAGAAAGGCTTTTGCGCTTTGCTTCCGCTCATTGAAGCATGAATTTAATCTAAAAGTTCCTCTGCCAGTACTCGCCACTCTTTAACCTTTTCACGAAAATGACGCCATTGCTTATCGGTCATCGAACGAGAAACATCTAATGTCAGTTGATCAACCAATGCAAAGTTAGAGTCAATATTCAGAGAAAGCTGCTCACTATAATAACTCTCTGGCTCGAACAAGAGTCGCATAAATATATCTTGATAAGTCACAACATTAGATTTGTTGTCGAACAAGTATTCGAGCTCTTGATATACCGTGGCTCGATAATCTCTCCATAAAGGGCTGTTTAAAATAACTTGCTGAGAAAATCTTTGAGCTAATTGACGCTGATTTCCTGATAGATTCCCCAGCCATTCTTCCATCCACTCTTCAGTGTTATCCAGAATAATTTCACGCACTTCGTCTTCTGTCTTATCGGCATATTTTGCGTTTCGCTCTTGATAATGTTCTTGTACATTACTCAAAAACTCGCGTTCTTGCTCTTTCGTTAATTGCAAACTTAACGCAAAAAGATCTGGTGCTACTTTGCTGACCACTCTATCGTAATGCGCTCGCATTCTATCTCGATTTTTTTGTAAGTAATTTAAGGTGATATCGCTCGCTTTTAATCTCTCAAGGTCTTTTAAATGTTCGATATATATTGGTAACTCCTCTTTCTTGTGCCAGTCTGCCAACAATAATAAACGCTCTTCCACTAGGACTTCTTGTTCCCCTTGCAACGAGACATAGTCCTCTAAGTAATCGAGCACGAACCAATCGATATTGCTGTATAAAAACTTTTTCGCACAACCGGCAAGCAGAAATACGAAACAAAATAGAAGGCCATAACGAAGCGCCTTATTAGATACATCCTTTAATTTAGTCACTTATTCGTATTCCCTTTTCTGTTGATTAAGTTCTATACTCAACCTGTATCACTTAGTATTGCGGCAAACTTACACCAGTGTGACAAATATTGATTGCCACCTTAATAATATATAGAGTTTGAAATTAACTTTTTGATCACAGCTATCCGCAAAAAAGTGAGTTAGAGCGCAATTATCGGCTAAAAAACGTACCGAACGACGCTCCCTATAACGGCATATAATTTGCATGGATGTTTTTTGGATGGTTTATGGAGGCGAAGTATGGCAGCCGCTGAGCAACTTGATACCAGTGTAGAATATGAGATTCGATATTTTGAACAGGGGAAAATGCACTGCATGAGAGTCATTGCTGAAAGCAAAAAAGTGGCTTATCAGTACTATTTGGAGTGTGGTAAGCACAACAGTGACTTGTACTCTATTCGCCCAGACAAGTAAAAAAACCGCCTAACAGGCGGTTTTTTTATTCGTCAGAAACAATATAACTATTTGATTTTATTCATTATTACAGATTAAAATCCAACAATGTTATTTGATGTCGCCAAAGCGCTCAAGATAAAGGACGGTTGCTGCAGTACGAGAAGGGACTTGAAGCTTTTTAAGTAAACTCTTCATATGTACTTTAACCGTAGACTCAGAGATAAAAAGACGATCGGCAATTTGCTTGTTGCGGAAACCTCTTGCCACCTCTCTTAAGATCTGAGATTCACGATCGGTCAGTGTATCAAACACGTCCTCTTGCTCTGAACGTTCACTCAAATACTTAGAAACTTCTTGGCTGTATGCCTTGTCCCCTTGGTGCGCTTGTTTTAGCAACTCAACCAACTCATCGGGCTCAGTGTCTTTCAATAAATAGCCATCGGCACCACTTCGAACTATTGCTTCGATATCTGCTGGGCTATCTGAAACGGTTAGAATGACAATTCTGGCTTCACAGCCATCTGCACGCAGTGCTTGCAAAGTATCAAGGCCAGACATGCCTTTCATATTAAGATCAAGAAGTACAAGATCCAGTTCCAGCTCATGCGCTTTCGCTACTGCATCCGCGCCATTACTTGCTTCTGCAATAACCTCAAACTCAGACTCAAAGCTTAAAAGCTGGTGGATACCTCTTCGCATGAGTGGATGATCATCCACCAGCATTACTTTACACACTGTCACTGTTTACTTCCTTACTATGTTGGAATTCTAATTTTACGGTACAACCTTTGTTTATCGATGCTTCGATGTGCAGATCGGCATGCAGTCTAGCGGCCCGCTCTTGCATGATACTCATACCGTAATGATTTAATTTTTCGTCTTGATGTTCAAAGCCTATTCCATCGTCGCTAACGGTTACTGTGACTTTTCCATCATTATCGAGACATTGAATGTGAATATTATCTGCTTGCGCATGTTTGATAGCATTAATTGCCGCTTCTCTTATCAACTGTAGTAAATGAACCTGCTGATGTGCATCCAGTTCAGTTGATGAAAGTCTATTTTTTAGCGTAATGTCCGCAGCAGTTTGTTCACTGAGCGTTTCAACCATGTCTTGCAATGCTTGGCCAAAACTGCCCTCTTTAATCGTAAGACGAAACGTCGTCAGTAACTCGCGTAACTGCGTATAAGCCGCAGATAAGCCCGTATCTAGCTCAGCAATAACTTGATTAGCCTGCGCGATCGCCTTTTCGTCAGGCAAGTTCTTTACGCTTCTCTTTAACAAAGCGACCTGAATTTTTAAGTAAGAGAGTGCTTGAGCCAATGAATCATGCAACTCCCGAGCAATAGTGGCTCGCTCTTCCATCAGCAGAATTTGTTCTGCTTGGCGCTGCGCCCGATTGTAATACACGGCGCGTGATAAAATCTGCACGAAGTTGTCAATAAGAGCCTCGTTCGGACAAGGTAACCCTGCTTTCCAATATAAATAACCCAAGTGCTCGCCATCTAGCATCAGGGCTTTACCGTGGCAATCTTCATCACAATCTTGGCAGCATTCTTCTCCTTCCATCAATATCCAGCTCGGTTCTCCCAGCTGCTCGATTTCAAGTTTGGCCGCTTTAATGCCCTCAAGACTGACGATATGCTGCAAAATCGCCTGGAAATTGTCTTGATTAATACGCGACGCCGTGAGTTCTTTTGACGAGTCATACAGCACTTCTAAAGACTGGTTGGCATGCTGCAATTTACGTGTTTTCTCATCAACCGCTTGTTCTAATCCTCGGTACAACTTACCAAGGTCTGTCGCCATCCGGTTAAAGGTTCGAGTCAGTATTCCCATTTCATTATCGCTAGATACATTGAGCGATATATTGAATGAGCGATTTTTAATTTGCTCGCTAGCAAAAACTAAGGCACGCAGAGGCCGAACAACTTCGAGGCGCACAAAATGAACGACAAACATACTGACACAAAGAATGCCCCCCAACCCTAACCCGCCGATCCAGGCTAAGTTAATCAGTTTTTGCTCCGAAAAGCTTTGCAGCTTAAATACAAACTCATCGATTTGTTCAACAAAACCGGCCACTAGGAGTTGATATTCTGCCGGGTTGTCTCCTCTCAGCACCGCCTTGAGTTCATGCCATCTGATAATAAGACGGTAGTAATCGTGAGTGATGTCTTCAGGCACAGACCAATGCTGAAGCGCTTTCATTGAAGGTGAATATATCGAATGTTCAAATGCGTCAATATGTGAAGAATAGTCAACAGATTTAACCTGAATATCATTCGCCAGACGGTAGCTTTGCATTCGCATTGAGCCAGCAACATTGACGGCTTCAGCATCGTTCAAGCTAGACGCTAAAGTAAAAATCGCAAAACCAGTCGTAGCGACTGAGAGCAGCAAAATAAGAAGCATCGCGGACGCAATCGTGCGCGTCACCGACTTTTTCACATTTTTAAACAATCTGAGTTCCTCGCCAATTAACAATCCTATTTGTACGTGCAATGAACCCATTACCTTTCAACTTTATCAATATGTGATCACCTGCGACGGAATTTATTGATCCAAAACAATATTGCATACCATTTACCCCCTAAGAGGTATTTATACAAATATGTCAAAAACTACAATTTCGTTAGTTTAAATGACAGTTTATTAATGAAAATTGTGGACTATGCTTAGTTTGGGTTCCAAGTTTCGAGGTGACTAAGTGGTAGACCTTTCCAGAAGAAGACTCTTTGCAAGAAAAGCGCACCCCGACAACGCCGTACGTTTGCCTTGGTTAACTAAACCGCAACAGTTTACGGACGATTGCACTCGCTGCGGTAAATGCATTGAGGCCTGTGAAACAAAGATTATAACCAAAAGTGATGGCGGATTCCCCTCGGTCGATTTTTCCATCGATGAATGCACATTTTGCTATCAATGTGCAAACGCCTGTCCTGAGCCCCTTTTCTTGCCAGAAACAGAACAACCTTGGCAAGCAAAAGCAAGTATCAACGATAACTGCTTAGCAAAACAAAATGTCGAATGCCGAAGCTGTGGGGATATGTGCGACCCGATGGCAATTCAGTTCAAATTAGAACTGGGGAAAGTAGCACAACCCAATTTAGACCTTGATGAGTGTAACGGCTGCGGCGCCTGTGTTTCAGTGTGCCCGACTTCATCCATCAATGTGAGCAATACAACAGCCTAAGCCGAATGTCGTCGGCCAAAGGCAATAAAAATAAATGAGAGAGCTATATGTCACTAAATGAAGTGCATATTTCAAGTTTGGTAGTACATGTGCTGCCGGAACATTTGGACGAAATCAAACAAAAGATAGAAGCACACGAAAATGCGGAAATCTATGGTGACAGTCCTGAAGGCAAGATTATCGTCGTACTTGAAACTGAGAACCAAGGTTTCATCACAGACACTATCGATGCCATTAACAATTTACCGAACGTCTTAAGCACGGTATTGGTTTATCACCAAATCGAAACTGGGCTTGAAGAAACGGATGAAGAAGACACTGGAACACAACATTCCCAAATCGAGGGTGAAGTATGAAAATGACAAGACGTGCGTTTGTGAAAGCAAACGCGGCTGCATCAGCTGCTGCTGTCGCAGGTGTGACACTACCAGCATCTGCAGCCAACCTGATTGCAAGCTCTGATCAAACCAAAATCACATGGGACAAAGCACCTTGTCGTTTCTGTGGTACAGGCTGTTCTGTTCTTGTTGGCACTCAAAATGGCAAAGTGGTAGCAACACAGGGTGACCCAGAAGCACCAGTAAACAAAGGTCTAAACTGCATCAAAGGTTACTTCCTTTCTAAGATCATGTACGGTCAAGACCGTCTAACTCAACCGATGCTACGAATGAAAGATGGCAAATTCCACAAAGATGGTGAATTTACACCTATCTCTTGGGATGACGCTTTCGACATCATGGCTGAGAAATGGAAAGCTTCCCTCGAGAAAAAAGGCCCAACAAGCGTAGGTATGTTTGGCTCAGGCCAATGGACAGTAATGGAAGGCTACGCTGCATCAAAGTTAATGAAAGCAGGCTTCCGATCAAACAACATTGATCCAAACGCTCGTCACTGTATGGCTTCTGCCGTTGTAGGTTTCATGCGCGCATTCGGTATCGATGAGCCAATGGGTTGTTACGATGACTTCGAGAACGCAGACGCTTTCGTTCTTTGGGGCTCAAACATGGCAGAGATGCACCCGGTTCTATGGACTCGCATTACTGACCGCCGCCTAAGCCACCCTCACGTTAAAGTGAACGTGCTTTCTACTTACTACCATCGTTCATTTGAGTTGGCTGACCACGGCTACATTTTCAATCCTCAGTCTGACCTTGCAATTGCTAACTTCATCGCAAACTACATCATCGAAAACGATGCAGTAAACTGGGACTTCGTGAACAAACACACGAACTTCACTCAAGCAGACACTGACATCGGCTACGGTCTACGTGACGACGATCCGCTACAAAAAGCAGCGAAGAACCCGAACTCTGGCAAACTCACTTCTATCTCATTCGAAGAGTACAAGAAATCAGTAGCGCCATACACAGTAGAGAAAGCATCTGAAATCTCTGGTGTTGAGAAAGAGAAGCTTATCGAGCTTGCGAAGCAATACGCGGATCCAAACACGAAAGTGATGTCTCTATGGACGATGGGTATGAACCAGCATACTCGTGGTGTATGGATGAATAACTTGGTTTACAACATCCACCTACTAACCGGTAAGATCTCGACTCCGGGGAACAGCCCATTCTCACTAACGGGCCAACCATCAGCATGTGGTACCGCTCGTGAGGTTGGTACGTTTGCTCACCGCCTACCAGCGGATATGGTGGTTGCTAACCCTAAACACCGTAAGATTGCAGAAGACATCTGGAAACTGCCAGAAGGTACGATTCCACCAAAACCTGGCTTCCACGCCGTATTGCAAGACCGTATGCTGAATGACGGCGTTCTGAACTGTTACTGGGTTCAATGTAACAACAACATGCAAGCAGGTCCAAACATCAACACAGAACGTCTTCCAGGTTACCGCAACCCAGAAAACTTCATCGTTGTGTCTGACCCATACCCGACAGCAACAGCACAAGCAGCAGACCTTATTCTTCCTACCGCAATGTGGATTGAAAAAGAAGGTGCTTACGGTAACGCAGAGCGTCGTACTCAAGCTTGGTACCAACAAGTGGGCACGGTCGGTCAAGCAAAATCCGACCTTTGGCAGCTAATGGAGTTCTCGAAACGCTTCAAAATGGAAGAAGTGTGGCCTGAAGAGCTTCTAGCGAAAGCGCCTCAATACCGTGGTAAAACAATGTACGACGTACTTTACCGCAATGGTAACGTCGACAAATTCCCTATCGAAGAAGCTCGTGAACTGAATGACGATGCTCACCACTTCGGTTTCTATGTTCAAAAAGGTCTGTTTGAGGAATACGCAACATTTGGCCGTGGTCACGGTCATGATTTGGCTCCATACGACCGCTACCACCAAGTGCGTGGTCTACGTTGGCCTGTTGTTGATGGTAAGGAAACACAGTGGCGCTTTAAAGAAGGTTCAGACCCATACGCGAAAGAAGGTTCTGGTTGGGACTTCTACGGCAATGCTGACGGCAAAGCGAAGATCATTTCCGCGCCATACGAAGCGCCACCAGAAGTACCGAACGATGAATTTGATATGTGGTTATGTACTGGTCGTGTTCTTGAGCATTGGCACACAGGCACCATGACTCGTCGTGTACCTGAATTATACAAAGCAGTACCAGACGCAGTGTGTTACATGCACCCAGAAGACGCAAAAGCACGCAATGTTCGTCGTGGTGAAGAAGTACTCATGGCAAACAAACGCGGTGAAGTACGCGTTCGTGTTGAAACTCGCGGTCGTAACCGTCCGCCAAAAGGCTTGGTATTCGTACCGTTCTTTGATGCACGTATTTTGATTAACAAGCTTATCCTAGATGCGACTGATCCACTGTCTAAACAGACAGACTTTAAGAAGTGCCCAGTCAAAATCACTAAGATTGCTTAACCTTCAGATACTGAATGCTACGGCCGTCATTATGGCGGCCTAATAAAGAATTTAAGCCATAAAGGCGGAGATGAAATGATGAAAAAATTACTTGTCGCAGTTTTATCTGTAGGTGCGTTAGTGACAGGCATTGCGCAAGCTGAGTTGGATAATCCAGGTGGTATTGGTGGTCTAGAATCTTTACGTGGAATGTCTCAATTGGAAGATACGCGTCCAGCAGACGAGTTCAAAGACTTCCCTAAAGATCAAATTGTTGAAGACAGCTATGTTTATCAACCACCGTTGATCCCACACAGCATTCGTCACTACGAAATTTCGTTAAATGCTAACAAGTGTCTTGCATGCCATAGTTGGAAAAATGCAAAAGAGTCAGGTGCGACTAAAATTAGCGTAACGCACTATGTAAACAGAGAAGATGCGGTACTGGCAGATATGTCTCCTCGTCGTTACTTCTGTTTGCAATGTCACGTTCCACAAACGGATGCAAAACCACTAGTGGAAAACGAGTTTAAGGCAGTCGATTCGCTTCAGTAATTGAAACGCGAGTACTAAGAGGTTACTTATGAAAATACTTAAAGCGTTTTGGAAGAGACTGTCGAGCCCGAGTAAAGCTGCCGCTGGTGTGGTTTTATTTCTAGGCTTCGCTGGTGGCCTTCTATTTTGGGGCGCATTCAACACAGGTATGGAAGCAACCAACACAGAAGAATTCTGTTCTGGCTGTCACGCGCCGATCGTTGCTGAAATTCAAGAAACAATTCACTACTCCAACCGCTCTGGTGTTCGTGCGATTTGTTCAGACTGTCACGTTCCTCATGAATGGACGGATAAGATCGTTCGTAAAGTACAGGCATCTAAAGAGCTATTTGCACACTTCGTAACGAAGACGATCGATACGCCAGAGAAGTTCCAAGAGCGTCGTGGACACCTCGCAGAGCGAGAGTGGGCACGTATGAAGAAGAATGACTCTCTTGAATGTCGTAACTGTCATGAGTTTGATTTCATGGATTACTCTCAGCAAGGATCACGTGCGGCAGAACAACACTCCACCGCTCTCGCTTCAGGCGAGAAAACATGTGTAGACTGTCACAAAGGTATTGCGCACAAACTACCAGACATGAGCGGCGTTGAAGGCTGGCACTAAGGAGACTTACCATGAGTACATTAGAATCTGTAATTTGGCATATCCTTGGCTACAGTGCTATGCCAGTGATTATTCTTTCCGGCTTTGTGGCGGTAGCAGCAATCTCTCTCTGGCTGCTGTCATTTGGTAAGGATAAAGAGGTGTAACGTAACGCATCTCTACTCGTCAACTAGCCTATTTGTTGACACTGAGCGCCGAGCAAATGCTCGGCGCTTTTTATTTATTACTCAATGGTACTTGCCAACCATAAACAAGCAATCATACATAAAGAAAGCGACCATAAAGGCCGCTAAGATTTACTGCTATAGGGAGTTGTTTAAGATTCTTTTACTGGCAGAACCTGTTTGACGTATTGTCCTGGCGCCTCATCAATAACCGGATGGTTTTCTGAGCCAATAGGGAAAGGCTCAACTTGCTCTTTAGGGTTGAATTGGAGTAACCACTCGTTCCAGTGTGTCCACCACGATCCCTCTCTGTGTTCCGCGTTATTCAACCACTCATCAGCAGAGTCATCCAAATTATCGTTCAACCAATAACCATACTTATTTTTAGCTGGAGGGTTCACGATGCCCGCAATATGACCAGACTCACCGAGGACAAACGTTTTGTTACCACCCGTGTTCAGCGCACCACGGTAAGTTCCCTGCCATAACGCAATGTGGTCTTCTTTCGTTGACACAAAATAGCTAGGAATTTTGATCTTATTTAGATCAATCCATACTCCACCAATTTTGACGCCTTTATCTTGCACCAGCTTGTTCTCTAAATAGAGCTCACGAAGCAAGAAATTATGAGACGCGGCACTGACGTTGGTGCTGTCACTATTCCAGTACAACAAGTCAAAATCGACTGGGCTATTGCCTTTCAAGTAGTTGTCTACGTAGTAGTTCCAGTACAAGCTGTTTTCACGCAGTAAACTAAACGTCACGCTTAAGGAACGGCCGTCCATATACCCTTTTGCGTTATTTTGCGCTTCAATAGCACTAACAATGGTGTCATTGATATACGCGCCGACTTCACCTGGTTGAGAGAAGTCGAGCAACGTGGTGAAGAAAGTGGCAGACTTAATGCGCTTCTTCATACGTTTTGCAGCGTAGTACGCAACCGTGCTTGCTAAAACAGTACCACCAATACAGTAACCAGCGGCATTGATTTGCTCTTGTCCTGTTATATCTTCAATTGCAGCGACGGCTTTCACTACGCCTTCTGTCACGTAGTCACCAAACTCTATGTGCGCTTGTGCCTTGCCTGGATTGCGCCAAGACATCATAAATACACTGTGCCCCTGCTCTAACAACCATCGAACCATTGAGTTCTTTGCCGTTAAATCAAGGATGTAGTATTTATTGATGAAAGGTGGGACGATGAGCAGCGGCGTCGCATTCACTTTCTCTGTTAGAGGTCGATATTGAATCAACTCAAACAATTCGTTTTGAAAAACCACATTGCCCTGTGTCGTCGCAACGTCATCTCCCACGCGGAATGCATTGTTATTCGTCATACGAATTTTTAAAATGTCTGCGCTCGACTCAACGTCTTCTTTCAACTGCTCTAAGCCTGCCAGTAAGTTTTGACCGTTTTGCTCAAGTGTCAGCTTCAAAAGCTCTGGGTTAGTGGCGATGAAGTTGGAAGGAGAAAGGGCGTTAATGGCTTGGCGAGAGAAAAAAATAATACGTTCTTTCGTCTTTTCATCTAAGCCTTCCAAAGACTCGATGGTGTCCAGATAGGTCTTACTAAATAAAAGGTAGGATTGTTTGATGAAGCTATACATGGCTTCATTTTGCCACGCTTCGTTTGAGAAACGCTTATCGCCTTTTTCAGCTTCGACGATTTGTGCTTGGTTCCCTGCCAATGCAACATTCTGCCAAATTTGCAGCTGCTGTTCCCACCACTGTGCTTGCAGCTTTAAAATCGCAGCAGGCTGATTCGCAGCTTGTTCGAACAGTTTGGCAGTATCCTCAAAGTTCACTTCTTGCATGGCCTTGTTTAAAGGAGAGTTCACGACTGCCTTGTTCACTTCGAAATCATGCCACCACTGATGATTGGTTTCCTGAAGCTTCACAAGATAGTCCGAAAAGAAGTGTTGAAACATAGTCTTACTCCTATATTCGGAAAAAACAACGCCGCCCAAATCTAGGGGCGGCGAGAATCGGACAAATTACGCTGGAGTAACAGTCTTAAGATTTTCCGAAGTCATTTTCTCAACGTCTTCTTTGAACTCTTTTGCAATCGCTTGAAGCTTGTTGCTGTCATCCATCATTTGTTGAGAAAGTTTAGTAAGTACGCTTAGTTGCTGGCTGTTGAAAGCAGTCAATGACGTTACGTCTTTGATTTCTGTCGCTGCTTTCATCTGGTTTAGACCCACTTCACTGTATGTGCGAATGGCGTTCAATTGAAGCTCGGTCAACACTTCTACGTTTTTTGTCACTAGCTTGTTGAACTTCAAGTAAGGTTCTAGATTTTTTTCAGTTTGATCGCTAAATGTTTTGAAGAAATCTGTGTACATGGTTTGTCTCCTAGAGAAAGAATTAAAAATGTCCGTTTAAATAATTACTTAACTGTCTTTACAACCACAGCCGTGCCCATGCCGCCGCCCACACAAAGTGAAGCAACGCCATATTGACCATTTTGCTTATGAAGCTCGTGAACCAGCGTGACTAAGATTCGGTTTCCAGATGCACCAAGCGGGTGTCCTAGCGCGATAGCACCACCGTTAAAGTTCGCTTTATCTTGAATCGCGTTAACTGGAACTTGGTTTGTTTCCGCCAACTGATGAATCACGCCAAGTGCTTGCGCTGCAAATGCTTCGTTTAACTCGTAAACGTCAATGTCATTTACTGTGAGTTCCGCTTTTTCGAGTGCTTTATTGACCGACTCTACAGGACCTAGGCCCATGATCTTCGGATCAAGACCCGATTGCGCATAGCTTACGATCTCAGCAAGCGGCGTTAATCCATGCGCTTTAACTGCGCTTTCAGACGCCACGATAATCGCACTCGCGCCATCGTTAATGCCTGATGCATTACCCGCAGTCACAGTGCCTTCGCGGTCAAAAGCAGGACGTAGCTTGCTTAAGGCTTCCATTGTCGCGTTCGCTTTTGGGTATTCATCCGTATCAAACATCACGGTTTCACGGCGTTGCTTTACTTCCACTGGCACAATTTCGTCTTGAAATTTGCCAGCTTCGATAGCGGCTACCGCTTTCTGTTGGCTAGACAGCGCGTATTCGTCTTGCTGCTGGCGAGTTAAGCCGATTTGTTTTGCTACGTTTTCTGCCGTCACACCCATGTGATATTGGTTGTATACATCGGTTAAACCGTCCGCTACGAGCAGATCTTTTAGCTCCAGATTGCCCATTTTGTTGCCATCACGAATGCTGCTTGGTGCGGCAAACGGAATCTGAGACATGACTTCAACACCCGCTGCAACAACGATCTCAGCATCGCCACTACGGATATGGGACACGGCATCCATGACCGTTTTCATGCCACTACCGCAAACCATGTTTACGCCATATGCAGGAACAGATTCAGGAATCTCCGCAAACAGTGCCGCTTGGCGGCCAACACCCATTCCTTGACCTGCACCAACAACGTTGCCAACAATCACTTCGTCAACCTTGTCGCCAGGTAACTTTGCCGCTTCCAACGCGCCTTTAATCGCTACTGCTGCCAGATCGCCAGCAGAAGTATTTTTCAGGCTGCCACCAAAAGCACCAATTGGAGTACGCTTCGCCGCTACGATAAATACTTTTTCCATCATCTTCTCTCCTTAGTGCATGTATAGGCCGCCGTTCACCGACAAAGTCTCTCCGGTGATGTAGGCGCCCGCATCGCTGACCAAGAAGCTCACTGATGCTGCAATTTCTTCTGGTGTCGCAAGACGTTTCATTGGAATTTGGTTCGTGATGGATTCCAGCACTTCTGGCTTCATTTGCTCAACCATTGGCGTACCCGTGTAACCCGGAGCGATAACATTAACTGTCACACCCGAGCGAGCACCTTCGTATGCTAAGGCTTTAGAGAAACCGATCATCCCAGCTTTCGCCGCCGAGTAGTTTGCTTGACCAAACTGCCCTTTAAGACCATTGACTGAAGAGATATTGATGACACGACCACCGCCTTTTTCGCACATTGCTGCAAAGAGGGGTTGCGTAACGTTGAATAAACTATTGAGGTTGGTATTGATGACATCATTCCAAGCTTGCGCAGTCATCTTTTTAAACACGCCATCACGTGTGATTCCTGCGTTGTTGACAACAACATCAATGGTTCCTTCCTCCCCAAGCAATTGCGCCAATTTCTCTGCACACTCTGTCGTGTTTGTTACATCCAACTCAAAAAGTCGAACCTGATCTTTGGTAAACCCTTTGTTGTTGAACCACTCCAGCGCACATTCGTAGTTACCTGTGAAATAAGTAGCGATTACACGGTAACCGTCATTGACTAATTGAGAGGAAATAGCAGAACCAATTCCGCCTTTTGATCCAGTGATCAAAGCGACTTTCTTCATTGAAGACTCCATTCTTAACGGCATTTAAAAAGCAAACTTAATACACTGATGAAATAGTTCACCAACTGACGTGTTTATTTATTCTTTTGACAACCAATCCCGTGCTGCCTTTATTTTAAGTTAACCTAGAAATATTACATTTCAAATAAAAAACTCACCCAATTGCATAAGATTGATTTAGATCTCATTACCCGTGAAATGTTATAAAATGGTTAATTTTACATAAGTCATTGTTTTAAATCACACTTCTACAAAAGCCACACCAACAGAAATAGAAACATAATTATTAAATATCATGCACTTACATACAGAATGGTAGACGTTACATTATGTCATGATTTAAGATCTGAAATTTAAGCCTATATGATTACAACAAACTTGATATTAGAATAACAATTCAAATATCAGTAAAAATAATTATCAAACATATCATTTAATTACTGCATTTAATGATAATTTAGTTATCAATTCGATTATTTTAATACAGTGATGATTAATACCGATAAAATATAATAAATTAAATATATTTAATCTAAAAATGATATAAGAGCTTGTCTCATACTAGTGCAATACGCACTATTATGACGCATAGATTAAAATATAATTTCATTTTAAATTTATATATTCGAAGAACATCAACTAGCTACTAGTGAAAGTAATCGTTCGCTTTGTAGTAGCATCCTTTTCCACTTTGCACTATCTTTGTGGCTTCTCTTTAATCACTAAATCATCAACAGATATGAATCTTGCATTGCTCAGTATGTTCATCCCTACTTTCTTTTTTGTCTCAATCACGCCTGGTATGTGCATGACTCTCGCCCTAACGTTAGGTATGAGTATCGGTTATCGTCGCACGTTATGGATGATGATAGGAGAACTTCTCGGTGTCGCGCTGGTGTCAGCCTCTGCGGTGTTAGGTATCGCTGCGATTATGCTCAATTATCCTTGGATGTTTATCGCGTTAAAGTTCATTGGTGGCGGTTATTTACTCTATCTTGGAGTTGAAATGTGGCGGTCGCGAGGGAAACTTGCGATTAATGTCGACAACTTAGAAACACCAAAGAGTGACAATATCGCACTTATCATGCAAGGCTTCGTTACCGCAATCGCAAACCCAAAAGGCTGGGCATTTATGATTTCTCTTTTACCGCCTTTTATAGACCAAAACGCAGCGCTTGCACCGCAACTAATCATACTTGTCTCCATTATTTTACTGTTTGAGTTCATTTGCATGTCTCTGTACGCTACTGGTGGTAAAGGGTTGAAACACGTATTAGGTCAGTCTAAGAATGTACGTCTAATGAACCGTATCGCAGGCACTTTAATGATGGGAGTTGGTGTCTGGTTGCTACTAAGCTAAGGCAAACTGGAAACAATGAAAAATATTCTGAATAAAATAGCTAAAGTCATGGGTGAAGTATTGGACTTTCAAGCCCGAGTTTGGGTTGTGAACGTCTATAGCGGTGAGCATAAAGGCGAGTCTTATGTCGTTAATGAAGATGCTTTCTCTGTACCTCTTCAGTGGATGAAGAAGAAAGGCTACCAAGAGCCAATGTTGAATAAAGTCGAAGCAATGAAGCGCTCACAAGTCTTAGAGTTCGACTTGGGACTTGTGAAACATCGCTTGATGCGCGTGAAATAAGCACAAAAAAGCGCCACTCAAGATGAGTGGCGCAAGCACTTTTACCTTAAAAATAATGCTACGGCGCAGCGTCGATCTCAACTGGAAGATAATGTTTCGGCTCCAGTTTCAACCACTCAGGCAGCACAGTACCAATCGAAATCGAAGACCATGTCCCCGACAGAACGCCAATAAACATGGCGGTTGAGAAACCAGCCAAAGGCGCTCCTCCCATAATCCATAATGCACCAACAGTGATCAATGTCGTACCAGATGTCACCATAGTGCGTGAAAACGTCGCGATAACAGCTTGGTCATTGATGTCTTCTGTTTTCCAACTCTGTTTCGCAATCAACAGCTCACGGATTCGGTCTGCAATGATGATCGAGTCATTCAATGAGTAACCTAAAATCGCCAGCACAGCAGCAAAAACGGTTAAGTTGAACTCCATTTGAGTAATTGCAAAGAAACCAAGCACTAAGATCACATCATGGGCCAAAGCAAACAGTGAACCACTGGCCAAACGCCACTCAAAACGGAAACACAAGTAACCGAGAATACTCAACACACAAATCAACAATGCTAAGCCACCTTGTTCAAACAAGTCTTGGCCAACTTGAGCGCCAACTATACTGTTGCTGACAACATCAACTTGGTGAGAGATTGGCTTCAACACCTCTTCTACACTTGGCAACGTTTGTCCATCTTCCGGCGCAGAGTAACGAATCACCCAACGGCCATCTTCACCAGAGCGTGTCACTGACGCAGATTCACCAAGCTTTGGTTGCAGAACGTCAAGCAGATCATGGTTAGTTAGCTGCTTATCTACCTTTACTTCTGTCACCATACCGCCAGTGAAGTCCAAACCTAGGTTCAACCCTTTAAAGCCTAGAGCGACGATCGCGATCACCGTTAAAATGATGGAAACTAGCGTAGTAAAGTAGCGAATTTTACGAATATTTTGTTTTAGCATTTCGACCATGATTAAACCCTCACATCACGACGGGCATCGCGGCCCCAAATTAAATTGATCATTGCTCGAGAGGCAAATACGCCTGTAAACATACTGGTTAACAAACCTAATCCGAGTGTTAAGGCAAAGCCTTGGATTGGGCCATTACCGATGGCGTACAAAATCACGGCGGTGATCATGGTAGTAATGTTGGCATCAAGGATGGTCGAGAATGCGCTGTCAAAGCCAAGATCAATCGCTTGAGCGAAGCTGCGGCCTTCACGCATTTTGTCCTTAATACGTTCAAAGATAATAACGTTGGTGTCTACTGCCATACCGACGGTTAACACTAAACCGGCAATACCCGGAAGCGTTAGAACCGCTCCTGGTAACAAGGCGATTAAGCCAAGCAAACAAAGCATGTTGGCGCAAAGCGCCACGTTCGCTACCCAACCTAAGCGGCGGTACCAAAGTGCCATAAAGGTCAGTGTTAGTCCCATACCTAAAGCCAGTGCTGCAAAACCGTTTTCAATG
This sequence comes from Vibrio sp. 811, assembly GCF_033339195.1. NCBI lineage: Bacteria > Pseudomonadati > Pseudomonadota > Gammaproteobacteria > Vibrionales > Vibrionaceae > Vibrio > Vibrio sp. 811. Next base: position 132,129 of record NZ_JAWOUB010000008.1, read on the forward strand.
TTTTCTGCACCCAGAGAAGCACCGATTGTTCGCTCTTCCACAATAGTAACCGGCGCGGTCAGTGACCCCGCGCGAAGCAATAGCGCCAACTGCTGCGCATCGTCCATGCTACCTGCCCCAGTAATACGGAACTGGCTACCAAGCTGAGATTGAATAGTCGCGACGCTGATAACGCGCTCACTACGCTCAGTTACACCGCGATCGTTTGTTTTGTATTCACGGTAAACGGTCGCCATTGGCTTGCCGATGTGAGTTGCTGAGAAGTCACTCATTTTCTTACCACCAGCGTGGTCAAGAGAAATATTGACTTCTGACATGCCCATTTTGTCGACACCAGCACGAGCGTTCACGATGTGCTCGCCCGTTAGAACTGGTCGTTTTGACAAAATCACAGTACGACCATCATTATCTTGAAGAACAAGATCTTGGCTGCTGTGTGCTTGGCTCGCATCTTTCACTTCATAAAACGCCAAGCTTGCTGTTGCACCAATAACGTTTTTCGCTTGAGCAGGATCTTGTACACCAGGGAGCTCAATTCGAATGCTCTCTTTACCTTGGCGTTGCACTAGTGCTTCTGTGATACCAAGTTCTTCAATACGACCACGCATGATCTTCAGGTTTTGTTGAAGAGTCGACGATTGAAATTCTTGGATATTTTGTTCACTCGGTTCAAGCACAAAGCCACGAGATGAACTTTTTGAAATCCAGCCCGGGTAATTTTGACGCAAGAACTTGTTCACTTCCGACAATGCTTGCTCGCTGTCACTGTTTACCGTAATTCGGTTGCCGCTTTCTGCTCGAACTTGCACACCACGAACACGTTGATCACGTAGGTTCGCTTTGATTTCATCAATCAATGCATCACGTTGTTCTTCAAACGCTTTATTCACATCAACATTCAACAAGAACTGAACGCCACCACGAAGGTCAAGACCGAGCTTAATTGGGCTAAAGCCCATCTCATTCAACCATTCTGGCGCAACCGATACGTATGAGAAAGTGATGCTGTCGTCTTTATTTAGCTCTTTGTTTAACAACGCACGAGCTTTACTTTGCGCATCTTCACCATCGAATACAATGGTTGTTTTGCCGTCTTTTTCGATGATTTTGTCGGCTGAAATATGGTTGGTTTTTAGCAGTTGATTCAGATGAACAACCGACATTTCACTGTTGTTTTGCTCCGAAAACGTCAACTGGATAGAAGGCTGTTCGCCAAACCAAGTTGGTATAGCACTTAGGGTTAAAATAATGACCGTCGTGATTAATACGACATATTTCCAAGCTGAGTAGTGATTCATCAGCTTTCTGTTCTTTTGCTGCTTTGGTGTTTTTTTCATGTAAACATCATCCCTTCACGATGAAGTGAAGCTTTTAATAACAAGGCTTAACACACGACAGATGCTCCCAGAATAAATTCAGGGTATGAAATGCTCAGAACGCTCACGTCCTGTCGAATACAATCGTCGTGTTAAGAGTGCACAATGGTGCAAATAAATGGTGTTTAGGCAGAAAACTGACTATTGAGTGCGACGTACATGGCATTGGTCTCTTTCCAACCAGAAATGCGATGATCGCTTGTGAAATGATAAAATGTGGACTGGTTGTGACGCCAGTTAATGTCCATCAAGCTGTATGCGTAACCCGCATCAGCGTAAAACGGAGTAGTGAGATCGCCGACAAAATCTACGTGCTCGTCATCAAGCCCTTCCCGTAAGTAAGACGTCCAGCGCTGAGAGTTAAACAAAGCAACGGAATCGAGACTTGCATGGCCTTCAGATACGGGAGATTGAGAGCTTTCTTCTGAAACTTCAGAAAAATCGACGGAAGAGTTTGGCGATACACTTACGGCTACAAAAGGTTGTAGCTTAGAAAAGTGCGGTACGTGAGCCTTGTGATCGATTTGCGCAGCAGATACATGCACTGGTAGCAATACCATTGCAAATAGCAGCAAAATCAACTTTCTAAGGTAAATCCAAGGCATAGGAACTCACTAAAAACACAAAGAGCCAAGTTAGGTCACTTGACTCGTTGATAGTATTCCTATTGATTATGGTTCACAACTAAAAAGTTATAAATCTCTGATTTCAGGTTTGCATCGTTATTGCTTTTATCAAAACGTCTTTAGAGAACGAGTGTAATTAGTGGTGAGCTATCTATAAAAAATCTCGCCCTTATCAACATCTAAGTAGATCTTATTCTCTTGCTCCAAACCGCCACAATAGATGAAGTAAACGTTGCGCTTTTTGAACGTCACAGAACGCACCCAACCACCGAGCTCCTCAAAATCACTCGGGTCACAGGTTTCATCGTCTAACAATTGCTGTGTTTTCTTACGGAAAATATCCAAGTGAACTTTTAAATCATCCGACTTCTGTAGGTATTCATCCAATATCTCTAAGCGCTCTTGCTCTTTAATAACTGGCTCTGCATCCGATAACCCTTCAGCATTCAACCATTCGGCTTTTTCTTCACCACCCTCTTCATAGACAAGATAGCCGGAGATTCGGTACCACCCATCTACTTTTTCTAACACCGATACTTTTTCTCCCTTATAGAGCGTATCGACAACTAAAGCATTAAGGTTAGGCTTGTTGTAAACATTGACACGACGCTCAATAACGTAGTACTCGGTAACTTCCGGGGGAGCGGCTTCTAAATCCAGAATCGGTTTGGATGTTTCTTTTTGCAGTGAGGATTGCTCGACTTGCGTAGCCTTTGGTGCTTCAGGTTCATCTTTCTGCATAAAGAAGAAATAGTATCCAGCCCCCGCTCCGCCGAGCAACAGCATGACAATCAATGCGACGAGAATTTTCTTCATGCCCTTTTCCTTTTCATTCTTTATTCTTTATTCTTATCCCACCAGCAGCACGCATGTCGTAGAAATTTGGGTATATACTCAAAAGAGCAGGTCAACTAACGCGAGCAATAATGATCAACAGACTCAATTGGATACTACTATTTCTTCTGTTCCCGATAACGGGGCACGCCAATATTCAATGTAACCCATCGTCGTGGAATGACAATCTTACCCAATTCAATCGTTTAGAGTCCAATTACAATCAGCATGTTGAGGTATTCAATACACTTTTGACCGAACATAAACAGCGTCAGTTATTGTCCGAAACCTTTTCACTGCATGAGCTCGTGCTACTTTGGCGTGCCAAGTCGAACCAAAATGTGTTCAAAGCGCAATTAAAAGCATCGATTCAATACAAAGAAGAGCTCACAACTAAAGCGAATCAGCTGCTTAAATTGAGCACACAATCCCAATGGTCAGCAAATGGGTGGGAGATACTGGCCCAGAAGTGCCGCGAGTCAAACAAAACAGCCAATCAAATAACTGCGGAATGGTATAACACCAACGCTTTGGAACTTGCTGAAGATTACAAGCGCCTCTCTTCACAATATCAAACTCTGTCACAAGTCTATGATAAAGAAGCTCGAGCGCTTCAATACGCTCAATATGTTTCGAAGTAAAAACAGAGCCAGTTTTGAATAGACGATGTTGGTTTTTCACTCCAATATTGGACGTTATTCGTACTTTTTATCTTTCCTTAGTCGTGAATGATATCAAATGTAAATAATGGGATTGTTCCCTTTGACAAACTTGACTAAACCATGACCAAGACAATCAATTTATAGAGACATACGTCACATTAATGCTTTACTTATGGACATTTTTTGGTTAGCTTAGCCATTAATAAAGTTTAATAAAAAGTCACATTTGGCTGGAGATGATGCTACAAACATGGTTATCAATCGATTAAGTAACAGGGAATGTCCTAATGCTACCAAAGCCAAGTTTTTGTCAGTAGTTAGGCACGTAAAAGAGTTCGGTTCAATCAGTGATTTGGATCTTTGTAAAATCTTCGGAGAAACAATATGGAGTGATGGGAGGGAATACCATTCAGCCGCGTTCTCATTCAAGGTTGATAGATACACAGGTAACTGTGAAATCTCACAATACAAAAACCAATAAGGCTTAAGAATTTATTAAGCGGAGTCAGGAAACGGACTCCGCTTTTTTGATCATGGCAATCGTAAAGTCGTGCTCGGAGTACCCCTCAATCAATCGTGTATTCGGACACAGCAACCGACAATAGCGAAAGACACCTTCTTTATTGTGCGACGCTAACATTTTCATGCTGGGTAGTTTGGATTCATCCAACAAGTTAAACACACAACCTTTCTCTGTCGCTCGGTACATTTTCTCAATCATTTCAATGGTGTGATTTGGGTTGGTGGATTGATAGTTCAATGATCCGGAAGCAAAAACAAAGTCGCAACGAGGCAATACCAACGTTGAAAAGTCGCCACATATAAACTTACTTTGCGTACGAAAATCTCGTTTTCTGGCTTCAGAGATAAACTGTTTTTGCTGATCAATGCCAATATAGCTTTGAGGAAGCCCCCCCATAAGTTCGATAAACGCTAACAAGTCTCCGTAGCCGCACCCAATATCTAAAATACTTGAACCGTCTAACGTTAACCCTCGGCACAACGCCTCAAAACGGCTGATCTGACTATACTTATCTGCCCATCCCAGAGTTCGGGCTCTGTCTTTACCAAACTGTCTATATCGCTTTCGATGATAGTGGGCAATCTTAAGTCTATCGAAAAATTTCATCTTTCTTATGCATAAATCGGCAAACTGCCATTTCCTTTCACTTGTCTAATCGCCAGGTGGGTATGAATATCTTTCACATTTTCTAATCGCTGTAACTTTCTAGTAAATGTTTCATAACCAGCGAGATCTTTACTGACCACCTCTAACAGGTAATCATAGGCCCCTGATACGACATGGCATGAGATCACTTCATCCATCTCAACAACGGCATGTTCAAACTCATCAATCGAAGAAGCTTGGTGGTTATTTAAACTCACTTCAACAAATACAGTCATCGCGATGCCTACGGTGTCTCTGGACACAATAGCTCGATAACCACTAATTACACCTTCCTGCTCCAAACGCTTAATGCGCCTTGCACAAGGTGATGCCGATAGCCCTACTTGGTCAGCAAGTTCTGCAGTTGTCAAAGTGGCATCCTTCTGCATTAGGTTGATAAGTTGCCTGTCAATTTTATCCATTTATTCTTCCGTGCCTTTAATCACTAATAATTAACATTTATACGCAATTTATCACCAACATCAAGCCTAATTACGTCAAACTTTGCCTCCCTTTGGCAAGAGTTTTATTCAACAATTAACACATCATTTACAAATGGACATGTCGATAATGATCTTGGGATACGCAGCTATATTAACGACCTTACTGCTTTGGTCTGGTTTCTTTATTTCTTTAAAAGGGGGCGCAATTTCTGCCTTGCAGCCAGCCGATATCGCGTTAGTTCGCTTTCTCATCCCAAGTATAATTTTATTACCATTTGTGATTAAGCATAAACAGTCGCTGCGCGTAGTGCCTAAACGCTACCTGGTTGGTGTTGTGGTTGGAAGCGGCCTTCCCTATCTTCTGGTCGTCGGAACGGCTATGCATTTCGCTCCCGTGGCGCACGGCAGTGCATTAGTACCTGGCACTTTGCCATTGTTTGTTTCTGCTATCGCGGTACTTTGTTATCAACAGTCGCTGAGTGCTCACCGCTTAATCGGGCTTTCTACGGTGTTGTTAGGGATTTTCGTATTCCTTCTTTCTAATAGCGGCGCAGAGTACAACTGGTCTCAATTACAAGGGCATATCCTGTTTCTAACTGGCAGCATCATGTGGGCTGCTTTCACCATCAGCGCTCGTGTCGCCAATCTTAATGCACACGTCTGTGCAGGATTCGTTGCAATCGCGTCTTTGGCTCTGCTCATCATCGCCGTTGGTTTCGGGTGGGTAGACAGTTATTTGGTGGTAACACCGTTCAGCCAGTGGCCATGGGAGGAGTTATTTGGCCACGCGATGCTACAAGGTGTTGGCGCAGGTTTAATCGCTTCTTTCACTTTCATTTATGCAATTAGGATCATCGGTGCCGAAGCCAGCGCTGCTTTTGGTTCATTAACTCCAGTCGTCGCGACACTTCTTGCCGTTCCAATTTTTGGTGAACAACCAGATTCTCTCACTTGGTTAGCGCTGATGTTGGTCACATGCGGCAGTATTGTGGCAAGCCAAATCTTTATGAAAGGTGGAATGAACCAAACTTATCGCCCACCACTTCACAGATAGCGATGATTTTACAAAAACTTATGCCTTACTATCTTGAATAACAAAATGGCGTTTTGATAGCCTCAGCTTAACTAAAAAATTAAAACGCCAATGTGATGCCAGCCACTCATACTAAAGATGAACTGCATAGGTTTCTCAAACCGGGAATGAAACTTTCTACTAATTTCGAATTTGGGCCTAAGGATCAATATACGTATTCCACCACCTATCTTGGGATGAAAGAAAATGCTTATTTGATTCTTGATATACCAATGCGTTTGCTTGAAGAGCAAGTGATGAGAAAACTCCCCAACGCCGATGTCATCGTGCGTGGTGTATCAGATACGGAGTTAGGCCATGTCATTGCGTTTAAGTCCAGCGTGCTGACGACGACCGTTCGACCATCCCCCCTTTTGTTTATCCGCATTCCAGGAACATTTGCAACCAAACCAGTTCGGGAACATGAGCGTTACAAGTTGCAAATGGACTGTAACGTTATTCATGCAGGGAATGTCTACGACGGCAGCCTTATCGATTTCTCTCTAGCAGGTGTTGGTATATCAACCTTGATTGAGCCCGAATTCAACGTGGGTGAGAGTGTTACCATCGAATGCCCGTTAAGCCACTATATCGGAGAAGAAAATCGATGTGTCATTGCCAACATTAAGAAATTGGTGAAGGGATGGGTAGTTGGAATTAAGTTTGCCAGTCCCATTGCGATGACTCACGAACTAAAAACAGAGTTACTGGAGCAATCCTTTCTAACCAGTAACGTCTGAACTTACTGCTCGCTAAAGCGCGTCGCCTCAAAGCTGTTGAGTATTCTGTGAACCGTATAGGTCACAAGCAGCGTCGCAACAATAGCAAACAAAATACTGCTCACGCGATACAGCGCACTGAACATTAAGTCACCATCCGGAGTAAGATATTGGCCGAACAAAATGCCTAATGTGGTTAAACCGCCAAATCCGGCTCCCGAACCGCTAGACTCTTTCACGTGCATATAACTGAACATCATCGCACCAATCCAAAGCAATGGGACGATAAACAATAAGGTATCCGACCAATCGTATAATACAAGTTGTCCGACGATACCAAAGGTCACCCCCATCAAGGTCCCCATTGCTCTTTTTCGCGCATACCCTAAAGCACCGTTCCAATGCATAGGAAACAATAAAAGTAAGGTTGTCGCCTGAGCAGACATAGAGTCACTGAGGTCAAATAGCTGGAATACAAGGAAAGACATTGTAGCGATACTCGCCCCCATAAGGGCTTCATGACGCATTCGATGACTCTGTTTAGGCTGCGACGGTTTCGCTGGTGGCTGACGAGGTTCCGCATCGGGAATCAAAAATGTCACCACATAAGCAACGATCACTGAAATAACATTCGCTTGCAGGTTGCTAAATATTAGGTCATTTAAGTCAGTGGTTGGATAACTCGCAAAATGCAGCATGATGCTTAAGCTCAGTACGCTGTTCGCTCCAAATAAGAACAAGCTCCCTTTTGACATACAGGCGAATTTATATAGGAACAACCCGAATGCAATGATTGTCATCATGCCTGGGTGCCCACCAAACAACCCACCAAGCACACCAACTTCTAATCCACACACAACCGCTGAAAAAATCAGTTGTCGTGCGGCATGTAGACTCATGACTGGCACCATTCCAAGTAACAGCATCGGGGTTACAGTAAAGAATACGCCATAGTTCCAACCAAATACTTTACATAAAGTGAAACCAATAGTCGCACCAGTTGCAATGCGCAAACACTGACGGAAGTCGTTTTCCGACATGGGGTGGTCCCATAACTTCATATCGCCTCCTCGTTAATAAATATAATGAAGAAGACTCAAGAATTGGATCTGGCATCTCGCTAACCAGCCAGATAATGCGTTTTCTGGCAACAACTGCACGGTTGCTCGTGCCCCTGCTGGAAATGCACGCTGCTGAGGCTCATCGATAGCTAAATGTAAACGTAAGCGCTGCGCGTCTCTCACCCAACGGTTTGAGTCAGTTGGTGTTGCTAAGCGACCATCCGCATCGAATTGACCCGAGCTGACCCCGGCATCCACACTCGTAATACGAGCTTCAAATACATCACCAGGTAAGCTATCAAAAGCCACTAACGCACGGCTGTTCTGATTAAAGTGTCGTAAACTCTTTTCACGAAAGTCGGCAATGATATCCACGTCATCGGAGACTAAAGCGACAAGAGGTGTACCAGCTGCCGCATAGGCCCCCGTCTCCAGCTGCAAGTTAGCGACAACGCCATCATGTTCCGCCGAGACTTGAGTGTAAGACAGATTAAGTTCCGCTTGTTTTAGCTGGTTTTGCGCTACGCGGATATTCACATTCGTCGCGCCTAAATCACCGCGGTTTACTTCCAACTCTTTTAAACGAGCACGTGCGGCCAGTAAGTTCGCTTTAGCTGCCGTTGCACTGCTCTGTGCGTCATCGCGCTGCTGTTGCGAAGTACCATTACGGTGAAACAGGGTATTAAGACGTTTTGCTTCGCGAACTTTTTGTTCCGCCACGATTTTGCTCGCTTCAACGTCTGCTTTTGCCGCAGCAATAGAAGCATCAAGTTGTTCGTTGTTTTGAATCACACGCTCAAGGTTAAGTTGAGCCTTTTCTACGGCGAGCTGATAAGGCTGGGGATCAATCTGAAATAGTAGATCGCCTTGGCTTATTTCTTGGTTGTTGGCAACATAAAGATGCGTAATCTGCCCACTCACACGGGGGGCCACTTTAGTTACCACACGCGTTGCCATTGCCTGAGGCGTCAACGGCATGGCGAGATCTGCAACTAGAAAATAGGCAAAGACAAGGACAAACGCGACGCAAGAATATTTGATCCAACGTGCGAATTTTTGATCTGGAGTCATAGGCGTTTACTTCTCTTTTTATTCGGTTTTCTGACTTATTCGCTAAGTGAATCAAGCGCATTGTGAGCAATCTGATCAAGAATCAATGAAAGCTGCTGAAGTTCCTGGTCGTTGATGTCCGTTAGGAGCTTGCTTCGAACTTGAAGAATTCGAGCCTCCATTTGCTTTAGTAGGGTTTTCCCCTCTTCTGTGAGGCTAACAATACGTGCTCGCTTATCGTGTTCACAGCAATGGCGAACGATCAGAGATTGCTCTTCTAATAATTTTAATGTTCGCATCAACGACGCTAACTCGATCTCAAGCGCTTCAGCCAAATGCTTCTGACTGATGTTGTCACCCATTCGATAAAGCTTCCATAACGCAGTCCAACGCGGATACGTTAGGTTTAAAGGCTCTAACTCGCGATCTGCAACCATTTTCCACAAACGAGCAACACGAGATAATTTTTCAGCCAGAGAAAGGTCTCGCAAACTGTTGATGTCTTGAATCATAAGATCTACTCAATTACTTAGCGTGCTAAGTAATATAAAATAGTTAGCACGCTAAGTAAATATCTTTTTGTGATTGAAATCACGTTGGGTGTGTCAGTGAAGGGGCAGAAATCTAAGTAACACAACACGATGTTTGAACTTGAAATGCAGCGATGTACACAACAAACGTCGAGACCAATAAAGTCTGATTTGTATAAGAGTAAAAGGGTCAGATACAAAAAAGCACAACCCACAGTCATGGTGTTGTGCTTTTCAGATAATGAATAATTGGGTTATCTCGTAGTGAGCCAATTATTCATGTTCGCTCGACTAAGAACCGCTGTTTAAAATCCACAAATGCTTCATGGAGCGCATTTTCTTTAATCGGCTTGAGAAGCACGTAATTTGCACCCGATTCCATAAAGGCGTCACTGGTTTCTTTCGCGGTGTCAGCAGTACACGCATAAATTGGCGTGCCTAGTTTTAGCTTTTGTCGGATCTCTTTGGTCGTTTCAATTCCACCAAGATGCGGAAGTTGGTTGTCCATCAGTATCAAATCGTAAGTATGATCTTTTAAGAATTCCATTGCTTCTAACCCATCTTTCGCCCAATCAACCTGCATTTTGTACTTGTTACAAAACGCTTTTAGAATGAATGCGTTAGTATGGTTATCCTCTACCAACAACACTTTGAGACTCTCTGCAAATAGTTCACCTGGCTTAACTCGCAAACTCGAATCAAGAGGGGTGAGTACTCGCTCACGATCTTTCACTGGCATTGTAATGACAAAAGTCGTTCCTAAGCCTTTCTGACTACGGACTTGAACATCACCTTCCAGCATGTCGACAAGGCTCTTCACAATGGTCAGCCCTAAGCCACTGCCACCGTATTCTCGAGTCGTTGTTGCTTCTTCTTGAACAAAAGGTTCGAACATTTGGTCGAGTTTGTCAGACTCGATGCCGATACCTGTATCCGTAATTTCCACGACCAGCACGCTATTGTCAGCACCATAGAACTGCTCCAGTTCAGCATGCAAGCGCACGCTACCCGAGGGCGTAAACTTTACTGAGTTACTGACTAGGTTGAATAAAATTTGGTTCAGACGAACTTGGTCAGTAAAGATTTCAACATTGGGATCTATTTTGTTTTCAATGACAAGGTTGACGCCTTTACTTTCACAAATAGGACGATAAATGTTTTCTAACGTTCGAATTGTATCAGTGAAAGAAAACGGGTGCTTTTGGATATTAAACTTACCCTGCTCAATCTTCGAAAAGTCCAAAATATCATTCAAAACAGCAAGTAAGTGCTCACCACTATGTCGAAGTACGTCAATTTGGTTATTCTGCTCTTCTGTTTCCACAGAGTCTTTTAGCAATTGAGCAACCCCTAAAATTCCATTGATTGGCGTTCGGATCTCATGGCTCATTTTAGCCAGAAAGTCGGCACGGGCTTGAGCAGATTTCTCTGCTTCTTTGCGCGCCAAGTTACTCTGTTTTTCCGCCTCAATTAGCGTGGTTATATCCTGACCTTGAACAATAATACCGCTAATATCTCCATCAACTCGAATCGGCGATAAGTTCCAGCGATATACTTTGTCTCCAATTGGCACATTAACGCCTGTCAACGTAGCTCCCTGAGCCGCCATGCGAAGGTGTGGCATCAACTTTTCTTTGAAACCTTTGAACACTGGGTGCATGGTTTCAATATCGTTTTCCATGACTAACTCTTTGCGTGCTGCCGGATTGATTTGGATAAGTACACCCGATTCAGACCACACCATAATAGGTGATAACGCAAAGTTAAACAGGTCTCGGAAAGACCGCTTTTGTGCTTCAAGCTCTTCAAAAGTGTTTTCTAGTGTCGAACCAATATGATCGAATTCCTCAATATCTGACCCCTCAAAACGCTCAAATCCTTTTTCTTCACGAGCCGAGCGGGTATATGCCATCAGGGATCCTAACTCTTCAACTACTCGATTCTCGATCCATTCTTTAGTCATTAGCGCAATCATAACCATACCGATAACTGAGGCTAGCATTGCTAGCAGGTGTTGGATTTGCAATGTCACCACGCTCTGATTGTCTTGCACAGTAAGCAAGCACAAGTCAGTCTCGGCGGCATTTACCTCAATAGGGGTTTTGATGATCAATAATTGGTCAAGCTTGTGCTGGGACTCTCGTCGTTTGAGTACGTCAAATATTTGATAAGCCTCATCTCCTACTAATGAGCTTGCCAATGGTGTGTTGTTAGCGACCAACACAACATTGTCGACGTTGCCTTCATTTTTTAACCTTTCCATCAACCCAAAGTTATTATCTAAAACAACAACATTGTAAGAGTACCCCATCACTTCACCGGTTTTAGGTTGTAAAACGGGTACACGACGAAGTAAAAGATGGCGAGTTCCCATCGGGGTCTGTGAGGGTAGATAATACCAGTTGTTGCTAAAGGTCACTTGACTGGCAAGTCGGCTAAGTATCAGGTTGTTGATGCCATAGAAATGCGCGTTGCCATCGTCCCAAATAATACCTTGATGATCGGTTAGGAAACGAAACTCCGGTGTATGGGAAGGATCACTCTGGTCAATACTCATGAAAAAGTAATTGAGTGCCTCTTCATCACGTTCTGTATAAAAATCCAATACAACATCACTTTTCGAATTGCTGTTGTGATGAATCTGAATCGCTGCAAAATGGCTATCAAAAATGTTCAGGATCAGGGCAGAGGTCTGCTGCTTGGTTCGGTCGACTTCCTGCCAAATAATCTGCTTCGAGAAGTAATAACTCTGAACAAAGATGCCTAGAATGATCGGAGCAAGTACGAGAATAATTATTTTGGTAATAAGCGTCGACAGTGAGCGACGCTTTCTTGTTTTTGATGTAGTTGTCATCAATTATCTGAGTATCTAAATGCACGTTTTCTTAATGCTTCAATTCTTTCTGGAGAGTCCGATTTGGTAACGACTTCAAAATCACCAGAGTAAACAGTGGGAACTGGCTTTCCTTCTAAATCCCACTTAATGGCCTCAGCCATTGCAATACCTGTATCATCGTTCATACGCATAACGGTAACGTCTAACTCCCCTTTAGAAAGCGCCTCTAACTCTGCTGAACCGCCGCCCCAACCATTGATCATGACATCATCACGACCTAACTCTTTAAGAGCGTCAACAGCACCTAATGCTACATCGGTAGAACACGCGTAAATGAAGTCAACGTCCGGATACTTCTCCAAACTGGCTTTTGCAGCTTCATACCCAGATTGCTTTGTTGCTTTGGTGTAGTAAGCAGATTGTAGTTCAAATTGATTATCGCGGTTCACTTGGTTGATAAAAGTGTTGCCTCTGATGTCACTAATGTAGCCCTCTGAGAAGTAGAGAACACTATAGTGGCTATGTTTAGGGAAACGCTTGCCAAACTCAACGGCCAATTCACGACTTCCTTCTGCGTGGTCGAAACCAACATAAAGAAACGGCTGATGATGTTCCCAATCCCTAACAGGTGTGGTGATATTTTGTAAAATTAACTTGGTTTTCTTTGAATCTAAGACATGCTCAACAAACTTACGATGTCTTGTGGTATCTAGAGTAAAGATCAAGTAATCGGAGTTGCTTTTCAGCGCCTCCATTAAAGACAAACTTTGCTGCTTTATATCTGCATTAGGACGAGTAAACACTTGATTTAGCTGATAGTCGATATCAAGCTTATCTAGGCGTTTTTCAAACGCGTCGATGTTTCGAATCCAATAATCAGAGATCTGCTGCCCTGGATAAACAACAGAAATTTTCAGTGGACGCTTTTTGTCTTTTGCTACGGGTACAGGGGTTTCTCTTACCACTTCAGCCAACGCACTAGTTAGCTGCTTCTGTTGTGGAAACTGGTCTAAAAACTCTTGATATGCCCAATACCCATTAAGAACTTGGGTGGCCTGCACATTCGGCGCAAAAGCGGCCATTGAAATCAGGGAGAATACTAACGCTTTTTTCATCTACTGCTCTTTTAGCTTTTTTATGAGCCTAATTCAGCTCTATTCATTACCTAGCCGAGTCATCCTATACTCTTGTAATCTACCTTCCTCTTAGTGCCTGTTTCAATAGTAAATTAGTTCTTGGTCTGAGTGGATGCAAATGAAAGTACATTGAGTCGCTTCCTTTATCTCGATGACGCAAAGACATTTCGCGCTTTTCATATTCAGGACCTATAAACAGAACACCAGCCCATTATGCGTCAGTTTATTCCTACATGGTACTCCAAAAACAAAAAGAAACCGCCAATGTGACATGGGCGGTTTCCGTGTATCTTTGCGTAGCAAGGGCTTATCAGAGTGCCACTATCTCTAACATCATTTGTTGATGTTCGTCGACGACAATATTTGCTTTTGACATAACGAGCAGCTCTTTTTTCGCTTTAGTTAGTTGCTTAATATAGTACTCTGCTCGCATGGCAAGCGTCTTTGACTCAAAATCCGATGACCATTCCAATACCAAAGGGCCTTTTCCCTTCAAAGCTTTCGCTCCTTTTCCGGTTTGGTGCTGATTGAATCTTCGTTCAACATCATTGGTAACACCACAATACAACGCGTTGCGGTTATTTCGTATCAGATAGACACTCCAACGCTGCGTTGTATTTTCCATCATGAAAGCAGTGACTCAACCTTAGCTTTTAATTCATCCAGCTCTTCTTTCAGCTGAGCGACTTCGAGCTCTAGCTGACTTACTCGATCGGAGCTCGAGATTGCAGCAGACACAGGCGCTGCAAGTTCGGACGCATCAACATCACCACAGAACAAATGCATATAACGCGACTCCCGCTTACCAGCCTCACGTGGTAATTTGACCACTAATGGTCCTTTCTCTTCGCTTGCTAAATGCTCAAGGACCGTTTCCACTTCTTTTACATCATGAAATGTCGCGAGACGATTAGTACGAGTACGAATTTCCCCAGGTGTTTGAGCACCGCGCAAAAGCATACAGCATACAATGCCCTTCTCCTGCTCTGTCAGCTTTAAATCACCAAATTCCGTATTACAGAAACGGTGTTGATACTTGCTGACGCGGCTGTTGAACGCACTTTCGTCACTGACGAGCCTGCGCTCAATAAGAGCATCAACGGCATCGAGAACGTCTGACTCAGATAGTGACATCACGGGATCACGGTTGCTTTTTTGATTACACGCGTTGGTTAATGCGTTTAGGCTGAGGGGGGAAAGATCTGGGGTAGTGACTTCTTTTTCGATCAAGCAACCAATAACTCGTGCTTCAATTGCCGTTAGCTCAACTTTCATAATGCATTTCCTTATTATTTTTGCATTTGACTTTGTACCTAAATCGCTTCGAAATCATACGCCATAAATTCACACAGCAGTGCAAGAAGCGTTAGCGGTTCAGGTGTTGGTGTCAGGCTAAAGCATAGCGTAAGACCTGACACCCCTTACGAATAGGGTCAGGTATCAATGCTCCGAGAGAATCGGCACTCTCGTCAAATTGCCATCTTGGTCGACCATCATTATTTTTGAACGATTAAGCTCAACTTCGATGATTTCGAGTTGCTCGCGAGCGTTGATATACGCCGTTTTTAACTTTTCAGCCACAGAGCGAGTGACTTGCTCATTATCTTGACTATTTACTTGCTCCGCAGTGTTACCAGAGTCCATATCAAGTTCATCATTTTGCATTCAATGGTGTTGATAATATAGTGAAGGCCACGTTATGACAATGAATCGATGGATTCTACAATGTTGGCCAAAACTCGAAGAAAGCAGCACGATTATATGGACACAGCGCAATTGGTTGAGAAATGTTCAACTCTGCATTGCTATTGATCTAAAGACTGTTATGCCACTGGATGTTGTGCTTTAATCGAGGAAGATATTCATAAAATTAGGAAAGAGAACTATGAGTAGCGTATTTGAAATCGTTAACCAAGCTCGTCGTAAAAACAAACTAAAACGTGAGCTTCTTGATAACGAGAAGAAAGTTCGTGATAACCGCAAACGTGTTGATCTTCTAGAAAACCTTCTAGACTACATCAAACCAGAAATGACTCACGATGAAATCGTCGCAATCATCAAAAATATGAAAGCAGACTATGAAGATCGTGTTGATGACCACATCATTAAAAGCGCTGAGATCTCTAAAGCACGTCGCGACATCAGCCGTCGCATTCGT
This sequence comes from Vibrio sp. 811, assembly GCF_033339195.1. Classification (NCBI taxonomy): domain Bacteria; kingdom Pseudomonadati; phylum Pseudomonadota; class Gammaproteobacteria; order Vibrionales; family Vibrionaceae; genus Vibrio; species Vibrio sp. 811. Next base: position 147,800 of record NZ_JAWOUB010000008.1, read on the forward strand.
GAGCTGACTGAAGAAGACAAGCAAACTAGCGGCAAAAAATAAACGCGTAAGCTAGATTTTCGAACCCCGAGCAAGAATATCTTCCTCGGGGTTTATTTTTGTCTCTAAACTAACCGCCGTGTACAATCAATCTAACTCTTATTCCTAACGCATTCAGCTTTCTATGTCTTCAACTACGACAAGTACACAACCAACGCTTGCAAAACAATTATTTACGATGACCTGGCCAATGCTATTTGGCGTTCTGTCTTTAATGAGCTTTCAGCTTGTGGATAGCGCGTTTATCGGTCAGCTCGGCGTTTTACCGTTAGCCGCTCAAGGTTTCACTCTGCCTTTGCAAATGGTCATTATCGGCATTCAAGTCGGTCTAGGAATCGCAACGACAGCGGTCATTTCTAAAGCTCTTGGAGCGAATGAAAGTCGGTATGCCAAACAACTTGGCGGATTAGTATTGATGATCGGCTCAATTGGTGTCGCTATTTTTGGCGGGCTAATTTGGCTTTTGCGCTACCCCATTTTAGCTCTATTAAGCGCTCCAGAATCTGTTATGCCGATAATCGACAGTTACTGGCCTTGGTGGTTATTAAGCTCATGGACTGGTGCGGTTTTGTATTTTTATTACAGTATCTGCCGAGCTAATGGCAATACAATGTTACCTGGCACAATGATGATGATAACCAGCGGCGTGAACCTTGTACTCGATCCGCTATTTATTTTCACGTTTGACTTGGGTATTAACGGAGCGGCAATAGCAACCATCGTCGCTTTTGGGTTTGGTATTTTAGTCGTCGCTCCTCGCGTGAAAAAGAATCACTGGGCAACGACACAATGGCAAGATCTTAACGTAGCCAAAAGTGTTGCATCTATCGGTAACATTATGGGCCCTGCGATGATTAGCCAACTGCTGCCACCGTTGTCTTCCATGCTAGCAACAAAATTATTGGCAAGCTTTGGAACCGCAGCAGTCGCCGCTTGGGCGCTTGGTTCACGCTATGAGTTCTTTGCTATCGTTTCGGTCTTGGCGCTGACAATGTCTATGCCTCCAATGGTTGGACGCTTACTTGGAGCAAAGAACTATGAAGATATCCAAAGGCTCGTCAGTATTGCCGTAAAATTCATTCTAGGTTTCCAACTTTTGATCGCTGCCATTACATTTGCCGTCGCAAACCCACTCGCATTATTGATGACAAGTGATGTGCAAGTGGAGCAAGTCTTGGAAATGCATTTACTGATAGTGCCGATCAGTTTGGGGTCATTAGGGGTTTGTATGCTAATGGTTTCTCTTTGTAATGCATTAGGCAAATCTTACACCGCGCTCACCATTTCAGCGCTGCGCTTGTTTGTCTTTTTCCTACCGTGCTTGTGGGTTGGCGCTCAAATGGATGGAATCCGAGGTTTACTCTTAGGCGCTTGTATCGGCAACCTGTTAGCTGGTGTTTCCGCATACCTAACCTATCGCCAAACCATACGCAAACTCACAGGCGCTCAAGCCAACGCACAACAATGAATAATCAGAACTCAGCCCCTGAAGTGGGGCTTTATCGTTTTGACACCTTGTCTAAGTTGAAATGTTAGCTAGGCGAGTTTTAATTCACTAAAGAGCTCAAATAACTGGTTCGATTTATACGGCTTAGGTAAATAAGCATCCATACCTGCCGCAAAACAGTTGTGGATGTCTTCTTCCAAAACACTCGCAGTGAGTGCGATAATCATCGTTTTTTCACGTCCTGCTTTCTTTTCCCAACGACGAATTTCTTTCGTCGCGGTCAGTCCATCCATCACGGGCATCATGCAGTCCATTAAAATTGCATCGAATTCTTCTCCCTTTGTGATGGCTTCTAACGCTTCTTGACCGTTGCTTGTTATCAAATAGTCATAACCTGCTTTATCCAGAAAAAAACTCGCTATTTTCTGGTTCATCAAATTATCCTCCGCAATTAAGATCCTCCGATGAGAGCGCGACGCTCGATATTCAGAGCTGACAACATTATTGGTGACATTGTCACGTGATATAGTCTTTTCAACCTTAGCTAAATCATCAATGACATGCTTAAATCGATTGCCAAGGAAAGGTAATGTGAGTACGGCATGTACTTTTTCTGCATTTTCGTAGGGAGTGGATAAATGATGCTGGCAAATAATCACACGGCGAAGATCGTAATTAAATGATAGATTATCCAAGATTTCATCGGTATTAGCGTCGTTACTGTGGCACAGAAATATGACATCAAAGTCATCATTTATCGCTTGCACTTCATTCACATTATTAACACCAAAGAGATTGATTTTCGCTAAGCGACACTCTTTTAATACTTGGTCGGCGTAGTCGTAATTTGAGCAGATCAAAAGCCCTTTATTAATCACCTCCGAACGCCAGCCAAACACCGGAATTGCTTCAACCTCAATCGAGAATTCAAAGCATGTGCCCACTCCTTTTGTAGATGTTGCTACGAGCTTGCCCCCCATCATCGACACAAGCTGACAACAAATTGCCAAACCCAACCCTGTGCCGCCAAATTGCCTCGACACTCCTTCATCTTCCTGAGTAAAGGGTTCAAAAATCGTGGTTAACTTATCTTGATCAATGCCTATTCCGGTATCTTCTACTTTAAACGTCAGCACTCCACGTTCTTTCTCAAGTAACTCCTCATAACTAACATCAACGCATACATGCCCACTTTCGGTAAACTTAACCGCATTCGATACCAGATTCGTAACTACCTGTTTGACACGATGATCATCGACCATCACGCGAATGGGGATATTTTCAGCTAAATTAATACCTAACTTTAGCTGTTTAGATGTTGCTTTGGATTGGAATAAAATCATCGACTGATACACGACTTCTCGGATATCCGCTTCTACTAGTGACAGCTCCAATCGTCCAGACTCGATTTTAGAGAGATCCAATATATCGTTAAGTAAAGTAAGCAGCGTTTGAGATGAGGAGTCAATGTCATCAACAACTGCTTGTTGATGCGAAGACAACTCACTTTGAGAGAGTATTTCTGTCATGCCCATAATCCCGTTAAGGGGCGTGCGGATTTCATGTGACATGTTGGCAAGAAACACAGATTTTGCACGATTAGCCGATACTGCTGACTCTTTTGCATGCAGTATTTCTTCAGTTTGTCTCTGCATTTCTTCAACCACTCGATTCACTTGCTGAGCAAAAATGGTCAGTTCATCACTTCCATCAACTTTGACTTTTGTTTGCTTCTCTTCGGAGTTGATCAACGCGTTTAAAGTATGAATGATCGCATCGAGTTTGCTGTTAACGCGGAACCAAGTACTAAATCCGAGCCAACAAAGCAGGATAACCACTAAGGCAACGCCAAAACTGATCATGGCTATATTGGCCTTTTGTTCATGAACCTGCGTGAGAAGCGACTGCTCAGTTTGTTTGGTGAACCCATCGATGAGCACTTGTAAGCGCTGCACACGAAAATCGAGTTCTTTTAAATACGCGGCGTAGTCACTTTGTGACATGTCTCCTGACATTAATTGTCCGCGAGACGCCAAGTTTCTCTGATATCTCGGCGAAGTAAACAAGCCAAGCAATTTATCCACTTGCTCGTATGACCCACCTAAGTTTAAAAACGCATCCAAATTTTGCTGCTGTCGGTCAATCGCCTGATAAAACATACTTTGACTTAGCCGACTCTTAGGGTCTTGGACTAAACGGTTCGTCAGCCAAGCTTCTTTCTGTGTCCAAAAAGAGAGCTGAGCAAGGTAGGCAATAAAATTTTGCATGCGAATGCCATCGTCACTGCCATACCATTGATGATTTTGCAACAAAGAGCGCGACATATTTTGGAGCTGTTGAAATGCCCAATCACCCAGGTCGTCCATCTCACTCAATCTACCTGACAATACCCCCAGCATGGCTTCTTTCAGTTCATCAGCATACTCAGCAGTATTAGGGTTACTCACAAACTTTTGATGCAAAGAAGAAATAACTTCACCTTGTTCTTCAATATTAATGGCTGCAGAGACTTGAAGATCAGGCTGTCGGCGTACTTTCTCTATGGAGTAAATAAAGTGGGAGGCCTTGGATATCAATTGGAAACCTTGAATATTGCTAACCGTTTGATTGAGACGGCTCACGCGCAACGCATTATCAGAAAACTGCTGAACTGCAAATACCACGATTACCACAGCGGGTAATAGTGCGAGGAGTGCTAAGCGTGTTTTTATTGATAATCTCAACATCCATCAGCCTAATGGTTGATTTCATCCGTTTATTTAATATTAGACTAGTTTCCCGCATTGAAAGGCATATACGACATTGTTACTTTCAAACAACATTCACCTACCTAGATTATGGTTATTGTGAGTGTTTTATCATCGGCTAATGAAGTGGCAATTGTGATTTAAGTCATATTTTTTGATCTTAAAGTTGGATGCAAACAATAAAGTTTCACTCACAACTAAGAGTCGCATCACTTTTCAGGAAATCATCTATTGTATGTTTACCTATTGAGTTGCCTTATCGAGTCAAATCACACAAAAATGCAAAATATCCATTTTTGTCAACAAAACTAATTTGAAAGCAAACGTTATCATCGCAAAAAAAGTAAGTTACTTTCTAAATGTCAATACGTGAAAACCACTGCTTTAGTCACATTAATCCACCACTAACGTCCCCTTAAGTAGTGTTTTACACTGGATTTAATTTTCCTAGCAGAATAAGGACTCCGACCTTAGAATCCGCACACATAACTATTACAACCCGATTACATAACCCACCACACTCTTGCACGCTGCCGAAGAGGCAACAGCAGAGAGTATGGTTAGCCCCCAAAACGTGAAAGGTCTAATACAACAATGAGTCCAGAGAAATATCTCCAAGACTGGCAAACTAGCCAAACGATTGCTGAATCTATTTCCCCTCTAATTGGTAAGCTATATCGTCAAAAAGGAATCGAAGTGGTTCTGTTTGGTAAAACGCTTATTAATGCTACTACTATAGACATTCTCAAAACTCATCGCGTTGCAAGACGTTATACCGGTAACCCACTTTCGCTTGAGCACACGATGCCTATTATTCAAGCGCTTTGTGAAATGAGCATTTCTTCATGCCGTGTCGATGTTGGCCAATTGGCAACTATGTACTGGAATGAACATGACGATACAAGCTCTCTAAACGATTTCCTTATCACTGCACTTGATGGCGCTCGCGACGCAGATTCTTCATTGAAAGCGCGTGATGTGGTTCTTTACGGGTTCGGTCGCATTGGTCGACTACTTACTCGCCTTCTCATTGAGAAAAGTGGTCCAGGTTACCCACTAAGACTACGTGCGATTGTGGTTCGTGGCGGTAAAAAAGGCGATTTGGAGAAGCGTGCTAGCTTGTTGCGTCGTGACTCAGTTCACGGTCAGTTCAACGGTAGCATTGTTATCGATGAAGAGCGTAAAGCACTGATCGTTAACGGCAACTACATCCAAATCATCTACGCAAATAACCCAAGCGAAGTGGATTACTCAGCTTTCGGTATCAATAACGCGCTAGTTGTTGATAACACAGGTGTTTGGCGTGATTCTGAAGGCCTGAGCCAACACTTAGCGTGTAAAGGCGCAGAGAAAGTACTGCTAACAGCACCAGGTAAAGGTGACATCAAAAACGTTGTATTCGGTGTAAATGAGTCGGTAATTAAAGAAGATGACACCATCATCTCTGCGGCAAGCTGTACAACAAATGCAATCACGCCAGTCCTTAAGGCTCTGAACGATAAATATGGTGTTCTTTCTGGCCATATTGAAACCGTGCACTCATACACAAACGACCAAAATTTGATCGACAACTTCCACTCTGGTGACCGTCGCGGACGTAGTGCTTCACTAAACATGGTTCTGACTTCAACAGGTGCGGCAAAAGCAGTTGCTAAAGCATTGCCAGAGCTTGCAGGCAAGCTAACAGGCAACGCGATTCGCGTACCGACACCAAACGTATCTATGGCAGTCGCTAATCTAAACTTAGGTGAAGACGTAGACCGTGATTCACTGAACGATTACTTGCGTGAAATGGCGTTGAACTCTGAGCTTTCGGCACAGATTGACTACACCGATTCAACAGAAATTGTATCAACTGACTTAGTTGGTTCTCGTCATGCAGGCGTCGTAGATGGTCAAGCGACTATCGCACAAGACAAGCGTTGTGTACTTTACATCTGGTACGACAACGAATTCGGTTACAGCTGCCAAGTTGTGCACTGTATGGAACAAATGATGGGTGTTCGTTACCAAACATTCCCTCGATAGGTGAACTTTGCTCCACAACGTTAACCACATAGCGTAGCGGACAATATCTCATATTTGTTCTAAATAATAAGCGCCATGCGCATTACTAATATTTTTCCCCGTTTATACGCCTGATCACCCTCAGGCGTTTTTTCGTTTCATTCATTTGACACTCTCCGGACAAAGTGAACGTCAGCATTCATGTTTTGTTCATGTTCACAGCATTAATCTGAGCACATAAATTACAGAGAGGTCATGATTATGAATCGGATTATTGTAACTGCACTAGCACTGATTACCGGCTTTTTTACGTTAGTATTTAGCTTGATCATTGCGATTCCGTTGACCATCGCAGCATTAATTACCGGTAAACGTATTGAAAAGCGCGTAAAGAAAATGCAGAGAGAAATACACGAAGAGTATGAGTTTAATACGGGTAAAGCAGATGCGATTGAAGGTGAATTTGAAGAGGTTCGCCGGTAAGTAAATAAGATTTAGATGAGTTTCTCTCCCCCGACAGCTCCTGAGAAACTTCTTGCTTTCACCCTGTCCTTAAAATGGCAGGGTGCTTTTTTGAAAAGCACAATATTGAATAAACACCTAGCGGTTTATTGCTTTATCTTTTTGTTGTAGGAGGCTGTGTAACCAGCCTCCCATAAATCACCATCGACACCAGAGTATGGGTTGGATTCTTTCGGAGCGCCGCTTAGGCAAGCATCTTTGCCTTCCTTCTTAATTTCATCGATGTGATTTAAAACAAAGTTAAAGTGTTTAGGATCAGCCTTTTGTAGTAACCCGTACAAAAGGCCAAAGCCAAGCATCGTAAATACAAACAGTTCAAAAAACACCCAAATGCTCTTTGTTGAAAAGAATATCCAAGCAACGCTGCAAACACTGGTCAAAATTACTACTGGAGCTAAATCTACTATTCTTTGCATATTGCTCTCACCTTCTAAACGGTCATGAAGTCTCTACCCCTTTCATAGGGTAAGTAAGAGGAAAGTCCGTTTTTATCCAATAAAGCACTCTCGACTTAATATGCGACACTGTTAGTATTAACGTTAAGTGGCTATCGTTCTCATTATAACAATGCGTTGGAAAGTAGCTTTCACAGCAAATGAGAATATGAACCAAAGTAACACTATTGATAATATTAATTTTAGCAACGTTTAGCGTCAGAATTACGTAAATTGTGTAAGGGTTACTGAGAGTAGACAAAAAAGCAGCCACACGGGCTGCTTTTAGTATTTCTGTCTTGCGAGCTTGTCTATACCGTTACGACCACTCTAAGAGCCAGCAGCATGAGTACTACTCCTGACAAACGATCAATCAACACTGCCTTAGAGCGAATTCTGTCAACGACTTTAGAGCTCGATAGCACTAGGGTAATAAAGGTGTACCAAAGCCCATCCACAACAAACGGCGTGGCAACAATGATCATCTGATTACTCAAATCATTACCGAGCGCGACAAACTGACTGAATAATGCGATAAAAAACAAAGCAATTTTGGGACTTAAAATCGAGATAAAAAAGCCTTCTCGCGCAGACTGGATTACCGTTGTTTCCTCACCTGACTCCAACTTCGCAGCCACACCACCTTTTGAACGCAAAGCATTAAACCCTAAATACGCAAGATATGCCGCACCCACAAGGCTAATCGTCTTGAACAGCATCGGGCTTTGCTGCAAAACAACAGCGAGCCCAATCAAGGTAATAAACGCATATATACCAATGCCAAACGCATGAGCCCAAGCCGTAGCTAATCCATTGATACGTCCACCAGCCAACGAGTGCTTAGCGACAATAGCTAAGCTGGGACCTGGTGACATAGCCCCTAATAAACACACGGTAAAAAGTGATAACCAAACTGTTAGTGTCATAAGAATCTCCCCTCTTTGAAGCTCACTCTATCAACAGAAGAGGTATAATTAGAAATCAAAGTTATTCATACTAATCATGACTTCAAGTCATAGCTAAACGGTGTACGTATTAGCGAATGGAATATTCAGAGATTTGCATTACTGAGCGAATCTCTTCTCGCACCCATTTATGCGCAGGATCCGTGTCGTATTTGGGGTGCCACATTAACCAATATTGATGAATAGGTGTTTCGAGTGGTAATGCTTTATGGGTTAAGTCCCAATGCTTAGCGAGGTTAACGGCAATATGTTCAGGAGCCACCATCAGGTGCTCACTTGCAACTAAGCGATTGATCGCAGCAGAGAAGAATGGAACCTTAAAGGTAACGTGGCGGGTGTGCCCTAGCTCTTTCAATGCTAAATCAGTGTAGGAATCTTTGTCTCCGCCGCCAGTCACTTTGATGTGTGAATATGAAATCAAGTCTTCAATACTGATCTGGTCCTGCTTTGCTAAAGGATGAGAAGATTTCATCAAACAAACTGATGAGTCCTCACCAATTTTAACGCTCGACACACTCTGTGGTTTTTCTGGATACATAGAAGACGCGATATGGATGCCCGTCTCATGAAGTTTATCAAGAAAGTTGGGTTGCCACAGTCGATACGCCATATCCAACTGTGGCGCTTGTTCACCCAAGTGAGAGGCAATATCGGGCAATACGTATTGCGCCACGTAGTCACTAGAAGCAATAACAAGCTCACCTTGCCACTGCCGCGGCTCAAAAGGTTGGTCATCGAGTAAATGGTCAAACTCAGCCAGTAATGCATCAAGCTTTGATTTTAACGCTATTGCTCGTGGCGTTGGTATCAGTTGATTACCTTGACGAATAAGCAGTGGGTCACCACACAGATCGCGCAATTGTGCAAGCTGTCGACTGACGGCAGACTGCGTAATGTGCAAACGGTCTGCGGTCCGGCTGACATGACACTCCTCTAAAAGTACATGCAAGGATCTAAGTAGATTCAAATTAATGTTGTTTAACATATTCGCTCAGAAGGGTTTTCAACATGGCATCCATTCATGGTCACTTCACAAACAGGTTCCCAGTCGTGTTAAAGAATTCAGCTAAGACGGTATGAGTCATCAGGTTTCGAAGCTCTGGATATCGTTGAATTTGATCTCTGATTTCGTTCAAGCGAGCCATCGTAGGCACTTCGACAAAAACCATCATGTCCGTCTCACCGCTGATCGCATGACACCATTTTACGCCATCAATTTTGTATAATTCGTCCGCGTATGATTCGCAATAATACGTAGAGGTTGATTTATCGAACTTTAAGGCAAAATAGGCGCAAATCGAATCCCCACCCGAAGGCGCAATTTCAGCGTGATACCCTAGAATCACTTTGTCATGCTCTAGCTTACGAATACGGGCCGTTACCGCAGAACGAGAAAGGTTTACTTTATCCGCAATTTCAGTCACCGACAGCCGAGCGTTGTGCCTGAGCAGATCCACAATCTTATGATCAAACTTGTCCATACCGTTACCAAGCTTTCCTTATTTTTCTCATTCTATACCGATTCTAACTGCATAAGAAACCGACATTTTGTTGGAATTATTTAAAACAACCGTCATATTGACGGTTTAGTAAATCATTTTGTTATTAACATTTTGGATATGCTATTTGGCGGGCATGAGATGAGTGCTGTTATCCATTTCAACAGAAAATAGATAACACATTGAAATCAAATTCCCAACTTAAGTACTCAGCACATAAATAGCATCGCTTAAACACATAAAACGAAATAACCAGAAGCCACAAGCTTTTTCGTAATAAGCCTCATAACATTGGATGAATCAATTCGCATGGAAGAGCTCAAAAAAGACATTTCACTCACATCAGGTATCGCACAGTTATCCACCACATTAATGGGAACGGGGCTGTTTATGATCCCGGCTATCGCAGCAGGTATAGCTGGCCATTTTTCACTATGGGCTTGGATTTTATTGTTCATCGCGATTTGTCCTATTGCGCTGACTTTTGCTCAACTGGGTAAACGATACCCCAACGCGGGCGGAACAGCCTTTTTTGTACGCAAAGCCTTTAACGCCAAACTGGAAAGTAGTGTCGCTTGGCTATTTGTTAGTGTCATTCCGGTAGGGGTTCCGGCCGCGATTGCACTCGCCGCAGGCTTCCTACAACAAATATTGCCAGAGCCTATTAGCAACAATCTGTTTGCACAAGTTCTCACGGTAGTACTTCTTGTGTTCGTCAACTTGATGGGCACAAAATCATCAGGTCATTTACAAACTCTTATTGCTTTGAGTGTCTTCGCACTTGTTGGCGCATTTTTATGGAAAGGCGACGTTAACAACGCCGATCTTGTGATGCCCGCCATCACACAAGAGTCAATTTGGCCTATTACCGCAGCGTTAGGCGTGATGTTCTGGTGTTTTGTTGGCATAGAGGCTTTTGCCCATATGGGGGAAGAGTTCAAAAACCCTCAAAGAGATTTCCCTATTGCCATTGTGGTCGGTTGTTTTGTAGCAGGGGCTACCTATTGGGCATGCTCTGTCGTTATTTTAAAATTTGGCGCGTATGGTAACGCTCAATTTGATAACGCATCCATCCCCTGGCTTAGTGCCCAACTACTAGGCGATGGAGCCAAATGGATAATCAGCTTGATAGGTTTCTCCGCTTGTTTCGCGAGCGTTAACTTATACACACAGAGCCTAGCGCGAATGGTCTGGGCTCAAGCTCGTGAACATCGTCCTTCTAGTCCACTAGCCAAGATTTCACGTCGTGGTGTCCCTTTCTCAGCCACCATATTAGTTGGCGGCATATTATTGATATCTTGTGTGATAGGAACCCTATCACAGCTCGATCTGGAGTTTTTCCTAAAACTCGCAAACAGTGTATTCGTTCTGGTTTACATGTTGGCGATGTTAGCCGCTTTCAAATTGCTTCGAGGATTTGGTAAAACACTTGCGGGACTGTCCCTACTGCTTTGTACCGGTGTTTTTATATGTTTAGGCTGGTCAATGTTTTATGCACTTGGCATTTTTACTCTACTTTTACTGCCTTGGAAACAGTGGCGACATAAGCGACAAACACGTGTAGTTGAATAGTCATCGCTTCCCATTTCGAAATATGTGAGCTAAACGTTGGATACCAGCGTCTATGTTCTCTAACGCGATATTGCCGTAACCAAGCACGGCACCATGCCAGTGACGTGCTTGAAAATCTGGGTGTTCATAATAGCTCAAAGGTCGCAAGATGATCCCTTCATGCTCTGCTAGTTTTATAAAACGCTGCTCATCCATACCGTCTTGCCATTTCAACGTAACATGAAGCCCCGCCGCTTGGCTAACGACGCAAACACGGTCGCCAAAATGCTGTTGAATGGATACATGCATCTGTTCATGCTTAGTTTTGTACAGTCGACGCATTTTTCGAATATGACGTAATAACCCACCTTCAGTAATAAAGTCTGCCAATGCTTCTTGTGTATGCGTCGGCGAATCACCACTTAACGCATCCTTAACCACTAAGCATTGCTCTACTAAACGTTCAGGAACTACAAGGTAGCCAAGCCGCAATCCGTTAAACATCACTTTACTGAAGGAACCCACATACAACACACGATCATCTCGACCCATTTGAGCTGCTAGCCCCTGTAAGCTGGTATAGGGACGATGAGCAAACTGGAATTCGCTGTCATAATCGTCTTCGATGATCCAACGTGACTGTTCGACTGCCCAGTTGATGATCTTCCCTCTTTGCTCAGTATTGAGTGTGGTGCCCATCGGATATTGATTGCTTGGGGTGATATACAGGGCATCGGCATCGCTTGTGGTCACAGCTTCCACATCAAAGCCTAGTTTCTCTCGGACGAATAAAGGCTCAAATTTATACTGCTGGAATTGAATCAACTTCCGCATTTGCGCGTAACCTGGTTGCTCCATCAGAACCTTATCACCTTGTTTGAGCACTACCATCGTCGCAATCGACAACGCTTGCTGCGCCCCAGAGGTAATAATAATGCGCTCTGGAGAACAATTCACTGAACGGCTTGATGCGAGGTAGTCAGCTAAAGCACAGCGCAATGCCCAACTACCCTGAATATCTTGATTCCCCAACAAGCAAGTACGAGACATATGGCGAGTGAGTAACTTTTGCCATTGCGCCATCGGAAATGCGTCCAAATCCGGCACACCCGGTGCAAATGCGCGGTTGATATCAAAGTGAGCTTTCGGTGATGAGTCTCTCTGAACTGAACTAGGTTCAGGCAAGTACTGCTCTGGCAGTTCTACGGCAACATAAAAACCAGAACCTTTTTGGCTGTTCAAGTACCCTTCCGCCACTAACTGTTCGTAGGCAGAAATCACGGTATTCCTACTTAGATTAAGCTCTTGTGAAAGCTTCCGCGTAGAAGGCAGCTTCCCATTCTTCACCCACAGTCCTTGAACAATTTTCTTGCGAATAGCAAAAAACAACGCTTGCTGACGCGTTCCATCACTGTCTTTTAAATGCAGGTCACCGATATCAATCAAAGACAAACTGGATCCATCCATTAGTTAAAAGTGGCTCTCTTTAAGCTACCAGTTAAACGCTACATTGCAATCAAAGAATGAGGATCAATCGCTCGTAATCGTGAGCAAACAAGGAGAGAAAATGCTATCCAACACCAATAGAACGGAAATTAAGAAAGGCGCACATAAAGCCGTCTCTGATGTTAGCAAACTGCACGCCATCATAGATGAAAGCCTAATCGCTCATATTGCGATAACCAACGAGTCAGGCCCTGTGGTCATCCCTATGCTGGCATGGCGTGTCGATGATTACGTGTATATCCATGGTGCCAACAACAGTCGACTATTACGCTCACTCAAACAAGGAGTGCAAACGTGCTTAACCTTTACTTTGTTTGATGGTTGGGTATTGGCTCGAAGTGCGTTTCACCACAGTGCGCATTATCGCAGTGTTGTGGTCTTTGGCCAGTTTGAGATGGTGGAAGATAACCAAGAGAAAGACAGGTTGCTGAATCACTTTATTGAACAGATCGCTCCGGGGAGAACAGAACAAGTCCGTTTGAGTAATGAAAAAGAACTCAAAGCCACCATGCTGCTGCGTATTCCACTCCTAGAAGCATCAGTGAAAATCAGCAATTTTGGCGTCAACGACGATGCGGAAGACATGGACATCCCTGTTTGGGCAGGTGTCCTACCCTACCGAACCGTCGTAGGTCCACTGCAAGCTTGTGACGATTTGTATGAAGGTATCGAAGAGCCAGACTACCGCAGTGCCTACTCTAACCGTTGGCAGGAATAAGCACCGTAAAACGTGCGCCGCCTAAGTGACTCTCGCCGACAGAAAGCTCCCACCCCAGTTGCCGCGCTGCACTGGTAGCGATGGCAAGCCCTAAACCAAAGCCTTTCATGTCGGCGTTGCGGCTATTGTCTAAGCGCGAAAATGGCATAAATACTTCTTCTCGCATCGCCTCAGGGATGCCCGGACCATCGTCCTCAATATCGATGCTCCAGCAATCCGCTACCGTTCGAATCGTCACCTCAACGCAGGACTCACCATAACGCTTGGCGTTTTGCAGTAAATTATCGAGGACAAGGTTACCCAAAGTAGGCTGAAAGTGAATCAATTGGTTCGCGAGTTTATTTTCTGCTCTCAACATGGCGGACTCTAAGCCTAGGTAGTTCATGCGGCTTTTACACCAAAGTGGCAGTTCCATGGTTTCAACAGAATCGATCCATGAGTGGTTTTTCACACTCAAGCGAGACAGCATGACAATGTCGGACGTTAAGTCCGTCACGACATCAACGTATCGTTCAATATCGTCATGTAACTCTGCCTGCATTTCACCACTCGTGCGTCGAGCTAAATCCGTCGCTAGCTGAATACGACTCAGCGGAGTGCGCACTTCATGAGGAATAGCTTGAGTAAAGATGTGTGTTTGGCGTACTCGTCTCTCAATCTCTTCAGACATGCAGTTGAAGCCTTGGGCGAGCTCTTTCACGGGTTGCGAAAATTGCTTTAGATCGACTCGCGTATTCAACTCACCAGAACCAAATTGTTGTTGCGCAGCCGTTAGTTGCCGAATTTGGCGGTCAAGACGTCGTACAGGTATGTAAACCATAATGCCTAAACTGCATACAACAACCAAAAGTAGAGTAAGTATAAATACAATCTCAGAATCTTCATTCCAATCAACGTGTGGGCTAAAGAAATCCGTTTTTTCTTTGAAAACTAAACTCTTCGAAGTGTTAGGCAAAGGGAATACCGCAGCATAGGTACTGCCATCAATAAGATAAACAGGTATCCCCTGCATACGGTACAGCAGATTACAATCTCGACAAGGCGGTGATCCGTCCCAGTTTTCAACCAATGTTAAATCAAAGATAAAGAAATCTTGCTTGCCGTTTTCGGTTAACTTCTTGTAGAGAGAATCCGGAGTGCCTCGTTGCTCAATGTATTGATCGACAAAATAAGCACCGTCACTCAAAAAAACACCGACTTCTGTTTTGCGCATGTACTCTTCCCCCATAAAGAGAAACAAAGCAACAGTCAGCGCAAGGCCAGTTACTAACCCCACATATAGACGAGTAAACAGGGAAAACATGCGTCATTTACCTGTCAGCATGTAGCCGTGGTGACGTATGGTTTTAATGGTAGCCGTATGGATATGAGCCTTAGAGAATTTCTTCCTTAGTGAGGATATACGCATATCAATCGAACGATCAGTAATACAGTATTCAATGCCTCGGGCAAGACGGCAACATGATTCACGAGATACTGGCTTATCGACATTCAGCATCAGGAGCTCTAAAATTTCAAACTCAGAACTCGTTAAACCAATATCTTTTTGCAAATAAAATGCTTGGGAGCGACGAAGACAAAGACTAATGCCATATCGGCTCAGCTTTTCTTCTTCAACGATATCAACTTGACGACAATAGCGACGCAACGCTGCTTCAATACGGGCGAGCAAAATATTACCTTTTATCGGTTTGGTAAGGTAATCATCAGCACCGAACTTAAATAAGCTCACCTCGCTCATTTCATCATCGGTCGCAGTCAAAACAATGATAATACCATGATAAAACTTACGCGCCTCTTGGCATATTTCTGCGCCATTTTTTCCTGGTAACATCAAATCTAACAGCACTAGGTCCGGCTTGAGCCCCTTAATCGTTTCTAATGCATTTTGACCGTTATCGATGACAGTTACCGTATATCCTTCGGCTTCGAGGTACATTTTGGTTAATCGAGCAATCTCTGAGTCGTCTTCTACCAGTAAGATTGTATTACCCACCATGAATCATTTACTCCACCAATATGATGGAGGGAGTATATCGCTCGCCCTATACTGCGCAACCCACTTAAATGATAATTTTAATAAAAAGCAGGCTTACATACGCTTACAAACCATACATATACGATAATCCTAATCATTCTATACCCCTAAAACCATGCAATAACCTGAGGTTTTATTCATTATCAGAATATAGCTTCACAGAGAAAATAAAATTCGGAATAAAAATCCACTATGTTTTTAAATATATCGAATAATAGGTCTTACCAAAAAACAATATCAACATATATGACTTAGTTTGCTTATATAGACAGGACTTTATGTTGCTTCTAAGTTTCTTGCTCTAATAAAGTCTACGAGTAACATGAAATGAGATATTCCAAATTAACGCCTTTAGCCATATTTTGCGCGATAAGTCTAACTGCTTGTGGCGGCAGTGAATCTAATTCGAAACCATCGACAACGACACCTCCAACACCACCAATGCCAACATTGAGCACTGTCACAATCCCAACTGTCGTTTCTACAGAGTTTCCAGCCAAGTTAAAAGTGGCTGCTGATGCTGGCTTCACCCACTATGTGAAAATCTCCCTTTCCGAAGCAAACAACAACGATACATTTCACATTGTGGCTGTTGATGACGGTGCGAATAATGAAAAAATCTTTCGTGCAGCCAAAATCATCCAACACCTTCTCACAAACCAACCAGACTCTAAGTACGGTGCTGACAAGTCTCGTATCGCTAAGACATTAGCCGAGCGTGATGCCACACTAATGCTGACCGAAAACGATGAACAGAATGATGAGATGTTAACCAAAATCTTTATCAACGAACTGATTCGCCAAGATAAATTGAACGATGCAGTTACAAACTCGGGCTTAGCACACTCTTTTGATACGAGTTCTCTAGAAAAGTTTGTTGTAAGCATGATCGTACTTAACGAAGATGATATGGATACACTTGTCACATCTATCGCGTCAACATTAGTAACTAGTAAAGAAACACCAAACTGGCTAAGGAATAGCCAATCTTTAATGTATCGAGAACTGACAGTTGAAGGCGATTGCCATTACATGAGTAATTTTGCCGATTACTGCGCCAATCTTGGTAAAAAAGCCGAACGAGACGCCGCTTTTGAAGAAATTTTACACTTGGTCCAAGCGCAAGGTATTGCACCTAACACGGCGACTGCGGCACTGCAAAATGACATTCAAGCTCATGCGTTAAGCATCTATAACGATATTCAATCGGGCAAACCGACAGTGTGGCGCCCTACTCAGTATGACTGGGACGATTGGAAATCGGACGACTTCGATCCTGAAAGTGTGAAACAAACGGGCCCTTCATATTCTCACGAATATTTTGCTGCCGCTTTTGAAGCGTACATGGGCGTAGCAAAAGCAAACGGACATGGTTTAGATGGCTACCAAGCGTTAACGCGTGAAGAAATGCAAACCCAAGATCCACAAGCCGTTGATTGGATCAGTGGCTTATTCCACGGATACTTGCAATATGCCGCGAATATCGACTCTGCGGGCGTCAAGCTCTACACAGAAAAGACAAATCCAGGCACAGTACCTACCTTCCGTATGGCTCCCAACAAAGACGGTTCGATAGAAGCGTACACCTACAAATCTCAGTGGCTAACAAAAGTGAAGATCATTGGCGACGACGCGATGAATGTGATCGGTAATGATCAAAACAATACTTTTGAAGGCAACAGCAAAGACAACAGCATTTATGGTGAAGGCGGTATCAACACCTATATCGTGCCACACAAACTGGCGGAATGTACTGTTATCAAAGCAAAGAGTGTTTCTGTTGAGTGCCCAAATACAGGCACTGACGAGTTGTACGACATTCAGAACATCCAATTCACCGACCAAACCCTAGATGTAACCAAGCTATAAACAATGAAAAACATGAAGAAACTTATTCTATTCGCTCCCTTGCTCCTTGCTGGTTGTGGTGGCCTAGCCGTCATGGATCGTACTGATGCCGTAAAAGCACAACCAGAAATGCTGATCAAAACCGACGGTGATTTTTGGGGATTCGGTGCAGATGGCCATTTTGATTTTGCTGGTAAGTACAAAGGCAAGTATTCACGCAGTGCTTCTAACTCAAGTTGGTTTAACCGTATCTCTTTCAAAGAAGGTTCAATGGGCGCAGAAGTGACTCGTATCGACAGCGGGGAAACTTGGCTTTTGAACTGCACCGGAGGCGGTATGTCGGTTAACTACATGGGCGTCGATTTTGGTGGGAATGATCCTTACACCTGTGACATTACTCAAGATGGTAAAAAAGTCGGTGAGTTTGCGATGGAGCCAAAATCCGCTCTCATCGACATCAGCTTTGAGAAGAAAGAGACAGGCGTAGTGCGTATTGGTAGCACCCACTTTACTGTAGAAACTGTACATACTAGTCCTGACGCCATGATGGCGGTAGACATTCCATTGGGGTATAGCTTTAAGGAAGGCACACAAGAAATTGCCGCTGTGCAGACGAACGGTACCATTGCGGTACAGATGCTCCCTGAACTTAGCGAACAAAAAAAGGATGTAATTGCCATCGGCGCTGTTGCAAGTGCACTAAGTTGGCGCCCTAAAAAATAGCCATTACATAAAACAACAACACACAAAAAAACAAAGCCCTCTACTTTTTTGAGGGCTTTTATTGCTTGTACTCATAGAGATAAGTGGAGCACTACTTCTCTAATCTTCCCGTATACTGCTTGGGCGTTAATCCACGATGTTTCTTAAACATACGATTGCAGCTCGCCACATTGGTGTAACCAAGGCGCGTGGCAATGTCATCAATACTCACGCGCTTACTCAACAAACCAGCTGCAATATTACTCAATACATAGCCAGAAACCGTCGAAAAATTGAGTCCTAATTTATGCAAACGGCGTTGAAACTGCTGTTCAGATAAATCAAGCAGAGAAGAAACGCGCTCTAACGTTGGCAATCCATAATGGCTGCTGTAATTCACCACTTCATAAATCACTTTCAACTCATCTTCTGGGTCGGGCATATTAAGCAAATCATCCAAATCGGAAAAACTCATCGCTAGACGGTTGTCTTCTCGATGGCTCACTTGGCGAGAAGCTAGTCGGTCATCTCCCGGGATCCATATCTCTGTTTTTGGCTGACTCCATTCCACCTCGCAGCCGAAATATTCCCGGTATCGCTCAGTATTTTTTCTCGAGCCTGAAACCTTGACACGTAAAGGCTGGTAATCTTTGCCAAGAAATTCGCGTAACACCTTAATCATAAATACCGCACAGCGGATACTATCGTGCACCTTTACTGACGTTTCTATAAACGGGTTGTGGTAAGTCCATTTGATGATTTTACCCGACTGTTCGCCAGCAAAAAACGCCCCTGATTGTAGGTTGCTCACACCATAATTCACTCGCCGAATGGTACTGGCTAAATCATTGCCGGAGAATAACCAGCGTCCCACTGGCCCTAGCTTTTGCAGTTCAATACCTCGGCTGAGACTCAACACCACATCCGGGTCACCACTGGCTTGTTCAACACAACGATACCATTCCGCAACGGCTTTTAGCGGGATCAGTGTCATTGGGTTACGAAACACCGATGCTGGGATCCCTAACTCATCCGAGTCCAAATTGTATTTAGATAACGCGAGGTTATGCATGTTTAGAATGCCCATCGCGCGAATAAACCGAACCGTTTTCATAACCAATCACATCAAATTTAATCCTGTAGTGATTGAATCTGTCACAAAGAAAGCCGCAAATCAAATTCAGATCACAATACGCCAACAGTTTGATAGAGGAGCGTTTAATGAGTTTACTGAGTGTCCCATTTGTCGGTACAGGCGCAGATACAGCGTTACATGTTGTTGCTGCTGTCGTTTTAATCGCGAGTGTCGCGGGCGCGTGTTACGGCTTTTGGAAAATCCATGAATTACCTATCAATAAAGCACACAGCAAAGATCATCATCAGATAGGGCTCATCACTGCGCTGACCTGGATAGGGTTTGTCTGGCACTGGGTTTGGGTGCTAGCCGTGATCTTTGCATTTGTTGATATGGAAAAAGCCATCATCAATCTGCGTGATACATGGAAAAGTAAACCGCAAACAGAAACACAGCCAAAAGAGGAAGCATAATGTTAGAAGGTTTAGCGGTATGGGCACTCTTCATCTATCTGCTGCGTTTGGTTGGCATGCCTTGGAACAAAGCAACCAAATCGTTCGCTTATCTTGGCGGTTTGAGTTGGCTGATGTTCGTCTGGGTAGGTTTGATTAACTTCACCCCGATGGATTTATCCGGCGGTTCTGTCGTGCAGTCACCACACATCCAATTGCGTCCAGATTCAACCAATGTAAAAGGTAAAGTTGACCACATTTACATTGAGCCGAATCAGCAAGTTAAAGAAGGTCAGCTCATTTATGAACTTGACCCAACGCAATACAAAATCGCATTAAATCAAGCGAACGTATCCGCTGATTCTGCTCGCGTTGCATTAGCTACGGCAAAAGGCGACATTGAGATTGAAGAAGCTAACCACGAAGCGCTAGTGCAAGATCTAGAAACATCCAAGAGCCAGTTGGAAGCGGCCAAAGTTGACTACAAATTGCAGAAAAAAATGCTAGATCGTTATGTTGAGCAAAACCGAGTGGTGCAAAACACCATCACGGAAAGCGACATCGACAAACAATCGAGCACGGTAGATATGGCACGTCACAACGTGTTAACCCTTGAGTCTCAAATCAAGAAGAAACAAGTCGATATTTCCCGTGCAAAACTGGCGATTCATAAAGCGGAACTTGCAGTTGAAACCAAACAAGCCGAACTGCGCCAAGCTGAAGAGCAAATTGCAAAAGCGCAATGGGATTTGAATAGCACAAAAGTTCATGCCCCAACAGATGGCTTTGTCACCAACTTTATCCTGCGTGAAGGTCAGCGTGTATCGATGATGCCGCGTATCAACATGTACACTAACGAGAAGTATGTGCTGATGCGAGTGAACCACCAGGCGATTCGTAACATCAAACCGGGTCAGCCAGCGGAATTCTCTTCGTCCGTTTACCCAGGTAAGATCTTCTCAGCGACCGTCGAAGGCATTGTTGAAGCAACAGGTGAGTCACAAGGTAATCTACTGGGTTTCGATGATTCCGTACGTGTCACCACTGGAAAGAACTTACAGAACAAACACCACTTTGTTCGTCTTAAGATTGATGAGCCAGAAGGCTACGACATCCCTGTTGGCTCTGTTGGCCTCGCATGGGTCAGCGGTGAAAAACCGATAGGCTTCATGGCCTTCTTAGATGTGATTCGCGGGATCATCATCCGAATGAAGTCTCAACTGTACTTCTTCTACTCTATCTAAACTCGCAAACCGCCAGTTACGCTGGCGGTTTTCTTTTCATTTGTATCCAAACATATCCTTTTCCCGTATAACAATTAGTTAGTAAATAGCGGAGAAGATTCATGTCGGCAAAGGAAAGAAGCCTACCTACCCATCGCATCTCAAGATTCAGCAAGTTCGCTTCACTTGCTACCCGTGTCGCAGGCAATGTGATTGCAGAAGGCACGAAACAGATAGCCAAAGGCAACAAACCAAAAGCGAAAGACCTCTTGCTGACGCCACAGAACATCGCGCGCTTAACTGACCAACTTGCTCACCTGCGTGGCGCTGCAATGAAGCTTGGTCAAATGCTATCAATGGATGCTGGTGATGTTTTAGAACCTGAACTTGCCGATATTCTTTCCCGTCTTCGTTCCGACGCAGACCCAATGCCTGCAAAACAACTCAACGCAGTAATGGAAAGTTCGCTAGGAACGAATTGGAAAGCTGAGTTTCTGTCATTTAACTTCAAACCAATCGCCAGTGCATCAATAGGACAAGTGCACCAAGCCTACAGCGATGCGGGCGATAACCTAGCCGTCAAAGTGCAATATCCGGGCATACGGAAAAGTATCGATAGCGACGTCGACAATGTCGGTACACTGCTCAAGGTCGTTGGGTTGATTCCCGAGTCTGTCGACTACAAAGGATTGCTCGAAGAAGCGAAAAAGCAGCTACATGACGAGGCCGATTACGCACGAGAGGCACAATTTGCCATTCGTTATCATGACGCTTTGAAGGAGCACCCTCATTTTGTGGTGCCCAAGATTCATACTGAAAGTTGCTCAGACTCCGTTCTCGCGATGGAATTCATTGATGGCAGTCCGATTGAGCAAATCGAACATTATGATCAGAGTACGCGAGATTTTGTCATGCACAGCCTACTCGAATTACTGTTCAGGGAGCTGTTCGAATTTAAGATGGTGCAAACCGATCCTAACTTCGCCAACTACTTATATATCGAAAACACTCGTCAAATCGGCTTGCTAGATTTCGGGGCGACTCGCGAGTACAGCGAGCGGTTCAGCACTGGTTATCGCCAAGCTTTTGCATCTGTCGTGAATAATGACGAACAAGGCTTGAATGATGCGCTTGAACAAATAGGCTTCTTCAGCCAAACCATCCTTCCAGACCAACGCCAAGCGATTCTCGATTTAGTAAAAATGGCATGTGAACCGATGTTAGTTGATGAGCCTTATGACTTTAAAGCCAGCGGCTTAGCACAAAAGCTTCGCGAAGCGGGCACTATATTGAGCATGGAACAAGAATACTGGCATACTCCACCAGCAGATGCCCTATTTTTGCACAGAAAAATCGGCGGAATGTACTTGCTGGCAGCCCGTATTGGCGCAAAAGTGAACATTCGCCAATTGGTACTGCCATATCTCACCATCAACAGCGAATAGCCTATTGTTTTTCTGTTACTTTCAAGTACCTTGAGCAAGGTTAAGATGCATAGTTGTGCATCTCAATAACATGCCATACTTCCATAAAACGAATTAACTATCGGGGTACTCGGTGAGCAAGTTTCAAGATCTCTCCACTCTAATCCAGCAAATTGGCCAAGCCGAAGAAGCGGATCAAGTCGCAACGCTCAATGAATCTATTGAAGCGGGCCTCGAGCCCGGCGCGGTTGCCCTGATTCTAGAAGCATTTCCAATCGACGATCGTGTTCGCTTATGGCGAGCTTTACCACTAGAGCTACATATCGACGTGTTAACGGAAATGCGTGCGGACGTACGTTTCTCTATCATCAATGCGTTATCTGAAGTCGAGCTAAAGCTCACTCTCGCTAAACTCGACAACTTGTCGCTCATCGAATGGGCCGATTCGTTGCCAGAGTCGATCATCAACGAAGCGCTCTCGTTGATAGAAAAAGATGAGTTGGAACTTTACGATCAAGCAAACGAGTATGCTGATGAAGAACTCGGCCACTGGGCTGAACGTAAGATCATCACCCTGCCCTTCAACATTACGATTGGGACAGCTAAGCAGTTAATGGAGCGCTATAGCTACGACACGCCTCAACAGGTGTATCTGATTAATCGTAATAAACAGTATCGTGGAACGGTCAATTACTTCGATATCTTACGTGGTGACCCCGATACTCGCTTAAAAACACTCGTTATTGAGGCTGTGACGGTGCTAGACAGTAAAATGATGCTTCCTGAAGCGGTAGAGGCATTAGAACACAGCACACTGCCCGCTCTCCCTGTAACTGATGCAGACCAAACACTGATCGGTGAAGTCGATTGGCAGTTTGCATTGAGTACACAGCGTGAAATCTACGAAGCACGTTTGATGGCCGGTACAGGTATGGATGAAGGCGATGACTTGTTTGCGCCAGTATTAAAAAGCTCGCAAAAGCGCGGTGTTTGGTTAGGCATCAATTTGCTTACTGCGATTTTGGCGTCTGTCACTATCGGACTGTTTGAAGATGTAATTGCTCAGGTAGTGGCTTTGGCGGTGCTCATGCCAATTGTTGCATCCATGGGGGGCATTGCTGGCAGCCAAACGCTCACTCTAATGATTCGTGCGATGGCGCTTAATCAGATCACCCCAGGTAACCGCTTCAAGCTTTTGAAAAATGAGTTGGGTATTGGCTCTCTGAACGGCATTGCTTGGGCGTTAATCATCGGCGGGCTCGCCGGATTGTGGTTTCAATCTCCGGTTCTAGGGGGAACCATCGCGCTGGCCATTATCGTCAATATTATTACCGCAGCTTTATTTGGTGTGCTGATTCCCATTATTCTGGATAAGTTTAAATTGGACCCCGCTTTGGCTGGCTCGGTGATTCTAACAACAGTGACAGATGTAGTTGGTTTTTTCGCCTTTTTAGGAACGGCGAGTTTAGTCATGCTTTAAAAGGTTCATTGTTTATTAATCAATCATTAGCATAATAGAGTCAAATTGCATAACGCAGTTGCAAATTGCAAACAAACTCAGACTTTAAGCAACGCATGTCACAGAAACTACGTATTTTAGGGCATATTAAAGTTGGCACAGTAACTGCATCATATAAATCGACCCTTCTTAAGCCGAGGGTCACCTAGCCAACTGACGTTGTTAGTGAACTTGATTTTGTTCACATGTATATAAGCCAATCGCACTCTTTGCGGTTGGCTATTTTTTTATGTGGCTATTGCCCTCTTATCCTCTGACCGAGCTCGGTTGTACTTTTCTTACCCACAACAAATTGTTTACTGTTTATAAAATTCAAATATTCGCCCAATAAACCATTAGAAATGCCAGCTTCAACAAAAATAAATCACCTACATAAAATAAAAGCTAGAAAACATACCCAAGAAAAGAACAAATAACGTCCAAACCAAAAACCTCATCATGAAAACGTTTTCTTTTCATAGAAATCGACTGAACAATCCAGAGTTATAGATAAATTTAATCCATAAAAACAAATAGCAATTCAAAACACTAATTTCACATAGAAAACCTGTCTACAAATCATAGAAAATACGTAAAAATAAAATTTTCACTTTTAGAATTGAAAAATTAAACTATTGTTATTTAAGAAAAAACACACACCAAAAACCAAGCAAACGTTTAAATTGCAATTTTATAATTGACTATTAAATTTACATCACGATAATACGCGCCGTTTGCCTGAAATCAGGTGCTATAATTTAATGTTTCAATGTGCGGAGGTAATAATGGCTGGAGACAATAATTACAGTCTTGGACCAGTTCCCAACACGGCCAGAAAAGGCGTGGCGTCACTTATAATGGTGATGTTAGGACTCACTTTTTTCTCCGCAAGTATGTGGACTGGGGGTTCTCTCGGTACTGGGCTCTCCTTTAATGATTTTTTCCTCGCTGTTCTCATCGGTAACCTAATCCTCGGTATTTACACTTCTTTCCTCGGTTACATCGGCGCTTCTACTGGTCTCTCTACTCACCTTCTTGCTCGTTTCTCTTTTGGTTCTAAAGGATCTTGGCTTCCTTCCGCTCTTCTTGGCGGAACTCAAGTTGGGTGGTTTGGAGTTGGTATCGCGATGTTTGCGATTCCGGTGCATAAAGCAACGGGCATCGATACCAATACTTTGATCCTCGTCTCCGGTTTGCTCATGACCGCGACCGTTTACTTTGGCATCTCCGCACTGATGGTGCTGTCAGCAATCGCCGTTCCCGCGATTGCACTACTTGGCGGCTACTCTGTCATCGAGGCAGTAAAGAGCGTTGGTGGTATTGGCGAACTACAACAAGTTCAACCAACCGAGCCACTCGACTTTTCAATGGCTCTCGCGATGGTTGTCGGCTCTTTTGTCAGTGCTGGTACATTAACGGCGGATTTCGTACGCTTTGGTAAAAAGCCGCGCAGCGCCGTGATGATCACCATGGTGGCATTTTTCATCGGTAACTCGTTAATGTTTATCTTTGGCGCGGCAGGTGCGTCAGTGACGGGTCAATCAGACATTTCTGAAGTGATGATCGCGCAAGGTCTTCTTATTCCAGCTATCATCGTTCTTGGCTTGAACATCTGGACGACCAACGACAACGCGCTCTACGCATCGGGGCTTGGATTTTCCAACATCACAGGCTTACCAAGTAAATATATCTCAATGGCGAACGGTCTTGTTGGCACACTTTGCGCTCTCTGGCTCTACAATAACTTTGTTGGCTGGCTGACCTTCTTATCTTTGGCAATTCCACCGATTGGCGGCGTGATCATCGCTGACTTCTTCACGAACCGTAAACGCTACGTAAACTTTGAAGCCACCCAGTTCCAAAGCGTAAACTGGGCTGGCATTATCGCTGTAGCGATTGGCGTTGGTGCAGGACACTTCCTTCCTGGCGTAGTACCGATTAACGCTGTACTTGGCGGTGCAATTAGCTTCCTGATTCTTAATCCTATTCTCAACAAAAAAGCACTGGCTACACAGCCAGCGTAAGGAACCATCATGACAACACTACTGATCAAAAACGTAACGCTAAAAGGACAAGAAGGTCTGCAGCAAATTTTGATTGAAGATGGTCAATTCAAGCGCATTGAAAGCAACGATGTGGAGCCTAGTCATAACGTTGACATCATCGATGCTGAAGGCGGTATGGCGGTTGCGCCTTTCTGCGAGCCACACATTCACTTAGATACAACTCAAACCGCAGGCGAGCCAAGCTGGAACATCTCTGGCACATTGTTTGAGGGTATTGAACGTTGGGCTGAGCGCAAAGAAATGCTGTCGATTGAAGACGTGAAAGCGCGCGCAAAACAAACCTTAAAATGGCAGATAGCAAACGGCGTACAACACGTTCGTACCCACGTCGATGTTTCAGACCCTACCCTAATTGCCCTAAAAGCGATGGTAGAAGTGCGTGAAGAGATGAAAGAATGGGTAGATATCCAAATCGTCGCCTTCCCGCAGGAAGGAATTCTCTCTTACCCAAATGGCAAAGAGCTGCTAGAAGAAGCCGTCAAATTAGGTGCGGACGTGATTGGCGCGATTCCACACTTTGAATTCACACGCGAATATGGCATTGAATCGCTGCACTACGTATTCGAGTTAGCGCAAAAATACGACCGCCTGATCGACGTGCATTGTGATGAAATCGATGACGAGCAATCTCGCTTTGTTGAAACACTGGCAGCATTAGCGCACAAGTTTGATATGGGGAATAAAGTCACGGCCAGTCACACCACAGCGATGGGTTCCTACAACGGTGCATACGCATCTCGCCTGTTCCGTTTATTACGCATGTCCGGTATCAACTTCGTGGCAAATCCATTGGTGAACATTCACTTACAAGGCCGTTTTGATGATTACCCAAAACGTCGCGGCGTAACACGAGTGAAAGAGATGCTGAATGCCAACATCAACGTCTGCTTTGGACACGATGATGTATTTGACCCTTGGTACCCACTAGGCACTGCAAACATGCTGCAAGTGCTGCATATGGGTCTGCACGTGTGTCAGGTGATGGGTTACGACCAAATCAACAACTCACTGGATCTGATCAGCACCAATTCAGCACGTACACTGAACATTCAAGACAAGCACGGCATTGAAGAAGGCAAACCAGGTAGTTTACTGATTCTTCCCGCAGAAGATGGTTTTGACGCAGTACGTCGCCAAGTGCCGGTTCGTTACTCTGTTCGTCACGGTAAAGTGATTGCAGAAACACAGCCTGCGACAACTCATATTCATCTTGAACAAGCAGAGCAAGTAACGTTCAAACGCTAAAAAGATCGGCGAAACGAAAAAGGCCTGACGACATCGTCAGGCCTTTTTTCTACTGGTTGTGCCGTCCTAAATAAGGTTGACACTTTCCACCCCAAAAATTGGAGAGTGTTATGAAATCAACCACTAAAAGAACTCAGCGCGATTACTCCCTCGCTTTTAAACTCACTGTAGTTGATGAGGTTGAAAAAGGAAGCCTCAC
>NZ_JAWOUB010000009.1:0-168324 GCF_033339195.1 Vibrio sp. 811
TAGCATGAGTAGTTTTACAGGCAAAGCCGAAACGGATGATAACCACCTACTGAAGTAGGTGGTTTAGGGCTGAAAAACCAAAAAATAGGCGCTGAATTTGCTCGATACTACTAAGCCGTCACTGGCACTGTTTGATTTTGATGGCACCATCACCCGAGAGGATATGTTTAGCCTTTTCCTCCACTATTCTGCTTGTGGCCTGCGCAAACGAGTAGGAAAGGTCGCTATCATGCCATTTTATGCGCTGTACAAACTCGGAGTGTTACCCGCTCGTGTTATGCGCCCTCTCAGCAGTTTTATTGCATTTTCAGGGAAAGAAACGCAGAAAATTGAAGCGATTGGCACTCAGTTTGCCCATGAAGTGATCCCGCTGTACTTACGGCCAGAAGCGATGGAAAGGTTGGCGTGGCATCAGCACAGAGGCGATACCATTGTGGTGGTGTCGGCATCACTCAATGCGTATCTCAAGCCTTGGTGTGAAGCGAACGGTTACCACTTGCTGTGCAGTGAACTGATCTCAGAACAGCCAAAACTGAGTGGCTTTTACCAGCAAGGTGATTGTAGTTTAGAAAAAAAAGTCTCGCGCGTTAGGGCCACGTTTTCGCTCGACGAATTTGCGTCTGTTTATGCCTACGGTGATACACACGAAGACATTCCGATGCTCAAACTGGCAGACTACGCGATGCTCAACTGGAGCGAGTGGAGAGCAAGCGAATAACGATATGTGCTCTGATTTTCAAGACAACCACTCGACCAAAGTGATCGTTTTAGGCTAAAAAAACAAACCCTTCTCACATGAGAAGGGTTTTATTGATCAGGGCCCGAATAACTGGCTTAACGCCATACCCCCCATTGACCCGTTGTGCCTGGTTCCTCACCAGACGTCCACCACTGAGCGGTCCATTCTTTACCGTTGTGCGTCACCACATCACCTTGGTCGTAAACAGCCGTCTTGTCCCACAAGTTGGTTGGTTCAACTGGTGGCGGTACATCCGCTTTGATCAGTGACAACGCATAACTGAAGTCTGCGCTTGGCGCTAATACTTGGTTCGCATTCACGTTGTTACTATCGAACATGTAGTGGCTCATCTCTTGATGCCAAATGCCCACATACCAATCGCCCGTTTGCTGCGCGTTAAATTGATCTGCTATTTCTGCCGCCCAAGTCGCCGTATTGTTCGCACTGATTGGTAGTGAAATATCGACAATTTCATTGCCTGTCGCATTAAACGTACGAAAACGGATGGTGTCACCCGCTTCTACTGGTCCGAAACCTTGCTGAACAAAGTAGCCTAGAGATGTCAGATTATTGCCCGGTTCGGTTGGATCAACAGGGTCAGTCGGTGGCGTCGTGCCTGTTCCGTTTAACGTAATGTCACTACAGTTGTAGAAACCTTCCCCAGCGACATCAATACGCTGCCAACGAGTGTAAAGTACCGCATCGCCCGAACGATCAGCAGGGAAAGTCACCTGAATACGGTAGCGTTTTTCCGCATCAACATACACATCACCTGCGGTGTCGATCAGCTCTAAATCACTCCAAGTAAGAGGTTTTGAATCATCATAAGTTGGCTTGGTGAGATAGAATTCCCAGTACGATGGGTTGTGCGGCGCTTTGCCGTAAAACACCAATTCAATCTGGTTATTTGCATCTGGCGTAACATTGGTGCGCTGCCAGTTTGGAGAAGGAATGTTCAAGCCTTTCTTAGCTGTATCGCCAGCAGAACATAGCTCACCGTCGCGAACCACGGCTTTCACATGCTCCATATCTCGGTAATTTGGTACGTTTGCTGCAATTTCGCTACGCTGCACAAACGGATACGCGCCAGATTCATCAAAAGCCGCTTTACACGCTTGGTTAGGGATCTCGTTGGTCCAAAAGCCACCGTCTAAATAACACGTATTTTGACGAGCACTTGGAAACTCTACCCAGCCGTGGGCGTTGACGTTAAATGAGCTCAATGCGGCAACAGCGCTTAAGCTCAAAAGAGGAAGTGTTACATGTGATTTCATCGTTCATCCTTAATTTTGCTGACTCGCCGCTCTGAAGCACAAGCGGTTTAAGCAAAACTAGCAGGATGGGATTATTTAGAAGGTGAGAATAAATATGGAAATTGTAAGAGTGCCATCTGCTTTCCAGCATTTGTTGTGAACCATTCTCATACTCGACTGACTCTTTCGAGTCACTTCAAATTCATGTGCCACAAAAACTGTCACTCTCGTTTGGCTATCGCTCGTCTTTTGGTGTGTCCATCACCACCATCGTTGTGATCGACTTGACGTGTTCGCACTCACCCAACACATCAGCATGGAACGCTTTATAAGCGGCGAGATTTTGCGTCTCTACGCGTATGAGATATTCGTTAGATCCCGTAATGTTGTGACATTCCACCACCTCGTTTACAAAACGCACATGCTCTTCGAAACCCAGCTGTGCCTGCTTAGAGTGCGAGGCCAAACCAATCGACACATAAGCGACAAAACCCACGCCAAGTTGCTGATTATCCAGTACTGCTCGGTAGCCTTTGATCACGCCTTTACGCTCTAAATCTTGCACTCGGCGTAAGGTTGCAGACGGAGATAAACCAACGCGTTCCGACAGCTCCACATTGGAGATTCTTCCGTCTCGTTTGAGCACTTGCAATATTCTTTCGTCAAATCTATCCATGATGATGTTTCATTGCTTATTTAGTTTCTAATCATCAAATAAAAGCACAATATTGACCTCAGTTCTACTTATAGTTGTTCTCAACTTATCGAGAACTGATTCAAGGAACAATCTATGGAATATCATCAACTGGGCGCTTTGGCGTTGTTCGCTTTTGTCTCCACTTTTACGCCGGGTCCCAATAACATTATGTTGATGACCTCAGGGGCAAATGTCGGCTTTAAACGCACTATCCCACACATGTTGGGCATTACCTTCGGCTTTGGTGCCATGCTAATTTTGGTGGGTATTGGCTTGATGAGCCTGTTCCATGCCTACCCGCTAACCCACTCGATTTTAAAAGTATTGAGCTTGAGTTATTTGCTGTACTTGACGTACAAAATCGCCACCAGCGACAAAACCGAAGCAAAACACGATTTTCGCCCGATGTCTTTTTTAGGGGCTGTTGCATTCCAATGGGTGAACCCAAAAGGTTGGTCGATGGCGTTGACGGCCATTACGGTATACACCAGTGGCGGTTCTTGGCTCGAACTGACTTTTATCGCCGGTATCTTCTGTTTAGCCAACTTGCCATCGGTGACATTTTGGACGGCGGCAGGCATGCAATTGCAGCGTTGGTTGACCACCGATAAACGCGTTAAGGGGTTCAACTACAGCATGGCCGCTCTGTTGCTTTTGTCTACGATTCCAATGATATAAGTCCATTTATGGTTAAAAACGACTCACTTTACGTAATTGGGAAAGGACAGATACTGCATTTTGCTTGAGGCTTTGGCGTTAATTCACAGTGTAAATTTGTTTAAAGACGCTACCCTCTTGTTAGGGAACTTGATAATCTTTAAATGAGAAAGAGAATAATTATCGAGTAAAGTAACAATGAAAAAGAAGCCTCAACCTAAAACGCTTGTTGTCACAGACACAGAAACCATCACTCCAAACATGCAGCGCATTACCTTGCAAGGTGAGGCGCTGAGCCACTTTCCTCGTGACTGCGAAGGCAGTTACATCAAATTACTGTTTAACGATATGGGCGGCGCGGATCTGAGCATCCTGTCAGAAGACGACCGACCAATCATGCGCACCTATACAATTCGACGCTTTCATCCAGAAACCAGTTCAATCGAAGTTGATTTCGTCCGACACGTAACGCAAGATCTGCAATGCGGATTTGCCGCACGTTGGGCAATGGCCGCGCAAAAAGGCGACACGATCAGCATCGTGGGGCCGGGTAGCATCTCCAACTTAAATACTGAGGCGGATTGGTTCTTCATGGCTGCCGATATGACGGCACTTCCAGCACTTTCTGCGAAAATTCGTACGCTGCCAGAAGAGGCCAAAGGCTACGCTGTGATCAGCGTGATGTCTCCAGCCGACATTCAACCCCTAAACACGCCAGCCGGTATGGAGTTGATTTGGCTAACAGAACAGCAAACCTTGGCTGATAGCGTTCGCGAACTGGAATGGTTAGATGGTAACGCTTCGGTATGGTGTGCCTGTGAGTTCGATTCAATGCGTGCGCTGCGCCAATATTTCCGCAATGAGAAAGAAGTCGATCGCGAGAATATCTACATCAGCAGCTATTGGAAGCAAGGCGTGTCTGAAGATGGGCACAAAGTGATTAAACGTGAAGACGCGGAATCCAACCAATAGTGGTTCATTTATTTCCAGTTCAAGCGCTTATCCCAATAAAAACGCCCGGCATCACCGGGCGTTTTAGCAACTTCAGTTGTATTAAAGTTCATGAAAACTCTAATCCGCTAGTTCCTGCGCTAAAAAGTCGATCAACAACCTCACTTTGGGCGATAAATTTCGGCTTTGTGGATACAGTGCCCAAATGCCTTCACGGTCGTCTCGGTAATCGGTCAGCACCTCGACTAGCTCACCGTTATCTAGGGCTTCTTGAACGTAATAGTCCGGCAACTGCACTAAACCCAAACCACGTTTGGCGGCGCCCATTAGCGCAAAACCACTATTGCATTTAATCCTCCCCGACACGCGCAAAGACTTATCGCGTTTATTTTCCTTAAAATGCCAATAATCGACCGAACCAACCAAGCACTGATGTCGAGCCAGTTCGGATAATGTGTGAGGCTCGCCAAATCGCTCCAAATACATAGGGCTAGCACACACGTAATTTTGACGCGACGAAAGACGCTTTGCGATCATGCTGGAATCTTGCAGGCGGCCAAGACGAATCGCCACGTCTACCCCTTGCTCTATCAAATCCAGTTTTTGATTGGTCAGAACTAAATCGAGGTCCACACGCGGGTACTTCTCCAAAAACTGATGCAAGAGCGGTGCGAGGTTCATTTCCCCATAGGTCACAGGCGCTGTCACACGCAGCAAACCTCGCGGTTCGGTTTGCATTTGCGTTACAGCAAGCTCAGCTAGTTCTAGCCCTTCGACCAAGTGTTTGCACTGCTGATAATAAAGCTGTCCAGCTTCAGACAGAGAAACTTTTCGCGTCGTGCGATGCAGTAACTTAACCGCAAGACGCTCTTCAAGTGCCGATACGCGGCGACTGATTTGTGCCACTGACGTTTTCAGTTTAGCCGCGGCAGCTGTAAAGCTGTTGGTTTCCGCTACGGCAACAAACTCGCTGACTCCTTCCCAATTCGCCATGCTGTATTCCTGTCGACCTCTTCTAGACAAATAGTGATTACATTGTTCTCGTCGCGCTACGCTTTGAAAACTGGAAAACTTTACGCGTCAGGTAACGGACGAAGATCGTCGTATTGCGCATCAAGCTCAATGCCAAAATATTCTTTCAACGCATCCAGGTAGGTTTGACCTGGCTCTAGCTCTATTTCTGTTAGCTCTTCATGATTGGTGCATCTGAGTGTGTAGTTAAGCAGCGTCACCAACCCACTTTCTGTCGCTCTAGCAGCGACTCTTGCGCTAGTAAAACGCGAATTAGGTGAAGTCGAGGTAAAGAAGTTGCTACATGCAATGTCACCAGCACACACGAACTCTAGGTCAAAGCTGTATAGATTGTTCCACGTGTCCGTTCCATCGGTTGAAAGCACTTGGAGGAAATAACCAAACTGAGCATCTTTGACAAAACGGAAGGTTTGTAAATCCGTCTGAATCACTTGGTCAAGGATAAATGGCAATGGCGCTCGAGGGGTATTGGAGCCAAAACCCACATCGACAATCCATGTTTGTTCCTCTAACGTCACTAACGTGATTTGATGACTACGACCTGTTGGTGTACCAGACACATGTACACGCCCTAGCAAACTTCGCGCTTCAAACCCAAGAGTGTTGAGCACATCAAGCATTAAACCATTTAATTCAAAGCAGTAACCACCGCGAGAGTGGTACACGGTTTTTTGAATAATATCTTCAATCTCAACAGAGACGCCTCGCTGCAATGCGATGTCAAAACTCTCAAACGGCAGGCAACGATGCTGCGCCACGTGAATTCTGTGCAATGACTCCAAATCGGCGGGCAATTCACTAGGCAAGCCTAGCTTGGTTAAATAGGCACTCAGATCCGTCTTATTCATAATCACTCTTACTTAGCTGATGGTTTGACAGTTTTCTACTTTAGCCCCTCTATCTAACTTCAGGTCAATCACCTTTTCCATTTCCCTTCCGCTTTAAGGAGGCATCGCACTCTTTTTACACGCTCACCTTATCATTATTACGCATATGTAAAAATCATTTTCAAAATGGACGGATTATCATTTTTACTGAAACACCTAAAATGAGCACCAACAAAACGACGAAGCGCGGTAAGCAAACCTTAACTACGCTTATTACGTCACTCCATATACTGAAAATATAAAGGAAACATCCAATGTCGCTTGAAATCAAACCTGGTCAAACTCACATAAAATCAAAAGCAATGGTCGCTTGGGCTGCAGGTGAGCCGCTTAAAATGGAAGAAGTGGATGTACAACTTCCAAAAGCCGGCGAAGTGCTAGTACGCATCGTAGCAACTGGTGTTTGTCACACTGACGCATTCACACTATCAGGTGACGATCCAGAAGGTATCTTCCCTTCAATCCTTGGTCACGAAGGTGGCGGCATCGTTGAAATGGTTGGCGAAGGCGTAACAAGCGTTGAAGTTGGCGACCACGTTATCCCACTTTACACTGCTGAATGTGGTGAGTGTAAGTTCTGTAAATCTGGCAAAACGAACCTATGTCAGGCCGTTCGTGAAACGCAAGGTAAAGGCCTAATGCCAGATGGCACAAGCCGATTCTCTATCAACGGCGAAACTATCTTCCACTACATGGGTTGTTCTACTTTCTCTGAGTACACGGTTCTTCCAGAAATCTCACTAGCGAAAGTAAACAAAGAAGCACCACTTGAAGAAGTTTGTCTTCTAGGTTGTGGCGTAACCACTGGTATGGGTGCGGTATTAAACACAGCTAAAGTTGAAAAAGGCGACACAGTGGCAATCTTTGGTCTCGGCGGTATCGGTCTTTCTGCAATCATCGGTGCTCGCATGGCTGGTGCCAGCAGCATCATCGGTGTAGACATCAACGAAAGCAAATTCGACCTAGCGAAACAACTTGGTGCAACTGATTGCATCAACCCACAAAAATTCGACAAGCCAATTCAAGAAGTGATTGTTGAAATGACAGACGGTGGTGTTGACTACTCATTCGAATGTATCGGTAACGTAAACGTGATGCGCCAAGCACTTGAGTGCTGTCACAAAGGTTGGGGTGAGTCAGTCATCATTGGTGTTGCTGGTGCAGGTCAAGAGATCTCAACTCGTCCGTTCCAACTGGTAACTGGTCGCGTATGGCGTGGTAGCGCTTTCGGTGGCGTTAAAGGCCGCTCTGAGCTTCCAGAAATCGTAAACCGTTACATGGCTGGTGAATTCGGCTTACAGGAGTTCATTACCCACACAATGGGATTAGCAGACGTCAACAAAGCGTTTGATCTGATGCATGAAGGTAAGAGCATCCGAACAGTTATCCATATGGATCAATAATGCTGCCTCAGGCTCTCCTTTTGGGGAGCCTGAATTCCTTCTGCTAATTAGAGAGTTTATTCATGACCATTGAAAATGTAAGCCAAGCCAAAGTGTTTGGCGGTTGGCACAAGCAATATACACACGAATCCAATGCCCTAAACTGCACCATGCGCTTCGCGATATTCTTGCCACCTAACGCAACGAAATCGAATCCCGTACCCGCGCTATACTGGCTCTCTGGTTTAACGTGTACCGATGAAAACTTTATGCAGAAAGCGGGCGCATTTCGTATGGCGGCCGAGCTTGGCATTGCGATCATTGCACCAGACACAAGTCCGAGAGGCGAAGGTATCGCTGACGACGAAAGCTATGACCTAGGAAAAGGAGCTGGCTTTTACCTTAATGCGACGCAAGCACCTTGGTCACTGCATTACTGCATGTACGACTATGTGACTGAGGAGTTACCTGCGATCATCGAAAGTAACTTCCCTGTCTCTGACGTGAAGTCGATTTCGGGTCACAGCATGGGCGGCCACGGAGCGCTCACCATTGGTCTGAAAAATTCAGAACAGTACCGTTCTATTTCAGCGTTCAGTCCAATCAGTAACCCAATGCAATGCCCTTGGGGACAAAAAGCCTTTACTGCTTACTTAGGCAAGGAGCTTGAAAGCTGGAAGCAATACGATGCAAGTGAACTTCTAAAACAACAACAATCACCATTACCAATTTTGGTTGATCAAGGTGATGCTGATGGTTTCTTAAATGAGCAGCTTAGACCGGAAGCGCTGATTGCTGCGGCAAAAATACACGATTCAAACCTAACCTTGAGAATGCAACCAGGCTATGACCATAGCTATTACTTCATCTCAAGCTTTATTGAAGAGCACCTCAACTTCCATGCAAAATATTTGTTTGCATAGTTAATTTAAGTAAGCTCATGAAATAAAAAATAAAGTCACCAAAACTAGGTGACTTTATTTTCTTTACGTACTAACAAATACATATCTGAATATCGATGATTTAAATATGTAAAATAATGTAACTTAAGAAAAAATTCGACGTCCATTTCTCGCCTTATTAAATTCTCATTTCCGACACAGTATCTTTATTAAAAATGAAACAAAGCTGCACTAAAAACCAATTAAATACCGCGAAATCATTACGAAACTCTACTATCATCCCAAGACTCTGAGCTTTTAATTAAGAAGCAACTTAATAACCTTGACGTGACGTAAACCGACAGTTATTTTTGAAACATAACGTATTATAAAATCTCATCCGGTTGGCTCTATAATTATAAATAAATTACCGCTAGCACCTTTGTCCTAGCTAAGAAAAAAGAATAAAACTCAAAAGGGCATATGATGAAAAAGATAGTCGCGCTAGGTCTGTTTTTTGTTGCGCCATTCTTGTCTGCAAATACGATCGTATTTAGTAGTAGCCAGCAGCCTAGTGTCATACTGGAACTGGAAGAGATCCAAGCTTTACCTACCACTAGCTACACGATGACATTGCCTTGGCTTCCTGCCTCGTCAGAGTTTTTAGGCGTTAAACTCAGCACGCTTCTTACACACGTCTATGGAAAGGTACCAGAGCAGGTTGATATCAGCAGCTTAAACGACTATCACTCGACATTGTCCCGACAAGATATTCTTCGATATCAACCAATACTGGCTTATCAACAAGATCAGAATTACATAAAAGTCAGGAATAAAGGCCCTTTCTGGGTGATATATCCACTCAATCTCTATCCAGAGCTAAACTACAATAAATATCATGCGCAAATGGTATGGCAAGTAAATGAAATAAAAGAAAAATAATAAGAATGAAGTTATCAGAACCCTATTCTAAGAAACAAAGAATATTGCAATATTCTACCACCAGCAAAATGCTGCTGGTGGTGTTTGCCGTTTCTTTGCTTCTCGCGAATGTCGTGCTTTTACAGCAAACACGTTCACTCTCACAAAATTTTAATAACGAACAAAAACAAGCGACTTGGTTTTTATTCCAACTCTCCAAAGAACTATCAGAACTTGTCGGCGAGGCCAGACGGTTAGATGAAAACGTATTGAATATTGACGGTGCAGAGCTTCAATACGAGTTAGCGTGGAGTCGCTTTGACTTATTGACCAGTAGCACGAAAGCCAATAAGTTCTTTTCTCGGAACAACATGCACCTTTACTTCATTAACCTTTTTGAAGAGTTCAAAGAGCTAGAAAAACAACTAGTAGAAGCTAGAACAGGTGATAGCCAAGCTGCTGCTGCATTTTATCGTTCAACTCAAACACTATATTTAGGCTTAATAGACTTCGTTAATCAAAACTTCCGTCTAAGTAGTAAAGCTTATGAAGCACAAAAAGGTCAAACCCAGCGCTTAATGCAAGCACAATATATGTTGTTTGCGACGTTCGTTTTGTCGATTATCTCTCTAACTTATTTCTTTTATCGTGAATCCCATTTTCATAGAAAATTGGCGCTAAGCGACCCTTTGACGAACCTAGGGAACCGCAATGCACTATTCATTACCCTAAACAAATTTACTCAAGAAAAAAGGCCCTTTTCTCTCTGGATTCTAGATTTAAATGGTTTTAAAGAAGTCAACGACACACACGGTCACCAAGTTGGCGACACTGTACTGCGGGAAATCGCTAGGCGGCTTAATTCTATGACACTCAATGATTTTACTGTTTATCGCATGGGAGGAGATGAGTTCGCGGTTATACTTGAAGGTGAACATCTCAATGAAGAGAACGTACGTGAGCAGATAAATACCGTCTTTGATGCACAAATATTAAACTCCGATAAAGTCTCAACACTTTCAACAAGCATGGGCTTAGCGCAATACCCTAAAGACAGTGACAATGTTGACTTTCTTATCAGCATAGCGGATAAGCGCATGTACAAAATGAAATTTCAACGTTAAACGGTATATATGATGAGAAAGTTCATGCAAGTACTGCTTCTACTGGCAGTCATTGCGGCAGGTGTGTTGGCTTGGGTATTTATTCCATCGCACGAAACCATCGGGCAAAAAACGCTTGAGCAGGCACTCAACGATGACTACAGCCTCGTTGGACATCGAATCTACTCAACCGATCCGGATGCTGGCAACCGATTCGGCTACTTCGTATTGGCAACGGGCCAGAGCATTGAAGAGCAAGAGCCGTTTTTGGTCACTTCGGATCAGTTTATTCGCATGGAGCAAACGGGTGATAATACCTTGTCTGTGACCATCAATGGCCGTATTTACCATTATCATAACGCCTTGTGGGTGCCAAAATCAGACGGGAAATTGCAACACTTTTTAGTCAGCGCAACCGCCAAGTACGTACGCTAAAACGGGAACCTTACTCCCCCCAAAAAAACAAAGCCCCGCAGTGTATGCGGGGCTTTTTACGTGAAGAAGAAAATAACATCGAAAAAATGAGCGTTACTTCGCTAATACTTTCTCTTTAATCACTTTGAGTACCCCAGCCTCTTGGTTGCTTGGCGCAGAATAACGAGCAATTTTCTTAATCTCTTCGTGCGCGTTGGCTACCGCGTACGAATGCTCACTGACTTGCAGCATTTCGAGGTCATTGAGGTAGTCACCAAACGTCATAGTTTCTGCCGGAGTAAAATTCATCGTCTCTTGAAGATGCTGAATGGCCGCACCTTTAGAGGCCTCGGCATTCATCACATCCAGCCAGATTTTTGCACTCACCACGACTTTATGCGTTGCGCCAAACTTCGTATTCATGGTCGGGAACAGGAGCTCTTCCGAACCGCCAAAGTGACAAATTGCCACCTTAATGAACTCGTCTTCGACCTCAAGCAAATCCGGCACATATTCACAGCGGTGGTAGTACTTTTGAAATTCTTCCAGCGATTGCTGATCATGCGTTTCGATGTACGCCGAGCGCTTGCCACACAATACGATGTTCGCTCCGTCAATCTCACGAGCCGCTTTCACAATCTCCAACACTTCCGCTTTAGGAATGGTACAACTGTAGAGCTCTTTGTCTTGGTACATCACTAAGGTGCCGTTTTCAGCCACATACAACAGTCTGTCTTTGATTGGCGCAAACGTGTCTCGCAGACTGTAATACTGACGACCAGACGCAGCGGAGAACAAAATACCTTGCTCTTCCAGTTGCAAAAACAGATCGAAAAACTCCGGATCCAAACGACCGTATTGGTCAAGCAATGTGCCATCCATATCGGAAGCAATAAATTTGATGCGAACTTGTGACATTAACTAAAACTCTAAATGACGCTGCGAAAATATATCCATGTAAGGTACAGGATCTTGTATGAATCTCAAGTCGGGATGACGACGCCTTTCGCGATTACCAATGATGCTGTTTAAAGTAATCTTCACTGTGATCGATGAAGGCTCTCACCGCAGGAGACAAGTGTTTACGCGATGAATACAGCGCGTAAATGTTGAGATCATTTGGCTTCCAATCCGGTAACACCGACTCAAGCTGACCCGATTGCAGATAGATATTACTCAAATAGGTTGGCAGCATCGAAATACCCATGCCTTGTAAAGCGCCATGCAATAACGCCGTGGCCTCATTGCTGGTTAGGCGACATTCAATTCCCACCGATTCGAACTGATCGCCCTGAGACAAATGCCACACATGACGCTCAAAGTTTTTGTAACCCAAACAGTCGTGTGAAGATAAATCTCGCGGATGCGCGATCGCGTGGTGAGTTTGCAAGTATTGTGGCGATGCCACCAACACCGATTCACACACCGCAATCGGCTTACCAATCAAAGAAGGATCGGGATCTGACGCAATTCGGATTGCCAGATCGATGCGTTGCTCGGTTAGATCACTCACTGAATCTTGCAGATCTATGTCGATATGTACTTTGGGGTGCTTTTGCATAAAACTGTTTACTGCTGGGATCAACTGTGAGAATCCAAATGAAGTGCTAGACGCGAGACGGATTTTTCCGGACAGTTCACCATCAACGGCAATGTTCGACGTCAACGTATCGGCCTGTTTCAACCAGCGCTCAATCTGAGGCAAGCTGCGTTCCCCTGCGGTGGTGAGCGACACCTTGCGCGTGGTGCGGTGCAACAAACGAGTTTGCAGCCAGTTCTCCATCGCCTCTACATAACGAGTCACCATTGGCCGAGACATGTCTAACCGCTCTGCGGTCGCAGTAAAACTGCCAGAATACACCACATCCACAAATACTTTTGCTGCCGTTACTCTGTCCATAGATTTGCTCGAAATAAGAAATAGTGATGCACATTATTGTGTATTTTTCCGAGCGTATCAATTTTCTAATATAGCTCCCGTTCCCAAGCCATTGTCGCTTGGCCCCAAATTCTTTAGGAGCTTATTATGAAAAAATTCACTTTGATTGCTGCATCCATTTTAATGGCAAGCCCTGTCCTAGCGGCAAACCACTCTCCCCTTACTCTTGAGGTTTACAACGCCGACGGTAACAGCTTCCACGTTAACTCAACCTTGGTATACGGTGAGACTGACGCCATGGTCATCGACACTGGCTTCACCAAAGCTGATGCGATGCGCATTGCCGCTAAAGTGTTGGACTCAGGCAAAACGCTTAAAACCATTTTTATCAGCCAAGCGGACCCAGACTACTATTTTGGCGCAGAGGCCTTACACCAACAGTTCCCTGATGCGCAGATCATCGCAACGCCTGCGGTTCAAAAAATTATTAAAGAGAAATTGGCTGGAAAGCTGGCGTACTGGGGACCAAAGCTTGGCGCAAACGCACCGGTAAAACCAGTGATCCCTGTCGCGTACGATAAAGCATCATTAGAGCTAGAAGGTCATAAGATTGAAATTCGTGGTAACCATGGCACATCAGCGCACCGCCCTTACCTATGGATTCCAGATAACAAAGCGATTCTAGGTAACGTAGCCGTGTACTCAAACGTACATTTGTGGATGGCCGATGCCGCTGACCAAACCGCTATCAATGCTTGGGAGCAGCAGCTTAGCGAGATGCTTGCGCTTAAACCTCAAGTGGTCATTCCTGGTCACATGAAAGCAGGCACAAAGCTGAACGCAGACACCATTCGCTACTCGCAACAATACTTGCAGGATTTTCAGCAAGCGAAAAAACACAGCAATAACAGCGTTCAACTCATTGACACCATGTCAGCGAAATACCCAGAAGCTCAATTGCCAATCGCGCTAGAAATCGGTGCAAAAGTGCATACTGGTGAAATGTCATGGTAACCGTGCATTACTTCTTCGATCCCATGTGTGGTTGGTGCTACGGG
Source organism: Vibrio sp. 811 (assembly GCF_033339195.1). NCBI lineage: Bacteria > Pseudomonadati > Pseudomonadota > Gammaproteobacteria > Vibrionales > Vibrionaceae > Vibrio > Vibrio sp. 811. The sequence continues at coordinate 13,855 of NZ_JAWOUB010000009.1, forward strand.
GCATCACCACTCATCGAAGCCTTGATGGACACCTCTCAATTTAAGGTAGAGCTTCATCCCGGCGGTATGATTGAGAAACGCGCGATTGAATCTGAATTTCGTCAGCACATCATCAACAGTGACGCTCGTATCGCAACCGAAACCGGAGCAACGTTTGGTGAAGCATATCTGCAACGCGTGAAAAGCGAAGATGCGTTTGTTCTTGATTCTTATCTACCAACACAAGCGATCTTGAGTGCGGAGAAAGTGGGGCTGAATCCATGGTACATGCTAAAGGCCATCCAATCCGCGCATTATCAGCTCGGGTTAAAAGTGAATGAAGCATCGACGCTCAAAGCCATTGCAGAATCGCTAGGTTTAGCAAACGATGTGTGGGAGCAAAACATGACGTTAAGCGAAGCCGATCTAGATGAGAAAATTCGCTCCAGCCGACAGTTGATGCGACAGTTACACGTTGGTGGTTATCCAACCCTGATTGCAGAAGTAAATGGCGAGTACTTGACCTTGCCGCACTCGACCTACTACGACAAACCGGCACAGTGGAAGCTTGCATTACAAAAACTGCAATAAGCTCTTCCCCACTCGCTCTTGTTCTTAATCCAAGAGCGAGTGCCAACACCGACATGGCAATCCTGACTCAAACAGGTACAATCCTCGCTCGATTTTTTACTCGCGCGGATACCCACCATGCACTCGCCTGAACATTGTTTTACTCGTTTTACTGCTGATATTTCTGGCTATGAATTGCCAACGCAGTTTACGTTTCCGTTCTACTACACGCCGCATCCTCTTTGCGTTATGGCCGCAAAGCAATTGCAACAGCACTTATTAGCGCAAACCGACTTCGAACACGATTTTGGTTTGGTTAATGAAGAAACGGGGCGAGGCAAAATGTTTGGCGTATTGCTGGTAGAAAACCCTCAAGGCGAACTCGGATTTTTAAGTGCGTTTTCTGGCAAAATTGCTGACCAAAACTTGATTCCAGGGTTTGTCCCTCCTGTGTATGACATGCTGACCGATGAAGGTTTCTTCCGCGCAGAAACGGATGCCATCAACGCCGCCAATGCGGAGTACAAAACCTGTGCCGCGAATCCGGAATTGGCAGATCTTAAAGCGCAAATACAAGCCGACCGAGCCGCTTATCAACAAGAAGAGCAAACACAGCGCCAAGTGATGATTGACGGCCGCGCCGCACGCAAACGACAGCGTCAACAGGGCGAGCAAACACTCAATGCCGATGACCTCAAAATCTTATTGGATGAGTTGGGTAAGCAAAGTGTCGCCGAGAAAAACGTTCTCAAATACTTAAAGCAAGCGTGGGATGAAAAGCTTGCAATCAAAGAAGCGCGCTTGGCTGAGTTAGAGCAGCAACTTGCTCATCTGAAAGAACAGCGCAAAACGCTCTCCAACGCTTTACAGCACAAACTGCATAAACAGTACCGCTTTCTAAACAGCCATGGCGAAGCACGCGACTTGGTGGACATTTTTGCGGACACCACAAACCCAATACCACCAGCAGGTGCAGGGGAATGTGCTGCGCCAAAACTGCTCCAATACGCGTTTAAATACGGATTCAAACCGCTGGCGCTGGCAGAATTTTGGTGGGGTGTGTCGCCAAAGTCTGAAGTTCGCCAACACAAAAAATTCTACCCATCGTGCAACAGCAAATGTCAGCCGATTTTGGGCCATATGATGCAAGGGCTGGATGTCGAACCTAATCCATTGGCGGAGAATTGGGCAGAAGACAAAGAACTAGAGATAATCTACCAAGACGACGCTATGGTCGTCGTCAACAAGCCCTCGGGCTTACTTTCAGTGCCTGGTAAAACTATCAAGGACTCTGCTTATACGCGCCTACAAGCGATGTACCCTGATGTGGAAGGGCCGTTTGTGATTCATCGTCTCGACATGGCGACCTCTGGCATTTTGGTGTTTGCCTTAACTAAGCGCGCGAACAAAAGTCTGCAAAAACAGTTTATGGCTCGCGGCGTACAAAAACGTTATATGGCACTGCTCGAAGGCGTATTAAACGAGCCTGAAGGGGAAATTTCACTGCCAATGCGTGGTGACCCCGACGACCGCCCACGTCAACTGGTGTGTTTTGAACACGGGAAACATGCAGAAACCTACTGGCAACTGATTGAAGTCAAAGATGGGCGCAGCAAGGTATACATGTATCCGAAAACCGGGCGAACTCACCAACTACGTGTACACAGTGCTCATCACATGGGGTTAAACATGCCGATGGTTGGTGATGGTTTATACGGCGAAAAAGCGAATCGCTTGCACCTGCATGCTGAGATGCTAGAGCTGGATCATCCATACAGCAAAGAGCGTATGGTGTTCCAAGCTGAGTGCGAATTCTAACGTCTTCCCGATTTTAAATAACAAAAAGGCACTGACTATCAGTGCCTTTTTTTGTTTTCTAACAACAGAATAAGCGTGATGCGTAATACCGAAAACCGTTAGCTCACCTTAAACTTGGTCCACACCTGAGAGCGCCAACGTCTTGCCATGATGATACCACGTACCCATTCATCGAGAGCGATTGCCATCCAAGCCCCTAAAACGCCATAACCCAAGTGGATGCCAAAGATGTAAGAGAAAAGCACGCCTAGTCCCCACATACTCAAAATCCCCATTTGCACTGGGAACTTGATGTCACCCGCGCCTTTGAGCCCCGCGATAAAAATCAGGTTAAACACACGTCCAGCTTCGAGCAAAATTGAGCCCATGACTAACGAACTTGCCAATGCGAGTATTTCCGGTTGATCGGTAAATACGCGTAGAATCTCTTCTCTAAACAGGTAAATCAGTGTGGTTGCCGCCGTTGATGCCACAAATCCCACTAAGAAGTAGATTTGTACGCGTTTTAAAATGCTACTCACCCAACCTTTACCGATGTAGTAACCGGTCTGAATTTGCGCAGCCTGACCAATTGCCAGCGCGAAAGCAAACGAGAAACGGGCAATGTTTTGCGCATAAGTGAAAGCCGCTAACGATGCCGTCCCCATTTGCACCACAAAGTATACAATGCAGATTTGCGCCACGTTGTAAGACAGCACCTCACCCGCGTTCATGCCGCCGATTTTTAAGATCTTTTTGTAAATCTCTGCCGGTACTTGTTTCATAGTCGACATTGGTAGTTCAATGCTACTGCGAGCGAGAATAAACCATAACATTAACGTACCGATGACTTGGCTGACGACGGTTGCTATTGCTACACCTTGCACACCATACACAGGTAAACCGAATGGCTGGTAAAGCGCAATATAGTTACCAATGATGTTGAATACACCCGAGATCAAATTCACCACCATTGGGGAACGTGAATAACCATGACTACGCAGAATAGTTGTAAAAACAACGCCAATCGTAACGTTAAACGTCATCGCACCGCTTATCAGCAGATATTCATGAGCGTACTGCTCGACTTGCGCTTCCAAGCCGTAATACGGGAGTAGATATATCGCACCAAGCACGGCAATCACACTCAATAGCACACCGACGAGCACAGACAACGCAATACTCGCAACACCAACGCTCACTGACTCTTGCTCGCGTCCAGCGCCATTGTATTGGGCAATCAAAATCCCCGTACCGCTACTGACAAACGTCGAAACGATGATTAAAAAGAAGGTAATCTGCGTGATCACACCAACAGCGGATACGGCTTTGTCTGAGTAGCCACTCAGCATGAACACGTCACTGGTTCCTAAAGCCGTCCGTAGCAAAATTTCGACAAGAATTGGCCAAGCTAATGCCACGATAGACATTCGTTGGTTGATGTTTTGGCTTTTAGGCATGCTTGTAACCTTTCCTACAACTAAAACTGCCTCACAATTTTGTGAAGCAGTTTAAAAATAGTGACTCGAACGAAGCTCGATATGAGGTTGTGATTTAGCGCGGATTCTAGTCGCATATTGGTCATAACGACAACAATATTTCGCCCTGTTTCGGAAAAATATTTCTAATGCATTTTCGAAACGACATATGCCTTGACGATACGTAGAGCAGAGATTGGTGAACAATACTCTCAATCAACGAGCACCGAACAGAATCAGGATAATCAATAGAAATGTGTCTAACTAGATACATTACTTTGAGTTATCAGTCCAACCATATAGAGCCATGAAGAACCGTCATGAAAACCTGCATGCGCCACCATTCCTCTTTGAACACTCGCACCAAATCACACTGATGGCTTTGCACTAAAAATGACTGATATCACATTTGGAAACTTTGTTGTTCTATTTATCGCGAAAATACCGCCTAGAATAAGCGTACACGTTAATTAAGCAAGGATACGTAATGTCGACATTGGCTGGGGCGCGCTTAGAAGAAATGGCGGACATCCGCTCAACAAGAAAAAAGAAAATTGTCTTTTTATGCTCCAGTATCGCCGCTGCCTGTTTAACTTATGGTTCCATTGCTCAATCACTTGAGAATAACTGGGGCTTAAGCTTTTTCCATGCTTTGTGTGCCTTGGCATGCTTAGCAATCAGTTATGTAATAAAAGTCCAGCGGCACCATCAATACGCCGACTTATGGCTAAGTGCTGTCTTAATGTTCGAAGGGTTATTGTTACTTCTGTATAACGACGCTCCGTCAGGCAAAATGTTATGGCTATATCCTATTGTCGCCACTCTGGTATTAATTAATGAGTTTAAGGTCGGTCTGTTGTTCAGTGGCACCTACATTTTACTGATCTTTTTTGGGGTCGCTTTTTTAGATCGACTGCCAACAGCCACAGAAATCATAGAGCGGAGATTGATGCTGACCCTGATAGCGACCGCGTTTGTGTGTCACACGTTCTCGTATTACTACACGAAAGTCCTCAATTACATTCAAACACTGTATCGTGAAGGGATTGAGGAGTTAGCATATTTTGACCAGCTCACTGGGCTTGCCAATCGCTGGAGCTTTGAGACTTGGGCGCGCGCAAAGCTCGATGAAATCAAGCACTCATCTGATGACAGCATCACCGCATTGGTTTTTCTCGATATCGATAACTTCAAGCACATCAACGACACCTACGGGCACGATATTGGTGACCAAGTACTTCAAGCCTTCGCAACTCGATTAAAAAATAACATTCGCAACAAAGACAGAAAAACCGATAAACACGACTACTCCATCGCTCGATTTGCGGGCGATGAATTTGTAATCATGCTTTACGATGTAAAAAGTAAAGATGACCTCGACAGCATCCTAAAACGGATCGTGAATCTGTTTCCGACAGGTTACCGAAGCTACGATATGATTAACGAGTTAACAATGAGTGTAGGTGCTGCTATCTATAAGCAAGATGCAAAGGATTTGTCTGAATTGACTCGATGTGCAGATAAAGCAATGTACGCAGCTAAACATACTGGTAAAAACCAGTACGCCTTTTATGAGCACTGCAATACGGAAGAACAGTCAACATCTGATGCACCAGCGGTACCAGAAGCTTGCTAATGACTAAGCGAACACATGCATCACCCAAAGCCCCACAACGAGGAATACGATTAACCACACTACTTGCAACGTTCTGTTCGGCTTGTCTTGCTGACGAGTGGGGTGATCTTTAAACGCACGGCCCTTCATTTTGCCCATTAAGCTCTTTCCTAGAGCACGTCGATAAAATTCACGTCTCTTATGAGCGGCATTGGCAACTTCGGTAAAGCGCTGTCTTTGCTCATTGGTGAGATCTTTGTCCTCGTAACGAGGAGGGAGATCAGAATGCTTGCGTTGTACTGCCATCACTTCCTCCCTGGTCGATGGGTACATTTTTATTAAGTATATACCCAAATAACCAAAAAGATGCGTTATAAGTGAAGCACATAGACGAAAAAACCACCCGAAGGTGGTTTTATGACGAGCAACAAATGAACGCTAGAAGTACTCACATAAATACGCAGTCGCTTCTTTCACTTGAAGCTCAAATGAAGAATTACCTTCCACTTCAAAAAACTCACCACTTTGATAAGTCGTCCAATCGCTCTCGCCAACACGCTTGACCACAAGCGCACCTTTTACAACCGTCATACGCTCTGGTGCTTGAGTACCAAACGTGTACTCACCAGGAAGCATCACACCAACGCTAACATCCTGATCTTTCTGGTTAAAGCCCAGTGATTTTACACTACCAGCAAAATAGCTATTTTCCTTAATATTCATTATTGGTTTCCTTATCAAAAGTCCGCTCTTTTTTACCTTGTTTCTTTCCGTTACTCAAGCTTTGAAAGCCATTAAACTCAACGTAATAACGCACATCCTTTGCTACTGAGCGAGAACCTCTTTTCACGAGGATTAATCAGGCGACCTAAACCGAGCAAGAAAACCTGCGAAGTAATGAATGTGAGCAAACAACAAAACCATCAATAAGATGTGTATCTGAATGTAAAAGTGGACATTAGATCATAGTTTCGTCGTCTCAATGGCGGGATTGTTTGTTTTTAAAAAGGAAGGTTTCCACCATGTTAAAAAAGTGGAGAAAATTAGATCTATGACGGACTCAACTCGCCGAAGGCGAAAAGCACGACAAGAACCAAAACTTTCATTTTTGGCTCGCCACCAATCCAAAATCTTCAAGAGTACATTTGTCTGCTTCGGGATGGGTCTGTTGACGTTTTTTGGCTATCAAATCCACCTATCCTATCAAGACCACATTGATCCGAAAAAGGTGTACGGCGAATGGATTGAGATTGGCGCGCCACCCTACCAAACAGAACGTCTCGTTTTCACTGAAGATGGGGTATACCGAAACCATCGACTTATTACGACGGAATTTGAATTCGATGGCAAGGTCATCACGTTGAATACCGGATTAGGAAAGACCGCGTATCAGATCTCGGGCTCTCATCTTTCACCTCAAATACGCCGTATTGAGCCTCTTATTCCAGATCAGCGATTCATTCGTAAAGGATTTGAGCATACCGTTCAGGGCTCAGAAACCGGTGCAGCCTCTAAACGTCGCGCGGCGTTGAGTGAACACTTCAGCCGTGACTAATACGTCTTCACGGCTATTTTTCCTTTCAATTCTCTTTCTATATCAATGAAACAAAACCTTAATAAACAACAAAATAAGGCCTTCATCGCATTTAAATAACTCGTTACTGAGTAAACAATAATTTTAGTTTCTGCTGAGATTTTATAAATTATTGACTCAGTCTGACACTTTCTGTGTAACAGAGTGCGAGTTTTAGTTAAGTTCTCTCAAGTGCCTCGAAAACCGTCTTAATTTTTTTTGACGAAAAAAAACTCTCTGAAATGCTGAGTGTGATGCTTTTGCACGTGGAGAAAATCCAATCATCTTATCTGGTGCAAGAGCAGCCTATGTTCTAGGTAGAACATGAATCCAAGGATTGAGAGAGAAGTTATGATTCGATTTAACCTATGTGCAGCTGGAGTTGCTTTAGCGCTATCAGGTGCTGCAGTTGCGGCTCCAACCGCACCAAGTGTCGATATGTACGGTTCCAACAACCTTCAGTTTTCTAAAATTGAACTCGCGATGGAAACCACGTCAGGCTACTACGACATGGTGAAATACCATGAGCAAGCGAAGATCACTGTTAAATTTAACCAGTGGAGTGGCACACCTGGTGACACTTACAACGTCTATTTTGATGGTGTAAAAGTAGCAAGCGGCCCTATCACTGGTAGCCAAACAACAGCTTCGTTTGAATACGGCCAAGGTGGCTTATACCAAATGGAAATCGAAGCATGTGATGCGACAGGTTGTGCGAAAAGCGCACCAGCTGAAATCACAATTGCAGATACCGATGGTTCTCACCTGAAGCCACTAACGATGAATGTTGATCCAAACAACAAAACCTACAATACCGATCCAAGCGTCGTGATGGGTACGTATTTTGTTGAATGGGGCATCTATGGCCGTGACTACACCGTCGATAATATGCCGGTCGACAACTTGACTCACATCCTTTACGGTTTTATCCCAATTTGTGGCCCAAATGAGTCTGTGAAGTCTGTTGGCGGCAACAGTTTCAACGCGCTACAAACTGCTTGTACAGGTGTGCCTGATTATGAAGTCGTTATCCATGACCCTTGGGCTGCTTATCAGAAGAGCTTCCCACAAGCTGGTCATGAATACAGCACGCCTATCAAGGGTAACTACGCAATGCTAATGGCATTGAAACAACGTAACCCTGATCTAAAAATCATCCCATCGATCGGTGGTTGGACACTGTCTGACCCATTCTTCGATTTCGTGGACAAGAAAAACCGAGACACATTCGTCGCATCAGTTAAGAAGTTCCTGAAAACTTGGAAATTCTACGACGGTGTTGACATCGACTGGGAATTCCCTGGCGGCGGCGGTGCAGCAGCCGATAAGGGCGACCCTGTAAACGATGGCCCAGCATACATCGCACTGATGCGTGAACTGCGCGTAATGCTTGATGAATTAGAAGCTGAGACAGGCCGTACTTACGAGCTAACGTCCGCTATCGGTGTCGGTTACGACAAGATTGAAGACGTAGACTACGCAGATGCAGTTCAGTACATGGATTACATCTTCGCAATGACTTACGACTTCTACGGTGGTTGGAATAACGTTCCTGGTCACCAAACTGCGCTTTACTGTGGTTCATTCATGCGTCCTGGTCAGTGTGACGGTAGTGGCGTTGATGAGAACGGCGAACCGTACAAAGGTCCTGCTTACACAGCAGATAACGGCATCCAACTTCTTCTTGCTCAAGGCGTTCCTGCGAACAAGCTAGTACTTGGTACAGCAATGTACGGTCGTGGCTGGGAAGGCGTAACTCCAGATACACTCACAGATCCAAACGACCCAATGACAGGTACTGCTACAGGTAAACTGAAGGGCAGCACAGCGCAAGGTGTTTGGGAAGATGGCGTAATTGACTACAAAGGCATTAAGTCATTCATGCTAGGTGCAAACAACACTGGTATTAACGGCTTCGAGTACGGCTACGATGCACAAGCAGAAGCACCATGGGTATGGAACCGTACTACGGGCGAGTTGATCACATTTGATGACCACCGTTCAGTGCTAGCAAAAGGTAGCTACGCGAAGTCTCTTGGTCTTGCTGGTCTATTCTCTTGGGAAATTGACGCGGATAACGGTGACATTCTAAACGCGATGCACGAAGGTATGGCTGGTGGTGTGGTTCCTCAACCAAACCGTAAACCAACCGCAGCCGCTGGCGCAGATCAATCGGTAACAGGTCCTGCAAATGTGGTTCTAGATGGCAGCCTGTCAAAAGACTCTGACGGCACCATCGCAAGCTACGCTTGGGAACAAGTATCTGGCACAGCAGTGGTACTAACAGGTGCAAACACAGCGAAAGCAAGCTTTGATGCAGCAGAAGTTACTGTTGAAGAGCAATTAACTTTCAAGCTGACGGTGACTGATAACGAGGGTGCAACGGCATCTGACCTCGTTGTAGTAACAGTGAAACCAGCAGGTGTTGTTGACCCAGTGAACAGCGCACCAGTAGCACAAGTTGTTGCTCCAGCAACAGCAAACGCTGGTGACGTTGTGGTTGTAGATGCATCTGCGTCTAGCGATGCAGACAACGATACCCTGACATTCAACTGGACTCTACCTCAAGGTCTGAATGCAACGGTTGAAGGCTCTAAAGTCACGTTCACTGCTGCGGAATACCCGCAAGACACAAGCTTAAGCTTCACTGTAAGTGTGAGCGACGGTAAAGCGTCTTCATCGGCAAGCGCGACAGTGGTTGTTGCACAGCACGCAACCGATCCGAACCCTGGTACTTGTGACAACGCATGGGATGCGAGCGCAGTGTACACAGGTGGTAACCAAGTGACTCACGCAGGTAAAACGTGGGAAGCGAAATGGTGGACTCAGGGTGACGATCCTAGCCAATCTGGCGAATGGGGCGTTTGGAAAGAAGTTGGCGTAGCTAACTGTAACTAATTTCAGCCTTGCAGACGTTCTGCTAAATAAACAAAGGACAGCTTCGGCTGTCCTTTTTGGATTTAACCTCTTAACTAGGAGAGCAACACCAGAGACGAAAAAATCTGAGGTGTTACTTTCAAATCGAATTAGCGCAAAACGGAGCGAATCAATCAGTAAAAGTAAGGGTTACCAAGCACTATCGAGCAAACGGTCAAAACTACTGAAGACTTGCTCACACTTCATCACTCGACCATGCCCCTGACCTTGTGTTGTCACTAACTCAACGTTTTTAATCTCTTCAGCCGCTTTTGCCGAGACACTGTATTTGGTGAACTTGTCTTGCTCATCATGAATAATAATGGTGTGAGACGGACGCTCAGACAAACGCTTCATCGGATCAATGGACTGTAACGGATAACCAAATTGGTCTTCAACTTCTGAAACCACAGCATTAAAAAGCTTCATCGAGTAACCGGAACGTGCAATGCTACCGAATAAGTTCTCTACGTAATTTAATACCGGAGCAATAAGCAGCAAAGGCTTGTTTTCTAACTTACTGTGCCTACACTCAAGAGCAGAAGCGGTGCCCATGCTGTGCCCAACTAGACCAACAATATCCTCGACAGTATCCAACACATCTTCTAATCCTCTGACAAACCCCGGAATGTGCCCATACTGCCCCTCACTCTCACCATGTGCCGGATGATCGTACGCCAAAGCAGTAAACCCTTTCGACGCAATATGTTCCATCAGTGGATAAAACTGACTTGCCGTTCCAGACCAACCATGAGTTAGCACCCAAATAGGTCCAGAGCCCAAAGTATAGGTTTTGATGATGCCTGCATGCCCTTTAATTTCACCTTTGATAAGCCCTTGAGGCTCAATATTTTTAGGTTGCGTACGAGCAGGTGTCAGAAGAAGCTTGCGCGCGGCCTTCTTTGCATGTGACGGGGCCAGTGTATGGTGTAACCGAGTACTAATGTTCACCAAACTGCGCTTAATACTGAAACGTTGCGATGTATTAAAGTAAATTTTTTCACTCATAATCATGTCCTTAACTATCAGCTTTGCACAAAATAGAACGGTCGTGCTTTTTATACTGATAAGAAAGAGCGAACTCAGCCGCTCTTTGTGATTTTATGTCTACGAATCTGGGAAGCGAATAACCGATATTAGCCTTTCCAGCGAGAAAATAAGTTGTCGATCCCTTGCCAAAACAGACGCAAGCTTTCTTGCTCACCTTTAATTGAGTAAAAAACATGCGCACTCAAATAGAGACCGTACAAATCAAACGTTGCTTGGCGTGTATCTAAGTCTGCTGCAAATTCTTGCTTCTCTTTGCCTTTCGCTATTTGGATCTCCAAATAGCTCAGCCAAGTGTCTATGGATTTACGCAGTCCGGCCTGAAGCGGGCAATCTTTATCTGCCGTATCATTCCAAGCGTCAAGAAACATACAACTTCCTTGGAATGCGTGATTCCAAGTCATCCAAGAGTCGAGCAACCCTCGAATTTTACGCTCGATATTGCCATCCCCGAGTTCTCGAGCAGGCTCAATAACCCGATCAGCGAACACTTTATTGGCGTGATCAAGCACCGATAGCTGTAAATTCAACTTCGAATTAAAGTGGGCAAACAGACCACTTTTCGACATACCGCATTGCTTGGCTAACTCTCCAATCGTAAGACTTTCTAATCCGTCTTCGCTGGCGTTCTCAAAAGCCCGCTGCAGAATAAACTCTTTTGTCACTTTTCCTTTTTGCATAATCTTATTTTTAGCACGATCGTTCTTTTTTGCAATCTCGAGTTAACTGGTCTAACCATTATTCAGTGCTATTTTCGACTCACGAATCAGGTATTGATTGCGTTAATAGGTTAATAATTAAGAAGTTTGAAGTAAGTCTTAATTTTCAAAACAGCTTCAATGTAAGCGCAAGTCTGTTGACTTTTTCACGTATTACTTCAGTAACAACCTGCTATTTTCACCTAAGTTTTTTATTTAGGTAAACAATGTAATGGCAAAGAAACAAAAAATAGCCAGCTTAGAGTTTGCACGTATCATTGCGATGCTTGCGATTGTGGGTTTGCATTGCCAGATAGCATTGACGTACTGGCAGTGGGATGGGATACCATGGGTTGGCTATATGCTCAACCAACTGGCTCGTTTTGCTGTTCCGTTGTTCTTTCTCATCTCGGGTTATCTAATCCAGCCGAAGTTGAGTCACTCACCTATTGATACTCTTAAGAACTACGCCAAACCGTTAATGAAGGTTTGGCTCATTTGGAGCATGATCAGTTTACTGATGCCATTCCAATGGCAGACGGTCGCTGAGGCAGGGTATCTCGCAGAAAGGCAAGGTTATTGGGGGTACTTAATGTCAACCCCGATCAATTCACTCATCGAAGGCGGACTCGTTCATCTGTGGTTTATTCCGGCTCTGGTCATTGCCGTAGCGTTAATTGCCTTTCTCGTGCATATCAATATGGTGCAACTGATGCTGCCAACTGCAGTATTGCTATACATATACGGGGTCTTTGCTGGCAGTTACGCGACCATTACCGACCTGCCAGCGCCTTTCTTTACTCGTAATGGGCCTTTTTTCAGCACGTTGCTAGTTGTTCTGGGTTATTTCGCACGAGAAGCGCAGTGGCGGTGGTCGCGAAACAATACGGTTCGATGCATTATTCTTGGCATAGCACTGCATTTTGGTGAAGCTTACTGGCTGATGCAACATGACATCGCTTTCAACTCGCACGACTTCCTATTCGGTACCGTTATCTGGGCTGTAGGTGTCTTTATGTGGCTTTTGGCTCACCCTCATTTTGGCGACATGCCTTGGGTCTTCAAACTATCTCCTTGCGTGTTAGGAATATATGTTAGCCATCTGCTTATCATAATTGTCATGATGAATGTCGCTGAATTTATCGGGCTGCAACACCTCGCGAAAGATGTGTTTATTTATCCTGCAACGATTGTTGCAACCATACTGCTTGTGAAAGCAATTGACGCTTCACCGTTGAAAAAATGGCTCCTACGCTAAATGCATTCAGCTCTAGATATAGCTAGCTTTAACTCAAAAGGGTTAGAGCTAGCCAGTTAAAAATGAGATTTCTCTCTCACTGACCAATTTTTGACTTTCTAATCCTTCAGAATTTGCTTTCACTCACAAAAAACATTGTTCATTTCCTTTAAATTGGCTCGACTATTACAACATTGCTCATTAAACGGAGGCTGTATGTGGGCAGGTCAAGGACTCGTTCCTTTTTTAGAGATTAGTCACTGGTTAACTTACGGTTTATATGCCGCTGCGGTTTTATTCGGCGCAGCAAGCATTGCGTCACTCAGAAAATAGTGGCGCACACTATCATTTCCTAACTCCTACTGTTAATTCGAGCTCTCTCACAACTAACTCATTCATTTGTGGCTAATATTTCTCCAACCAGACAAAGGAGAAATGTCTATGCCAATCTATCCAATTGTGGCTTTCTGCTGTTTGTTGTTCTCTAGCGCCACCTTTGCTGCATCAACCAATGAACTGAACCTTGTTAATTCTGGTGTCGGTTACGCGGCTCTGATTATCTTTTCGATCGCTTACATACTGGTTATGTTGGAAGAGTATCTGAAAATGAGAAAATCCAAGCCAGTGCTGCTCGCTGCAGGATTAATTTGGATTCTGATTGGCTACACCTTTGCTCAACACAACCAGCCTGAAATCGCCAAATCCGCACTAGAACACAACTTGTTGGAATATGCCGAGTTGCTGCTGTTTTTGCTCGTGGCGATGACTTACATCAACGCAATGGAAGAACGCAAACTCTTCGATGCCTTACAGGCGTGGATGGTTGGTAAAGGTTTTGGATTCAAAAAGTTGTTCTGGCTGACGGGGTTTCTCGCTTTTGTCATTTCACCGATTGCCGATAACTTAACTACGGCCCTTTTGATGTGCGCTGTAGTGATGAAAGTCTCTGGTGATAATCCTAAGTTCGTCAATCTTGCTTGTATCAACATTGTTATCGCAGCCAACGCTGGCGGTGCATTCAGCCCATTTGGTGATATTACAACCCTGATGGTGTGGCAGGCCGGTCATGTCAGCTTTGCTGAGTTCATTCCGTTGTTTGTACCGTCATTGGTGAACTACTTGGTTCCCGCATTTTTGATGTCACTTTTTGTTCCAAACACAAAACCGAATACGATTCACCAACACGTTGAGCTAAAACGCGGGGCAAGGCGTATTGTCGCGTTGTTCATTTTGACGATTGCCACCGCAGTCTCTTTCCATGCTGTGCTGCACTTCCCACCCGTTATGGGCATGATGATGGGCTTGGCGTACTTACAGTTTTTCGGATATTTTTTGCGCCAAACTCTCAAACACTCACTCGCAAAAAAAGCAGCTATGGCAATTGCCAATGGCGATGATCAGGCATTGAAGCGCTTAGGCTCAGTGGTTCCGTTTGATGTGTTTCATCGTGTGTCTCGAGCCGAATGGGACACCTTGTTGTTCTTCTACGGTGTTGTAATGTGTGTTGGCGGTTTAAGTTTACTTGGCTACCTCGAACTGGTTTCAAACGTCATGTACACGCAATGGAACCCAGTCTGGGCAAACGTAATGGTTGGTGTCCTATCTGCAATCGTCGATAACATTCCGGTTATGTTTGCTGTACTGACCATGGAACCAAGCATGTCGATGGGCAACTGGCTACTGGTCACATTAACCGCAGGTGTCGGTGGCAGTTTGCTTTCCATTGGCTCCGCGGCAGGCGTCGCTTTAATGGGAGCCGCGCGTGGACAATACACCTTCTTTGGCCACCTAAAGTGGGCTCCCGTCATCGCCTTGGGTTATGCCGCCAGTATTGCGGTACACTTGTGGATGAATAGCGGTTTATTTACTTAAAAGCACCGACAATCAGGTGCTTAACTTGCAACACAACCTAGCGGTCGGATGGATGGTTAACGCCATCCATCACTTCAATCGCTCCCAACTCATATGGGTTGACGCCCTCTAAGCAGCCGACATTATAGCCATACTCACTCGGGTCAGAACGACGCTGATGGTGCGTATAAATACCGCACTCGCCACAGAAAAAGTGCTTCGCAGTGTGTGTATTAAATTGATACTGCTTCAAGACGTCTTCGCCTTGCATAATACGAATACCGTTCAAAGGTACAGATGCGACAATCGCGCCACGACGTCGACACATAGAACAGTCACACCGTCTCGGTTTCTCAATACCATTGGGTAACGCCAGTTCCAGCTCAACTTTTCCACAGTGGCAACTCAGTCGATGTAATGTGTTGATTTGGGTGTTGCCAACTTTCTTAATCATAACTTTTCCTTGTTGTTTTTCTATCTGTGTACATTATGTTAAACAGGTTAATATCATCATAATCTCGTCCAAAAACTCGACATCCATCACTTTTCGCGACATTTTATTGGCCGATTTGTTAGTTGCTATTTTGGCGACTGTCTATCGCGTCCGTGAGACGTGTTATCTCCGGCGCGGTTTTTAAACCAAGGAAATTAATTTATGGACAAAGATCATAGCCTAAGAGAGAACCTCTTGGCTCTGACGCTCGGCAGTGCGTTAGTGTCACTTGGGGTGATATTTTTTAGCAAAGTAGGATTGCTCACTGGCGGTACGGCTGGCTTGGCGATCTTCCTAACCAAAGTGAGTGACTTCAGTTTTGGTCAGATATTTTTCGCTCTTAACCTCCCTTTTTATATTTTATCTGTGATGCGCATGGGTTGGCGCTTCACTATCAATACCTTTATTGCGGTTTCGATTGTCTCTTTTGCGGTCGATCATCTGCATCATGTGATTGAGATTTCACGAATCGAACCTTTCTATGCGGCACTTTTGGGTGGTGGACTGATTGGAATCGGTATGTTGGTAATTTTCCGTCACAAAATGAGTTTGGGTGGCTTTAACATTCTAGCGTTGTACCTTCAGGAACGTTTTGGAGTTCGAGCGGGTAAAGTTCAAATGGCGTTAGATTGTGCCATCGTGGTGATGTCACTGTTCATTGTAGATGTGCACCTTATCGCTCTATCTGTTCTAGGTGCCATCGCAACGAACTTGATTTTGGCGATGAACCATAAACCAGGACGATACCAAGCAAAAGCGCAAGCAGCATAATCATCGCTGCATAGTCAACAACCCTAAAGCCCCCAGCCAGTCGCTCGGGGCTTTTTTCATTCAACGCTAAGATCACGTCAACGAGCTCGTTTTGCAGTGCTGCTGCATCTCTTCATCCAATTTAGCTTTATATTTCTGACTAAGATGGAAGTGTACTTGCATCAACAAGTCATGTGCGTGGAACAGCTCAAACGCGTCGCTACCATTTTGCTGACAAATAACCTCACAGCGCTCAGCATGCACTTTGGCTTCTTGCGGTTTATCTGCTTTAAGCAAGCTCATCGCTAAGCGATACTCTGCGCGCTCTTCTTGCATCCAACCCCCTGCCACTTTCCAATAGTCTAGCGCGAGTGTCGCTGCTTCTAGCATCTTCGATTTTTCCATGCACGTGCGCTCAGCCAGCGCTTCGTACTGACATGCTAAGTTGTTCGCAGTGATCGCGATAGCGCGCGCTAATGGCCCTTCTGCATCGTTCGGCGTCATTCCTAACGCTGCCTTCACCAACCATTGACTCGCCAGTTCAAGCTGAACAAGTGCAGAAAGTTCATTCGAAATCAAAGCGTAAACTCGGCGTTGTTCTTGCTCTTCCAATAATTCCATATTGTCAGTGCCATCTACGAAATAGCGCGCAACGGCAATACTGCGTTGAAATGCCAAACTCTCGGCAACCTTGCGTTCATCAAAGTGCTCTAAACAAGTAAGAAACTGTTCTGGGCACTGGAGATGCCCAATAGCGGTATGCAGCATCAATACGAATATTCGCTCGATTTGGGTAACGTCTTCCACCTCGCTCAGAGCCGTTTCTAGCTTAGCATAAACTTGTTCGGGATTTTCCTCGTGATGCTGCCAACACTCACTCATGAAGGCATCAAAATCCGTTTTGAAAGGCATGTCCTTATTGTCCTTCTTCTATTCGTATAACGATTATGAAACTCTACACTATCGTTACCCCTGTGTAGCACGCTTAATCCCAATACGAGAATCGCCTCACTTAAAGCGGTGTACCTTGCTCCAGCGCGAGCAAACGTTGCTTGCGCTCCACTCCACCTGCATACCCAGTCAGTTTTCCGCTTTTGCCAATAACGCGATGACAAGGTACCACGATAGAAATCGGATTCTTCCCGTTTGCTAACCCAACAGCACGCACAGCTTTAGGGTTACCTATCGCATTCGCGAGATCTTGATAGCTCCACGTTTCCCCATATGGAATGGTCGTTAGTGCCTGCCAAACTTGATTTTGAAAATCAGTGCCTGTCGCTGCAAGGGGCAAGTCGAATTCGTTGCGCAGACCAGCAAAGTATTCATCCAGTTGGGTGACAGCTTGGCGCAAAACCGGATGCTGCTCGTCTCGCACCCCCAGCTCACTCGGCTTAGTGGTGCATGTTTCAAACCAAATGCCAAGTAAGCCCTCAGCGTTCGATTGGATAGTCACCGTTCCTAGTGGACTCGGCATTTCGGTATAAAATGTTTTCATGATTGATTCCATAAGTGAAACGTCGCGTAGCTTCCCCAAGGGGCCGCAGTGTGCGTATTCAGTGATGGGTAACGCTGCATCGCCTTTTTCACCACTAAGTCTTTATCTAGAAAGCAATCGGGTTGAGATTGCCCTCGCAGTTGAGCATAACTGACGGTCCAAGGTCCAATGCCTTTCAAAGCTAGCCAGTGCTGGGGGTCAGCTTCTGAGTTGTCCTGCATAAACTGGGCGAAGCGCACTAGCGTTTCTTTACGGCTTTGCGGCATGCGCAAAAAGCTCACGTCGGCGTTCGCAATATCACTGGGAGTCGGGAAAAAACGTTTTTCTGACTCTCCACTAAGTGTGGCCACCAATAAGTTAAGTTGACCAATCGCCGCTTTAACCGACACCTGCTGGCCTAAAATCGCTCTAACCCCTGCTTCCCATGCATTCCATACACCAGGAATACGAATACCTTTACTCGACACGAGCCCAGGCGCGACATACTCCAAATGCTGCTCAACAGTACAAATATCAGCGTCAAGATCGAACATACGACGAATGTCAGACACCAAGTTTTGCAGCTTCGTTACGTCTTCAATTTCAAACGCCAGTTCTAAGTATCCTTCACCTTTTGTCGCTTTAAACCAGGCTTTGCTGTTATCCAAAAAAACGTTGCGCTGATAACTCTCATCACTCACCAGCTCAACCCCCTCAACCGCTCGCAAACGATAGAAGTCCAACATGTGCGACCAATTCAACTCACCTCGATAAGGTAAGGCAATTCGATTGCAACCCGCACCATCAAACTCTTTACGGCGTACTTGAGAAGGCGTTAGTTTGAGAAACTTTTGAAAAGCATCGTTAAAGCGGCGCGTACTGTTAAAACCTGATGCAAACCCCACGTCGGTGACCGACATAGAGCTGGAGTGAAGCAACTGTTTGGCGAACATTAGTTGCTGATATTGCGCATACTGCTTGGGTGACATACCTAGATACTGCTCAAACAACATACGTAAGTAACGGTCAGAAATCCCAACACGCTCAGCCAACTCAGACACCGAATGCTGATGCAACTCCCCTCTATCAATTAACGAAATCGCTCGTTGAAAGGTCGTCTCGACACCTTTCCATGCCCAAGATCCAGGCGCGCTATCAGGTCGACAGCGTAAACACGGACGGTACCCTGCTTGAAGGGCTTGCGTCTTATCAGCGAAATACTCAACATTTTCTTCTTTAGGCAAATTTGCCGGGCAAATCGGACGACAAAAGATTCCCGTTGTTTTTACCGCCACATAAAATCGCCCATCAAAACGACTGTCTCGCGCGACTCGCGCCTTGTGACACTGCTCGAAGGTCAGTGAAGTATGGGGGTGAATAAACATAGTGCTTTCCTTGCTCATGCCTTTTGTCATTTATTGTTCATAGGCATCGTTCAATATAGTGTTATTGTAGCTTGCTTAAGCGCCCACAATTAGCCATTTTCGGAACTCAATATTGAGATTTATTGGCATTAGCGCTTTTGTACACTAAAGTTAGATCCAGAACATCACAACAACGTCGGCTAAAGGGAATTGGCATGGACTTACATACTTGCGTAATTGTATTAAGAAACCAAAAGGTTATTACCAGTAAATCCGTAGATCATTCTATTGGAATTATCGAACGAGACTCAGATAACGAGATCTCAGAAATTCAGATTAATGCGACGGATGGACGTAATATTCGAACTTATCACTACAACAATGTAGAGGAGTCATTAGAGAGCTTAATGAACCTCTGACGGTTTTCTTTAACGCACCTTTCTCCCTTGTTAAAAGCGAAAGCAATAGAGCACAGTACATGTGCTCTTTTTTTGTTTAACAGCAAAAATGTTTATCGAAAATAATGACAGACCTTGATTTAAAACAGACAATAATCGGCAAATAAACACTCGAATATAAAAATCAAGACATTGATTTAAATAAATAAAAACCAAATATTCAATTTTTTAGAACGAGTTTATCAAAATCCTCCCGTTATTTTTATATTCGCCTCTACCTAAACTGTTCTCAACAGCACGGGAGCACACGCTTCCCACTCATTGAAAAGAGTCAGAGGACAGAATCATGAAAGCACTATTACAGAAAATTACCACATCAAACGCAGGTTACAGCGCACTATCACTTCGCGTTCCAATCGGCATTATCTTTATGGCGCACGGCGCACAAAAACTATTTGGCTGGTTTGGTGGCTACGGGCTAGAAGGCACAGGTCAGTGGATGGCATCTATCGGTTTAGGTCCTGGCGTGCTCATGGCGTTACTTGCGGGCAGCGCAGAGTTCTTTGGCGGCTTGTTCATTTTACTTGGTCTGCTAACTCGACCAGCAGCGGTTGCTTTGGCGTTCACGATGGTGGTAGCGATATTCTCTGTCCACTTTGAAAATGGCCTGTTCATGGCAAACAACGGTTACGAGTTTGGCTTAGCATTACTGGCAGCAAGCGTTTCTCTGGCGTTCTCTGGCGCAGGTAAAGCAGCGTTAGATAACTTCTTAAACAAAAAGCTCTCTTAAGGAGGCCTTATGATTACGGTAAGACATGCAGCAGACCGAGGTCGAGCAAACTTTGGCTGGCTTGATAGCAAACATACGTTTTCTTTTGGTAGCTACTACGATCCTCAACATATGGGCTTTTCTGAGCTGAGAGTCATTAATGACGATGTAGTCAAGCCTGGCGCGGGTTTTGATACACATGGCCACCGTGATATGGAGATCATCAGCTATGTGTTGGAAGGTGTTATCGCACACAAAGACAGTGAAGGTAACGTCAAAACACTACCTGCAGGTGAATTCCAACTCATGTCGGCAGGGAAAGGGATTTACCACAGTGAGTACAATGCATCGAACCAAGATACGCTGCGGTTTCTACAGATTTGGATTCAACCGAACACATTTGGAACCAAGCCAGGTTATCAGCAAAAAGATTTTGGTCGCAATCCTGGGTTAACGACTATCGCAACTCCAACTGGAGAAAACGGCACGCTACTTATTAAGCAAGATGCGACTTTGCATCAGTTAATTCTTGAGCCAAGTAGCGAACTAAACTTTGAGATTGAGTCGGGCCGAAATCTATTCATCCATCAAGTGACTGGGAGCCTTAGTGTCGACAATACCACTTTGACGGCTGGCGACGGCGCGAAGGTTGAACACCAGAGTAAGGTTGTTTTGCGCAATACATCAAACGAAAGCACAACAGCCCTGTTGTTTGACTTACCATAACTATCGATTCATCGAGATAAAAACAAAGCCGCCTTGATTTCTCAAGGCGGCTTTTTCGTTTTTCTGACTTTTCATTCAACGCTATTCGTCGGAAGTGCCAGAACCAATTTGCTGAAAACTGTAAGCGGTCAGTGGATCGATCTCTTTGACAATTTCTTCCACTTGCTTAATCGCGTCTACAGACGAGCTAGCTTTACGATAGCTCAAATAGATAGGGCGACACCAATCTTCTACTCCAGACACCTTGTGAAGCTGCCCATTAGCGATAAATGGCTCCACGAGAGAGATTGGTAAGTACGCGGCTCCACCCTTCTCTAAAATAAAGTCCAATGCGATACGCGCTGTTGAAGTGCGTAAATATGGAGCCGGAATCTTAGGGTGACGTTCAGAATGCTCTGAGGAGAAACGCGTCCCCCAGTCAACGTACACATATTTGTTTTCGAAAACGGTGTCTAAAGAATCTTTCTCAGTTGATACCAGAACGAGAACAACATCTGCCACTTTTTTACAGTTAAGCTCATCAGCTTTGATCTGATCGAACGCAAATGCCATATCTAACGTGCGCTCTAGCAAGCTACGACTGAGCATCTCACGTCCCATCACTTCTGCCATGAAGCCATAACCACCAAACGAATCTGTGACGACACTTAAACAATTCTGTAAATAAGCGTCCCAAATGTTTGGCGTGCCACCTAACGTTAGTTGCAGCGCTTTGCCATCTTCAAGCGATAATTCTAGCTTCGCTTGTTGCAATGTAGTGACCATTACCTCGGCATAGCTGATTAAGCGCTCACCTGCAGAGGTCAACTTTATGTTATTTCGATCACGAATAAACAATTGCGTATCGAAGTAACTTTCCAATTGTTTGATACGTGCGCTCACAGCGGCTTGGGTAATATAAAGGTTCTCAGCAGCACGTCCGAAGTGACGAACTCTTGCCAGCTCTAAAAATGTTCGAAAGACTTTTACATCCATAAACCATCTCCTGGTTAATATAAAACCAGATTAACAACTAATTAAAATCATGACGACAAAAAAGTTTTGTTTTTCTTTTGTTAGATTTAAGCCTAATTTTCGCCGTAAGTTCACTACATTCATCAATAACGGTTACAGAGGCTGTTGACATGTCTGACACTGAATTCCGTCATGGCAAAAAACGTTTTTACGATAACGTAAAATTCCCACGCGGCTTTGCAAAGTCTGGCGATTTTACTCTTTCAGAAGAGGAAATCCTAACAATTTATGGGGATACAATGCTTGGCTTAGAGTCAGGCGAATTAACACCTGAAAACAGCGAAGAGAAACACTTCATCAAGGTGTTAGAAAACCCGGGCAAAGCAAAAACAAAACTTGAGCGTACGTGGCTAAAGTACACCCAACTTGCTCGTGGTCGCAAGCGCTTCCATACGCTAAATGGTCGTAACAAGCCTGACGCCACAGAAGAATACATTGAAGAGAGTTTGGTTGAAGACGATTAATAACCAATAACCTAGTTCTCGCCTTTTTCTAGCAGTAGGCGAAAGCTCGTTTGACTTTACTGAGCGAGCAAGACAAGCTCATTTCTTCTCCTAAAGCCCAAGGGGGCATTCTCCCAAGGGCTTTTTTAATATTTGGGTGATGACCGTTTACTTGGCGAGCGTCGCAATCTTTTTCAGAAAGCTCTCTTTCAAATGCTCTTGGTCATATTCCAAGTGATAGGTGTTGTGGAAGCCAATTTTTAGCTCAACACCATTCCCTCTTAAGAAAACGTTGTACCCATCGTAGTCAGAAAACGCTTCTACACCTTCATACATTTTACCAAATTCGGTTGGCGTACCGTTGTTCATCACACATTCGTAAGCCTGTAGTACTTTGCTCGGATCTAACTCATTTTTCATACCGAATTCCTCACTGGTTTACACATTTCAATTATGGTTAAAGAATGAGCGCCATGCCATATCTAACCCATAATATTTGAAGTTCGTGTGCGATTTCGCACTCTGTAGGTTGTTAAAAAACAAGGTTAAGTGCGAAGGCAGAACTTAATTTAGATCATAAATTTTATCTATTGATTCGTCAGTTTCATAATGCAATTTCTTTGTAAAAAATCGTCTTATAAAAGCATTTAGATATAAAAATCGTCGACAAAACCAACATTGGTTAAAGAAAAAGCAAAATTTTGACCTAAAACAATAGCAGTTCGCCATTACTTATTTTATAATGCGAATTAATGTTTCAGTACATCGTCAATTCCAATAACTAGGGGCACAAAATGAGACTTATCCCGTTAACTCGAGCAGCACAAGTAGGTAAGTGGGCAGCTGCGCATATCGCTAAGCGTATCAACGACTTTAAACCTACTGCTGAGCGTCCATTCGTTCTGGGTCTACCAACTGGTGGCACTCCTCTAGCAACCTACAAAGCCCTAATCGAGCTTTACCAAGCCGGCGAAGTCAGCTTCAAAAACGTCGTGACTTTTAACATGGATGAGTACATTGGCATCCCTGCGGATCACCCAGAATCTTACCGCTCGTTCATGTACAACAACTTCTTTAATCACATTGATATTCAAGAAGAAAACATCAACCTACTGAACGGTAACACAGACGATCACGACGCAGAATGTAAGCGTTACGAAGACAAAATTAAGTCTTACGGCAAGATCAACCTGTTCATGGGCGGCGTGGGTAACGACGGTCACATCGCGTTCAACGAGCCAGCGTCATCTCTTTCTTCTCGTACTCGCATCAAGACCCTCACTGAAGACACTCGCATTGCGAACTCTCGCTTCTTTGACGGCGATATCAACCAAGTGCCTAAATACGCGCTGACTATCGGTGTTGGTACGCTTCTAGACTCAGAAGAAGTGATGATCTTGGTCACTGGCCATAACAAAGCTCAGGCACTTGAAGCAGCCGTGGAAGGTTGTGTAAACCACCTATGGACAGTTTCTGCTCTTCAACTTCACCCTAAAGCGGTGATCGTATGCGACGAACCAGCTCAACAAGAACTGAAAGTGAAGACAGTGAAGTACTTCTCTGAGCTAGAAGCAGAAAACATCAAAGGCTTTTAACCCATAGGATGGCAGCCTAGAAACACACTAAAAATACAAAACCCGTGTTGAACACGGGTTTTTTCTTATCTGAACAGCGGGCTTAAGTCGTCAATAAGCTTTAATACCAAACTGACGAAGACGCTTAGGAAGCACTTCATCCAACTTGTCTAGTTCACTCGGTTCGACTTCGATAAGATTGAAATGATGCTGCTCATAAACAGTACGAATGGTCTCACGGTCGGCCTGAGCCATCTCCCCATCGTCACTTCCCCAAAATTGCAAATAGACTTTGCCACCTGGCAAGTAAAAATCGCTAGTGACATCTTGGTCAATCGGCAACTGACGCTCATAAGCGTGCACAACACCAGCCAAGTACAGCCAGTTGTCGATGAGCAACTCCCCCTTAGAGCGCACGTAATGCCCATCTAATGTTCGGTGCTTGGCTTCAAATTTTTGGCGAAAGCTTGAGTACGATTTATCCGTAGAATGTGACTCCGCGTCTTGCCCCAAAAACTCAATGACAGACTGCTTAAGACGCTTGTTACGCAGCACCACATCGTGCCATACGACAAAGGTATTTTGTGTTTCTTTATCGGTTCTTTGCTGCCCACCAGCGCGCACACCAGCTTCTGTGACACTCCATCCCTCTTCGGATTTGGTCAACCAACCCAGTTCACTCAAAAGCTGGTTCATGCGCTTCGCATTCAATTTCAGCTTTTCACCCAGTTGTGTCGCGCTCAATGTTTTCCCTGAGCTGGGAGTCAGCTCAATATGTAAGTTGGTCGGCCAGACGATGAACTGGCCAAATTTAGGGTGATCCACATACTCACCGCCAAACTTTGCCCCTTCTTCGGTCAAAATCCACTTTTCATCTTGGCGAACGATGTAGCCTGCACGTTTGAGATCGGCAAACAGCAGCTTAGCTTCTACCTTGCGCATTTTCGCTAATGCCGACGTCGATATTTTTTCAGACATGTGGGTACCTCATGCTGCTGCAAAATTGAACACTATGTCGTCATAGTAACGCATTGATTTCACGGCTTGAAGTCAGGCAAACAAGATTTCGTGTTACAAATAGCAAAGCCAGCGTATAGGTGCTGGCTTTGTTATTTCGGTAAAAAAGCGAATGTTATCGAATAAAAGCGATGCATCCTTGCAAAATCACTAAATTCACAATGTCGATGAAGAATGCACCGACAATTGGAACCACCATAAATGCTTGTGGTGATGGACCATATCGACTCACGATGGAGCCCATATTCATGACCGCAGTCGGTGTAGCACCTAACCCAAAACCGCAGTGTCCGCTAGCGATCACCGCCGCATCGTAGTTGCCTCCCATCATGCGGAATGTTACGTAGTAAGTGAACATCGCCAACACTGCCGACTGAATAGCAAGAATAATAAGGAATGGGATCGCAAGATCGAAAATATTCCACAATTTCAAACTCATCAAGGCCATGGCAAGAAATAGAGATAGTGCAACCGTGCCAAGAATATCAACGGTTTCTAAATCAACCTTGCGCGCCTTCGTCACTTCCATGATGTTAGTGATAACAACACCAATAAACAGCGCATACACAAAATCGGGAATCATTAACCACTTGATGTCAAAACTGCTTACCCAACTCTCCAGATACTTCGCGCCTGTCACGCAAAGTAGAATGATGGACAAGCTTTCAACGACTCTTTTCGCTGTGACGCGATCTTCCTCATGTTCGTTGTACGTCACCAGTTCAGGGAAACTCTGATGACTTTGATTGGTGCGTCCGTATTCCGATTCCAAGTTGTGTTTGTTTAGTAGCTTTTGTGCAACAGGGCTGCCAATAATCCCGCCCATCACCAAGCCAAATGTAGCAGAAGCCATTGCCACCTCTAGAACATTATGCAAACCATACATTTCTTGAAAAGTTTGCGACCACGCAGCTCCAGTTCCATGTCCGCCAGAAAGCGTAATGGATCCGGCGATCAACCCCATGAGTGGATCTAACCCCAACGCTGTTGCTAAGGACACGCCGACCGCATTTTGCATAAGAATGTAGACCGATGCCACAACTAGGAAGATGAAAACCTTCGCACCGCCTTTAATCAGTTGGGTGTAATTTGCCGCTAAGCCAACGGTTGCAAAAAACATCAGCATAAAGACGTTTTGCAGTGGTAAATCAAAGGATACATCCACACCGTTTAAGTGCATCGTCGTGATTACGCAAGCGACCACTAGACCACCAACAATTGGCTCTGGAATATTAAATTTTTTTAAGGTTGGTAACTTGGTATTGATGAACTGCCCTAAAAACAACACGCAAATTGCGACAAGGAACGACTCCTGTGGGCCGATAGATATTACCTGATTCATGAGACCTCTTTACTCTACTCTTTCTCATTCATTGAGCACGCGCTCAACGTGAGATAGGTGCCTAAGCCAGTCAGATTGCCTCTCGAAACTTTTGTTTTCTAGGCCTCTTTGACCATTGATTCTCATCAAGTAAGAAATAGGCAGACCTAAAATTATGCTAATTATCATTCAGTGAGAATATTTATTTAGAACAGGCGATAAGTGTATTGATGGGAAGAGAAAAACAACACTTCTCAACTTATGAGAAGCAATTAATTTCCATATAAAACAAAACCTCAAAACAACGACCACATAGGTGGATATTTAGAGCGAATGAGAGAGGCGGATACACTAGGTTTTAAATTATTACTTTCTCTCTAATGCACTAGGTGTTATACATATATATAACACCATCTCAACCAAGAGATTCACTCATGACTAATTGGCATGATCGCCAACCGATATTTCGACAGTTGGCAGACCAGATCACGCAGCAAATACTGCAAGGTGTCTGGCAAGAAGGCGATGCTCTGCCCTCCGTCCGTAGCATCTCTGCAGATATGAAAATTAACCACCTCACCGTAATGAAAGGCTATCAATTGCTTGTTGATGACGGGCTAGTGGAGAAAAAACGCGGTCAAGGTATGTTTGTCGCTTCAGGAGCAAAGCTCAAATTACTCGCAGACGAGAAGGCACGTTTTCTTCAGCAACAAATTCCGCAGATAGCCGACACAATACAGCGTCTGGATATGTCACTCGACGAATTCATTCTACAACTAAAACCACACTTGAAAGGTGACCAATGAGCGCATTAGTCAGTGTAAACAACGTCTCCAAGCACTATCAGCAACAAGGAGAAGCACTGCATGAAGTGAGTTTCGACCTACATGCAGGACAAGTACTTGGCTTACTCGGCCATAATGGCGCAGGTAAATCAACGCTTATTAATGCCCTACTCGGTGCACATGAATATCAGGGCACTATTCGTATCAACGGATTTGAACCCATTATGCAACGCGACAAGATAATGCAGAGCTTATCCTACATCTCGGATGTCAACGTTCTGCCAGATTGGATGACCGTTGCTCAACTGCTTAACTATACCGAGGGCGTGCATCCAGGGTTCAATCGCGCCCAAGCAGATACGCTACTTCGTCAAACGGACATCAAACCTCGTGCGCGTATCAAATCTTTATCCAAAGGGATGAAGGTGCAATTACACCTCGCGATTGTGATCGCAACCAACACCCAAATCCTCATATTGGATGAACCGACACTCGGGTTAGATCTCGTGTATCGCGAGACGTTTTATCGTCACTTATTGGAATGGTTTCACGACGGCGATCGCGTGTTGATCATCGCCAGTCATGAAGTATCAGAGATTGAGCACTTGCTGACAGATGTTCTGATTCTTAAGCATGGTCGCCCCGTTCTGCAAACCTCGATGGACAGTATCAGTGAAGACTATTTCATTCTTGAAGCCAACGACGAGCACCGCACACAAATTGAAGCGATGAACCCACTCTCGTCACAAAAAGGCCTCGGTTCAACGAAATGGTTACTCAAAGCCCAGTATGCCCAACAAGCAGAAACAATGGGCTCCATCCATGGGGTGAAGTTAGCGGATCTATTTTTAGCATTGCAGAAGGAGGCAGCGTAATGCGTTCAGTTGTCGCGATGTTGCAAAAAGAGTGGTTAGAAAACCCTCTTGTTTTACGTATTCCACTGTTTGTGTTGGCGTGTGGAGTTATTCTCTTTGTGAGTTTAATGAGTAACGACACTCTACAACACAATATGTTTTTCCAAATGAGCTTTGGTGGCGATGTCAGTGACATTCACAAAGAGCTTGGCGATGATGTCAATATGTTGATTACCGGAGGAGCAGGGCTGCTGTCTATCTTGTTAGCCGTTCAGTACTTCCCAAGAACGCTACGCAAAGAACGGGCGGAAGGCAGCATTATGTTTTGGCGCAGTATGCCTGTCAGTGACATAAAAACCCATTTAGTGAAGCTAGGATTTGGCTTATTGGTGATTCCGCTCGTCTGCTCGGTGCTCGTACTCGCTGCAAATTTAATGTTGTGGTTGCTGAACATCTCTACTGATCACCAATTGGCTTTATTGTACCGCCAAGCCTCGTTAGGTTACGTGCTGCTGCATTGGGGAGAGTTTTTAATCAGAATGTTTTTCGCCGGTATTCTGCTGTTACCGCTGGCATTAACTGCGATGGCTATTTCACAAAAAGTGAACTCACCACTGGTCATTTTGTTTATCGCCATTTATGCGCTGCGTTGGATGCCTATCGCACTTTTTGGTTTCTACGGGCTAGATCAGTTTTTCTCCGAAGTGCTTTACCTTCCGCTGCACGCCATTATTACACCAAACCCATTCAATGCCATTCCTCAAGCGGGTTGGTTAAACGTTGGCATTTACGCCTTCATTGGTATTCTTGGTTGGACAGCTAGCCTCAAGTTCAGCCGAACTATCCAATAATTCTTCGTTCAATAAACGACCAAACCAAGTCATAAAAAAACGGTCACAACCAGTGTTGTGACCGTTTTTATTTCGCCTCTAGGAGCTCATCCACTTAACTTTAACCAAGGAATGAAATGTAGCCTTGCAAGATAATTAAGTTGACGATGTCGATAAAGAAAGCGCCCACAATTGGCACCACCATAAATGCTTGTGGCGACGGGCCAAATCGGTTAACGATTGAACCCATGTTCATTACGGCTGTTGGGGTTGCACCCAAGCCAAAACCGCAGTGCCCCCCTGCAATAACCGCAGCATCGTAGTTGCTTCCCATCACTTTGAACGTAACATAGTACGTAAAGATTGCTAAGACGACAGACTGCACAGCTAAAATAACCAAGAATGGAATCGCTAGATCGAAGATATTCCATAACTTCAAGCTCATCAGAGCCATCGCTAAGAACAGAGATAGCGATACCGTACCTAACATATCGACCGTTTCGGCATCTAACTTACGAATCTTGGTCACTTCCAAGAAATTCGTAATGATCACACCAATGAATAGCGCATATACGAAGTCTGGAATCATCAGCCATGAGATTTCATACGTGCTTACCCATTGCTCGACATACTTGGCCCCAGTAACACAGATCAGTAGGAAGAAGAGTTTCTCCACCACTTTTTTCGCCGTTACTTTATCTTCTTCGTATTCATTGTAAGTCACCAACTCCGGGAATTTCTCGTGAGTTTTGGCATCTCGACCACCACGACCATACTCAGACTCTATGCTGTTCTTTTCGACTAGGCGCTGCGCTACAGGGCTACCAATGATACCGCCGATGATCAAACCAAAAGTCGCTGATGCCATTGCAATTTCTAAGACGTTATCCAATCCATACACGTCTTGAAAGGTTTGTGACCACGCAGCACCTGTACCATGACCACCAGACAGAGTAATCGAGCCAGCAATTAACCCCATCAAAGGATCTAAACCGAGCGCCGCCGCAAGTGAAACGCCAACGCCGTTTTGTATGATGATGTAAAACGATGCGACAGCTAAGAAGATAAAAACCTTCGCACCTCCTTTCATCAACTGAGTGTAATTTGCGGCCAAACCAACTGTCGCAAAAAACATTAACATAAACGTATTTTGTAATGGCAAGTCGAACTCTAAATCGATGCCGTTGAAATGAAGAGCAGTAATCATGCAGGCTACAATAAGACCACCTACAATCGGCTCAGGTATGTTGAATTTCTTTAAAATCGGTAGCTTAGCATTAATAAAATGCCCCAGGAAAAGCACACTGATTGCGACCAAGAAGGACTCCAGTGCACCTACAGATATTAAATGATTCATATCGCCTCTTATTATTGTTCTCTTCATTCTCCGTAATGAATGAGTGTTAGTTTAACCTTCGTTCAATAGCAAATTTTCTCGCTTTATTGTTTCGAAAATACTCAAAAAGTTGGTGTAGATGCGCCTTAGGCTAGTTTAAGGGGCGCTCCTTAAGCGATGTGTCAGTTTTTACGCTGTTAGCAAGCCCTTAAATGTGAAAGGAGCTGATACAGCTCCTTCAAATGGCCCCTCGCAATACCTGTGCGTTATCGCTTGGGCTGTCGTGTTGTGAGTAAATTCTGGGTGACACTTTCTGAACCACTTCGGGCTCCCTTACTTAAACAGAATGTGTCAATTACTATCAAACAAAGTTCCTTCCCGTTGTAACCGCTAAACGCCGAGAGCGCGTTCAAAACAATTGGGTTTGCCTGTTCCTGTCGTAGCTTTTCAACTCTGGCTCATGGTGTATAAACGAGCCGAATCCAAGGAAACTCTCAGGCTGCAACAAACGTTTTCGTCACAACGGAGCAGGATTATAACATATCGCTGATAATTTTCTTCAATTCAGTGACATTCACCAACCCCATAGTTAAACCTTGCAATGATTAACTGCCTATTATCATTTTCACAGATAAAGATCGAAGCACAGTTACTCAGTAAGCTTCTTAGAATACGATGCATAGCTAATAACTTCACCGCCGTTCTTATCCAAGAGGTCTTGATAAACGCCCTAGAGAACCAAGCAGCCGAAATATGCGATGTTATCATGATTGCTTTTCGAGACCGACGTCCCGACTTTGGCTAATGAGTACAACCCCAACTATGCATCAGACAAAAACATGTATAATTTTTATACAAGTTATTCAATAACAAGAGTCCCACATGAACATTCATTCGCTTTGCCCTGCACTATTACTCAGCGTCGTCTCATCAGCTACAGCAGCTGAAAACATTCGTATTCAATATTCTCCCGTAGAGACAACTCATGAAAAAATCGCCCAACAATCTATTCAAAGCAGCGATGTAAACACCATCTTTGCTGAGCTATCTCAGGCCTACTTTCCATTTGATAAAGCTCTCACGCTGGTTTACGGCGGAGAAGATGGTCCAATGTATGATCCTGATACACACACAATATACGTTCCTTACACTTTTTATTTGGAGTCGCTCAATTACTTCTCCAATAATCAGTATGAAGAACGCTTCGGAAAATCCCCAAAAACAGGGGCGCTAGATACGTTATTGCACACTTTACTTCATGAAGCTGGACATGCTTACATCGAAGATCAAAGCATCCCTGTTCTCGGAAAAGAAGAAGATGCGGTCGATAATTTTGCCACTATTTTAATGATTGACTTCCTAGAAGATGGCGCAGATATGGCCATTAGCGCCGCCGACATGTTCGCATTCGAATCCGACGACAGACCGGACTACTACGATTTTGGCGAGTACATTGACGAACACAGCTTTGATTTGCAGCGTTACTTTTCAACGTTATGTTTGGTGTACGGTAGTGATCCTGAGCAATACAAAGCCTTACTCGATGAAGTAGAAAAAGACTACCTGCGTGATCGCAAAGAGTTCTGCCAATTCAATTACGGCAACATTCGCGACAATTGGCTGCATTACTTGCAAAACAATGAACCAAAAGAAAATTCGCCACGTAAAAGCGATTAGAAAATCTCAAACAAGAAAACCGCAATGACAAAACTCACCATATTTTATGACGGAACCTGCCCGCTTTGTGCCAAAGAGATGAAGGCGCTAAAACAACGCGATGCCAAGCAGCGCATCATAACCGTCGACATCTACAGCGAGGCGTTCGCCGCTTATCCGCAGATCGATCCGGAGCAAGCCAACACCATTTTGCACGCCCTCAACGATAAGGGTGAACTGCTGCTTGGGTTGGACGTGACTCATCGTGCATGGCAACTGGTCGGTCGTGGTTGGTTGTATGCACCGCTGCGTTGGCGCGCTGTCAAACCTGTTGCTGACTGGCTTTACCTCAAATTCGCAAAGAATAGGTATCGCGTCTCATATTGGTTAACAGGGACTTCTCGTTGCAATAGTGGGTCGTGTTCACGTTAATTGTGATCCCGCTTAAAAATGCTACGACCTTCGTCTAGATTTACAAATTCCCAGTACTTCTGATTGATTAACTCGGTTAATCTCTAAGCATTACAACAATAAGTATTAACACTTTTATCAGGCAAGCTTATTCAGCTTGTCACTTGTAACGCTGCGCCGAGAGAAGGACGTCTCTATGAATCTGACGATCAGAAAACGACTATATATCCTTTCAATAATTCCAATTCTAACTATGGCAATAGGCATGATGTGGTTCACCTACGTACAAACCACAGCCTACAACGAGCACGAGATTGAGCAAACTCGAAGTCGAATGATGGAGATGAAAAAAGCCGAACTCAAAAGCTACGTACAAATGGCGCGTTCCGCTGTCGAGCCGCTACTCGCACAAAATGCCCCACTGGAAGAGGCTCTGCCTATCTTAAAACAACTAGAGTTTGGTCAATCCGGCTACATCTTTGGTTATGATTCAAAAGGCGTTCGCGTCGTGGTGGGTAAAAACACCAAAGGCATCGGGGAAAACTTCTATAACTTGCAGGACAAGAAAGGCAATTACCTGATTCAGGATTTGCTAAAAAATGCCAAAACTGGTGAGTTCACGACTTATTACTTCCCGAAACTCGGTCAGAGTGAAGCACTACCAAAACTCAGCTACTCAGTCTTTATTCCTGAATGGGACTTGATGTTGGGAACGGGGTTCTACACGGACGATATCGACGCCATTGTGGCAAACATGGAAGAAGCCGCGCATCAGGCTCTCAACACCACACTGACGGCAATTGCTCTGTTCTGTGTTTCGATTGCAGCTATCGTCGCGGTCTTCGCTGTGTTTGTTAACCGCAGCATCATGAAACCTATTGAGCAGTTTGATGCCTCAATCCACTCTTTCGCACAAGGCGATGCAGATTTAACAGCGCGCATGGAAGAATCGAGCGTGCCGGAGTTCACGCAGCTGAGCCGCAACTTCAATATCTTCGTTGAAAGCCTGCAAGGCATCATCAAGAGCGTTAGCCACGTAGGACAAGAAGTGGTTTCAGAGACCAACGAGATGTCACAGCGTGCATCGCAAGTGGATGAATTAGCTTCTGGTCAACGTGAAGAGACCGAACAAGTCGCAGCGGCAATGACCGAGATGACAGCAACGGCGCACGAGATTTCAAACAACGCTAACCAAGCAGCGCAATCAGCCAGAGACGCCGATGAAAACTCACAACAAGCAAAACACATTGTTGATTCGGCAGCGAACTCTGTCGAAGCACTCGCGCTAGAGGTGTCGGAAGCCAGCACGGTGATTTCTCGTTTAGAGAGCGACGTAAAAAACATTTCTTCTTCTCTGGAAGTGATTCAGGATATAGCCGAGCAAACTAACCTATTGGCACTGAACGCAGCCATTGAAGCAGCCCGTGCAGGCGAACAAGGTCGCGGCTTCGCAGTCGTTGCCGATGAGGTCCGTAAACTGGCGAGTCGCACTCAAGACAGCACAGGCGAAATTCACCAAATGATTGAGCAATTGAAGTCTGGCTCGGATGCGGCAGTGAAAGCCATGGGTTCGAGCCAAGCGCGCGGTGAAGCAACGGTTGAAGAAGCACGAGCAGCCTCTGCCGCACTGCAAGAAATCCAAGCCGCAATTGCTAACATCATGGACATGAACACGCTGATCGCAACAGCAACCGAAGAGCAAAGCCAAGTTGGGCAAGAGATTTCACAACGTATTGAAGTGATCTCTCAACAAAGCAGCCAATCGGCGCACCTTGCCAACCAAAACCGCGCAGGCAGTGGCAACCTTAACCACAAGGCTAACGAGCTGTACGACTTGGTCGGTCGCTTTACGGTTTAACGCTTTCCTGACCCATTCACTATGCAAACAGCGACGCCAAAACGTCGCTGTTTTTATTTCTGCTATCATAATGCGACTTAGCTATAATGCCGCCAACTTAGCACCCACAAGGGCAAACAAGATGATTATTATGACCACCAATTTCGGTGACATCGAAATTGAATTGAACCTAGAACGAGCGCCAGTTAGCTCAAAGAACTTCAAAAAATACTGTGAAGATGGCTTCTACGACGGCACCATTTTCCACCGCGTTATCGACGGCTTTATGATCCAAGGTGGCGGTCATACCGAAGACATGGCAGAAAAGCCAACACGCGCCCCTATCGCGAACGAAGCAAACCGTGGTCTAAAGAACCTTGTTGGCACTATCGCAATGGCGCGTACCGATGCTCCGCACTCTGCAACAGCACAGTTCTTCATTAACTTGGAAGACAATGATTTCCTAGACCACACCGCAACTACCAACCTAGGCTGGGGCTACGCCGTGTTTGGTAAAGTGACCGCGGGTATGGATGTCGTAAACCGCATCGCGAAAGTGAAAACGACCTCTAAGCTTGGTCACGATGATGTGCCATGCGATCCAATCATTATCGAGAAAGTGACGATCAGCGAATAAGCCCATTCATCTCTTCGGAGAAATCGTCGCTATAAAACAATAAAAGCGCCTAACGTTATATGACTTAGGCGCTTTTTGTTTTCGTTGCTGAAACAAATGAGCAGCGAGTTTACAGTGTAAAGAGTGAGCAGTTCTAGCGATTACATTCCTTTGAATAAACTTTGAGATGCACGGCTCACAGGGAGCTTGTTTTCTCCAACGTGCACAAACATTCTGCCAGCAAAGTCTTTGTTTACTTTGCTAATTTTGCACACTTGCACCACGCTTGAACGGTGCACTTGCCAGAACTGTTCTGGGTTAAGCTGCCCTATCAACTCTTTCAACGATGTACGAATCAAATACTCCTGCACTTTGCCTTGTCCTTGTTGGGCATACACAGAAACGTATTTTTCTTCCGCTTTGAAATACAACACATCAGACGTGGCGATCAGATGAATATCTTCCCCTTGCGTCGCTTTGATCCACTGAAGATATTGCGGCGTTTGTGGAGCGGATAATTGCTGCAACTGTTCTAACAGGCTGCTCATCTGCACATTACTGCTTTCTTGCTCTCGCTTAGCAAGGCGTGCTTTCACTCTTTCACACGTCGTCAGAAGGCGCTCATCAGAGATAGGCTTGAGCAAATAATCGGCGGCATTTTGCTCAAAAGCTTTGATGGCGTAATCATCGTACGCAGTGACAAACACAATCAAAGGTGGATTGGCGAGTTGATTGAGTTTTTGCGCTAATGTCATGCCATCCAAAACTGGCATACGAATATCGAGAAACGCAATATCAGGTTGGTTTTGCTCAATGGCTTGCAACGCTTGTTCACCATCGGCGACTTTGGCTATCACCTCTAGCTCTGGCCACACTTCAGCTAGGCTTTTATCAAGATGACGCCTCAATAGCGGTTCATCATCAGCAATAATGGCAGTAAACCCTGTATTCATTCCTTTCTTCCTTGATTACGATTCCATTGGCCAACTCAGGCGAACACAAACGCCACCCTGAACAGACTCACTGATAGAAACCTCTCCTTGTCCTGCGAACAAAGCTTCAACTCGCTGCTTGAGATTACTTAGACCCACGCCAGAGCCCATGTGCCCACTAACGTGATTCAAGCCAACACCCGTGTCTCTGACTTCAATCTTCAAGTTCTGTTGTTCGCGCTTTATGAGCAAGCTGACTTCGCCGCCTTCTCGCTTCGGTTCAATACCATGGATGATGGCGTTTTCGATTAAAGGTTGGAGCATCATCGGCGGTAACTCGGTTCTGCCTAGTCCCTCCTCCACCTCAATCTTGTAGCTGAGTCGGTCACCTAAACGGGTTTTCTGGATGCCTAAGTAAGCCTCAATTAACGCTGTTTCATTGTCTATGTTGGTGTGTTCTTCGCGTGAGCTTTTTAGCGTTGCTCGCAGCAGTGCGGTTAACTGTTCTAGCATCAGCTTAGCTTTATCGACATCTTGCGACATGAGCGCGCTGATATTCGCCAAGGTATTAAATAGGAAATGTGGTTCAATCTGACTTTGCATCTGCTTAAGCTGACTCAGCAACAGCGCACGATCTTGCTCGGCTTTCTCGCGCTTGATGGCTTCCAACTCTCGCTGAGCGATCGCATGTTGCTCGCGTGAATAGAAATAGAAAAAGCACATGGCACTGAATAACAATCCCATTAGACCAACCGACAGCATACTTGAGATACCGAAGTATTCCCCAAGCCAAAGCTGGGCGTTCACCACACCAAACAGTAGGCATGCCGTCAGCGAGATAGCCACTTCCGCCAAACGAGGAATGGTAGGAAACAGGCGGTCGACAAGCCATGAGAAGAAGATAGCCGAATAGCCAAATCCAAAGCTAACCGCCACATGAATGTAGAATGAACCGCCCCAAACCGAGAGCGTCATTGCTGCGATAAAGAGACAAAATGCCGTGGTCACTAATAAGCTACGCGGCCATCCACTTTTCACCACTGATTTTGCTGAACCCATTTAGAATTTCCCTTTGATGTTAAATACAATCATATGCTTATCATTGATTTGTGCGTAAGCAGATTGGTCGTCTCCGGTTAAAAAGCGTGCGGCAACTTCCACTTCTACACTTTGATCGCCAGTATCAATCCATTGGTAGTTAAGCCACTGCGTGACAATCACACCGTCATCTTGCGGCGACAGCATCACATCCAACGTAGGGGTTACATCACTTAGCCAGCCCATATCCGCTTTACCGTTCCATGCAGCCCACGCTTCCAAATCCCAACTCCAGTGCAGCATTACGTTATGCTGAACGATATTGGCATGCTGAAACCCTTGGGCGTAGCTTGTCGCAAGTAGAGATACATTATGGTCGGGGATCTGAGAGAGTAATTCGCCACGCTCTATTGCTTGTTGCCATTCGCCTTTCGACCATGCACGGCTGTCGTACCAATATTCAGCAATCACGTTGTGTCCGGCTTGGTTTGCCCAATTCAACCCAATTAAGGCTTGGAATGCGCTGCCCTGGTCCTCAACCGAAACGGGTTGGTAAAGATCATCCTGCTGAAACTGATAGCCGACACTTTGCTTTTGCCACAGCATGGAACCGTGCATGGCGATGGATTCATCCCACACAGCAATGGCACTGGCTCCGAGTAAACCTCGGCGGACATCATCGTAATAACCAATAAGTTGATACTCAGTGTCACCCACCAGCGCGTATCGACGAATACCAATACCTTGTTGCTCTGCGGCTTGATCAAGTGCACTTTGGTCTTGTTGCCCCCAGCTTGAATCCGTTGCAATCACCGTCCACTCGCCTGCCATATCGTAGTGTGAAAGTGAAAACACACCCGCACCTTCTTCTGCTACTAAGCCAACAGGATTTTGTCGATAAGGCTTAAACAGATCCAAAGGTCGGTAGCCATAACCCACGCCCCAATCCACGCGCAACTTACCCAAATTCACATCAAGTGTGGTTTCACCGACTTGCCACTCTCCTAGCCAAGCCAGCTCTCGAATCAACAGTTGGTTATCAGCTTCACTCAACCAGTCATTCTCTCCTTGTTGGTTGAGGTACAACCCTTGGCTGTACAGAGCAAACAAGCCACTAAAGTTTTGATAATTCACCTGCACATCCAACAGTGCATTCA
Source organism: Vibrio sp. 811 (assembly GCF_033339195.1). NCBI lineage: Bacteria > Pseudomonadati > Pseudomonadota > Gammaproteobacteria > Vibrionales > Vibrionaceae > Vibrio > Vibrio sp. 811. The sequence continues at coordinate 51,411 of NZ_JAWOUB010000009.1, forward strand.
GTGAATCACGAGAACTGCCCTGCGCCTGCATAAATGCGCTGTCACGCTGCTTGGCCGTTTCGTAACTGACAGCCCAGTCCCACTCAAAACTCAGTTCGTTATTGGCAAAAACTGGGGCTGCCGCGCCCACACACAACGACGCAGCAATCAATAGACTGGTGCTTTTGTTAAGGTTAGGCTGGCGCGATTTCATGTGTCTTCCTTGCTCGTTTTCATGGTTCTCTTTACGAAGCTCAGACTAAAGCTGAGTCGTGTTGGCTTTAGGCAAATAGCTTGGGTTGTAGAACTTGTTATCCAGTTGCCAAGGCACGATTTCTTGGTACTCAATAACGGTCTTTTTGCTCGGCTGAATGCTATCAAGCAAGGTCATCTCACTGACGTAGTCTTCACCGTTGTCAGTTGCACGTCCGTATTGCGCTTGCTTGGCGAGTTTGCCAGAGCGCAAGTAGAGATCGGCTTTGATTGGAAATGCATCTTGCTCAGACAACCATAAGTCGATCTTCTGATAGCTCGCCCCTTTGGTTTTCGCGGTTAACGCAAGGTGATAAGCCGCGACACTTTCTCCGTTCACCGAAACAGTTTCTGTCGCTTTCCATTCACCTTGATAATCTTGGCTCCACGTCAGGGTTGAGATGTCGCCGATAGACGCTTCACCAAGCAGCTTCTGCATTGGCGTAATGCGAATCGGACGGCGGCTCTTTGGCATTTGCAGCCAGTAGTTATCGCCCATCATCAGCATCTTTTGCCCAGCTTCAACTGCTGATTTGAACACCACCAGCGATTCACGATTTGGACGCGTGTACACGTGGTAAAGGCGGGTTTTATCTAACTCTTGGTCTTGATATAAGCGCACCAGTGACACCACTTTGGAGGAATCATCGTGCAAGCGGTAACTGTCCGCTTTTTCAATCAATTTAGCGACTTGCTGTGCATCTAGCGGTGTTTCATTCGCACTGGCATTCATGCTTGCAACGCCAGTTACCGTCAGCAATGCAATTGGTAATAGTGATTTGAAATTAAACATAAATCAGAGCCTCCGTAATTGGCTTGTTCACCCCTTTTCGTGCCGAGAAAAACGCCGCAACCAAACAAATCATCAATACTGCAAATCCAGCTATAGCCACCAGCTCCCAAGAGAAGTAAATCGTCAATGGGTAACCTTCTGTGCGTCCTGGTGGTGGCGGCATTTGCACATCCACCACCATCAGTAAGACGGTAACTAACGCAGTAAACAAAGCGCCGATTAAGCTACCAATCACCGCAAGTAACCCTGCTTCGCGCAAGAACCCAGCAATGATTTCGCGAGGGTAGCTACCAAGAGCCGACAAGGTGCCAATTTCACGAGTACGCTCGGTGACTGACATGGTCATGGTGTTGAACAGCGCGACAAAGACCACCAGCGCCATTACTGCGCCCATGATGCCGAAGATACGATCGTACAAATCTTTCACTTTGAGATAGAAGAACGCGCGTTCTTGCCAAGGCGTAATCTCAATATCTTGGTCACCAAAGTTCTGTTTTTGCTTACTCAGAACCGAAGCCACTTGTTGCTCGACTTTGCTCGTTAAACTGGTATCGAACAGGAAGACTGATAACGCACTGACTTTATCGGAGCCCAACAACGATTGCGCACTGTTGATGTGCACGTAAAGCTGGCGTTTATCAAGCTCAGGTACGCCAGTTGAATAGATGCCACGCACTTTGAAATCATACGCGTTCAATGCACCATCGGTTGTGGTCGCCAGCAAGGTGATCCAATCGCCAACGTGCACGCTTAGATTGTTCGCCAAATCAACACCGAGCATCACTTCTGGCTCTGCTGGGTCATAACGCGATGCATGAATGTTGGACAGCGTCTGCCCTTCACGCACATCCAAAAACGGTCCTTTCATATCGAATTCGCGTTCGTTCACGCCAATGCCGATAAAGATAGAGGACTTGTTACCGTTTGAGATCAAACCGCTGAACTCAACTCGTGGCTGCACGCCTCGCACTTCATTCAAGCCAATCAATTGCTTGGTGATGTCATCGGCATGAGTTAACCCGTTACTCAGCGGCATCTCTTCTTCTTTGGCGAAGTAACCCGGTGTGGTTAACGTCAGATGCCCGGTGTCACGCGCTGTCGATTCTTTCAAACTGTCGTAGGTGTACAGACCAAAACCGCCCGCACTGGTTAATGCAAACACGGCAATGGCGATGATCAGCATCGACAACAAACTGCGGCGGCGATTGCGTTGCAGGTTCAACCAAGCAAGGCGAACGGAAACTGGAATTAGCTTGCCCATGAAACTTCCTCCACACTTGCGTGCGTTTGGGTAATCTTGCCGTCCACCAATTCAATGGTGCGATCACAACGGGATGCCATACGAGGGTCGTGAGTGGCGACAATAAAAGTGGTACCAAGCTCGTGTCCGAGCCCTTTCATAATGTCGATGACCTTGTTGGCAGTTTGGCTATCAAGGCTTGCGGTTGGCTCATCAGCAATCACCAATGCTGGTTTGTGTACTAACGCACGAGCAATTGCCACGCGTTGTTGCTGACCGCCCGATAGGTTATCGGGCATGTGATGAATAAACTCGCCCAAGCCAACGTGTTCTAGCATTTGTGTGGCGAGCTCGGTTTGATCTGCTTTTGAAAAGCCGTTGAGGTGTAGCGGATACGCCACGTTCTCTAGTGCCGTCATCACGGGAACAAGGTTGAATTTTTGGAACACAAAGCCAAGCTTTTCACGGCGCATTTTCGCAGCTTGCATTTGTCCGGTTGGATATGGGCTGCCTGCAAATGTCACTTGACCTTGGTATTGAGTATCCAGCATGCCAAGCACATTAAGTAAGGTGCTTTTGCCTGAACCAGACGGCCCGCACAGAGCCACCATTTCGCCGGAAAACACTTCACCAGACACGTCTCGCAATGCACGCACAGTTTGGCTGCCAAGGGCGTAATCGCGACTAAGTTGATTAAAAACGATCATGACGCCTCCCTAATATTTCGCTAGCAGCGCTTTCGCGGTTTGCGTTTCTAGATTGCTGTCGCCCAATTGCTCCATTTGCGCTAACCATGTTTTGGCTTGTTGAACATCTTCAGCGCGCAATGCAGCTTCAATGGCGTAGCGATAAATCCACGAAGTAGCCGCGAAAGGTTGTTGGCTAAAACTCGGCTCATCGAGCAATGAAAGGTACAGCTCGTAGCCACGCTCAAAGTGATTGAACATGTCTGGCAGAGAGGTAAACGTAGTAGCTGCCATGGCGGTAGCTAGCTGGTATTCCGGCAAGCCTTGTAAGCGTTGTTGCTCTTGCAGTGGTAATGGCTGATTCGCCATTAAGTCCAAACCTTTTTGGATTGTGGCAAGACCGCGCTCGGTGAACTTCATCTTGTTCCAAGGCATAAACGCCTCACGACCTTGCAACGTTTCAGCACTGCCCAAGTAAACCAAGGTCACCGGCGTTGCGCCCTGCTCTTCAAGTTGTTTGGATAATTCGCCGTAAACGGTATCAACTAAACCAGAGTCACCCTGCGCCGCTTGGTTGAATTGACTGAGTGTGCGCTCGCTTGGGTTAGCCAGAGTCAGATTGCTGCTGAGTGCAAATGCGGCGATAAAGGTACTTGCCAGTTTAAGAGCTTTGATTGAGCGAAATTGAGAAACCATCATGTACTGTCCTTAGTTGAACGTGATTTGATGGTTTCAGATTAAGGGAGAAGATCGCACGCTGCTTTTGCATGCGACCAATGGCAGTTATGCGGAGTGAATGGTATTGAGAGAGGATGAATGACATTCACTTAAACAGAAAATACAATTCCGTTCATTCGTAACGCTACATTTTTACGGCAGTCACAATAAAAACACTGGCTTAAAATCTGAGGCTAGTGTATTTATCCATCCCACAGCTACCCATAACAGACAGTGCGCACTCTCCTTTCTTACACACCTTTGCATGGTGTCTGTTGTTTCGAAATCGAGATTCTTAGCATCGGAATAGTTTGAACTCTTCGAGTTTTAGTTGTTTTCGCACTCAAAATAGGTGCGTTATTAGGTCGTTGAAAATGAATAAGCGTTATTTCCCAAGAGTTGATTTGCCACTACTCATGGCGATCATTCCGATCATGCTGTTAAGTTCGCTCACTCTCTGGAGTGCCAGTAGCTTTAATGAGGCGATGCTCTTCAAACATTTGGCGCGCTGCGGACTGACATTAGTTTGCATCTTGGTCATGTCCTCGATTCCAGCGTCCAGCTATCAGCGCTCAGCTCCATATCTCTACATTATTGCGGTTGCTCTGCTACTTGCTGTCGCTTTATTTGGTGATAGCACCAATGGCTCTCAACGTTGGCTCGATATCGGCTTCTTCCGCTTTCAACCGTCTGAGCTAATCAAGCTTTCCATTCCAATCATGATCGCCTGGATGCTTCATATTGAAGGAGGTCGACCAGACAGTCGGAAAATTGCGTTTTGCTTACTTATTACAATGATTCCTGCCGGGTTAATCGCGCTACAACCGGATTTAGACGGTGCAGTTTTTACCATCATTTATGCATTGTTCGTTTTGTTTTTGGCTGGCATGAGCTGGAAAATAATCTGCGGGTTTATTGCGAGCATTTTAACGTTAGCACCTATTTTATGGTTCTTCGTTATGGAAACCTATCAAAAGAGCCGTGTAACACAGTTCTTGCACCCTGAGTCCGATCCACTGGGTTCGGGCTACCAAATCATCCAATCTTTGATTGCGATTGGCTCAGGCGGTATGAAAGGCAAAGGCTGGATGAATGCAACGCAGGGAACACTTGGCTTTATTCCAGAAAGTCATACGGACTTTATTTTTTCGACATATGCAGAAGAATGGGGCTTTGTTGGCAGTTTAGTCTTACTCGCATTGTACTTGTTTATTACTGCACGCGTTATGTTGCTTGCATGTCAGTCTGACCACTTTTTTAGTCGGCTGGTAAGTGGCGCATTAGCGATGAGCTTTTTTCTGTATGCTTTTATCAATACGGGCATGGTGAGTGGCTTGTTGCCAGTAATGGGTAGCCCACTTCCCTTCTTTAGCTATGGCGGCACGGCGATGCTAACTCAAGGTATCTGTTTTGGTGTAATCATGTCGCTGTGTTATTCCAAATATCGTAACGCATAGCGTTGCTTGAGAAAAAGCGATCAAAAAAGGCTTCCCTAAAGAAGCCTTTTTACAACGATATGAGCGAATTAATTACAGCTCTGCGTTGTGGTAAACCTGCTGAACATCATCACAGTCATCTAGAAGATCTAGGAATTTCTGGAACTTCTCAGCATCTTCACCCGATACAGGCGTATGAGTTTGCGGAACGAATGTGATTTCTTCAACATCGATCGTTAGATCTGGGAATGCACCGTTAAGCGCAGTTTTTGTTTTGAAGAATTCTGTGTGAGGTGCGAATACAGTGATAACACCGTCTTCTAGCTCAACGTCAGTAACGTCTACGTCTTCCATCATTAGCGTTTCTAGGATGATTTCATCATCGTCGCCTTTGAACTGGAATACCGCTTGGTGATCGAACATGTGAGAAACCGAGCCCTCAACACCAATTTTCGCACCGACTTTCACAAAGCATTGGCGTACATCTTGGAAAGTACGGTTGCCGTTGTCTGTTAGACAGTCAACGATAACGCTAGTACCGCCAGGGCCGAAGCCTTCGTAACGTGCTGGAGTGTAGTCTTCACCACCGCCACCGTTCGCTTTGTCGATCGCTTTATCGATAACGTGCGCAGGAACTTGGTCTTTTTTCGCTTTTGCGATCAGGTGTTTCAAAGACAAGTTCATGTCTGGATCACCACCACCGTTTTTCGCGCACATGTAAATTTCTTTACCGTATTTGGAATAAACTTTAATTTTCGCGCCTGCAGTTTTCGCCATAGAGGCTTTGCGCACTTCAAAACTTCTTCCCATCGGGATGTCTCTCTAAATTCAAATTTAATGCGAAGGATTTTAGCAAAAAGCGAAACCTTTTCAATTTCGCTTAGCAAAGGAATAGGGAGGTTACCTCATTCGTCGCATTGGATTGAACCATTGCCACGGTTCGCGTTAAGCGACACCCATTACTCGTTTGTACTTTTCGACCGATTGCTGGAAAAACGCCTTTTCATCAGCATCGTTAATCTTGGACAACTGTTCTTCTATTGCTTCAGGACCAGATTTGGCCTCTCTGAGCTTCCAAACCAAAAACGACGCCTGCTTATCCAGTTCGATTTTGTTTTTTTCGTCAGGCGGCAATAGGGATAGATTAAACGACATTCACAGCCTCAAGGTACTTTAAATACTAGCCGGGCACTATATCACACAGAGTTACAATTACAGAATAGAAACGCACTTAACTTGATCGATTTCAAGTTAACTATTTAGGCACAGCGCTGATTTTCAGTGCTTTTGGTAAATGCTGTTCGAATATTTGTTGTAATCGAGTCTTGGTAACGGGTTTAGCCACGAACTCGTTCATCCCGACATCGAAGCAATGTTGCTGATCCTCTTTAATGACATTGGCACTTAGCGCAATAATTGGAACGTGTTTCCCCCACTCTCCCATTTTTCGAATTCGCTCCGTAGCAATAAACCCATCCATCACAGGCATTTGGCAGTCCATAAAAATCAAATCGAAAGGCTGCTGATCACACAGCTGCAATGCTTCTTCGCCATGGTTGGCGACACTCACTCGCACACCCAGTTTTTCTAACATGATGCGAACTACCTTCTGATTGACGATGGTATCTTCAACAACCAATACCCAAGGTTTATCATTATCTTGAGGGCTGATTTCGTTGTCTTCCGCTTTCCGGAAATCTAATACATTAAGTTGGTCGGTATAGGTCGATTGCGCATTTATTACAGCAACAGGAATCGAAAATTCAAAACAGCTTCCCAGCCCAAGCTCACTTGTTAGTTGTATTTCCCCTCCCATCAAGTTAACCAACTGTGCAGCTATCGCCAAACCAAGCCCTGTCCCACCATACTTTCTGGTGGTACTACCATCAGCTTGTTGGAAGCGTTCGAAGATTGCTTGTTGGTGCTCTTTCGCAATACCAATACCAGAATCCACAACTCGAAACCGGATATGAGCGGTCTCTCCATCAAGTCGAGATAACGCTACAAGAAGCTTCACATGGCCGCGCTCGGTAAATTTAATCGCGTTGCTCAACAAATTGTTCAGAACTTGTTTCAATCGTGTGGCATCACCTTGCACTTCCGTTGGCAAGTGAGGATCAATATCGCTGAGCAGCTGTAAGTTTTTCTGCTTGGCTTTGACACTATGTAAACTGATGACATCGTCAAGTAGCTCGCGAAGATCATAGCTCGTGTATTCTAGCTCTACTTTGCCAGCTTCAACTTTAGAGAAGTCCAAAATGTCGTCGATGATCGTCATTAGTGAGTGAGAAGAACTGTCAATGATCTCTACAAACTCTTTTTGCTGGGGATCGAGGTCGGTGTCATTGAGCAACGACGACACACCAATAATGCCATTCATCGGTGTGCGGATCTCATGACTCATAGTGGCAAGAAACTCACTTTTCTTACGATTAGCGACTTCTGCCCTATCGCGTTCAGCCTCTAACTCAGTCTGGTGCTCTTTCACTTTCTCAACACTTCGGTTGTATTTCTCTGCCAAAACACTCACTTCATCAAAGCACCATCGTTTAGGGAGAGTCACTTTACTCGGCACTGTACCGCCACGAAAATCGCTCACCGCACCAGACAGCAATTGTAACGGATTGACCAACAAGCGAAACGCTACCCAAAGAACACCAATGATGAGGACAAGAATTTTGATTGCTTCTGTCGTAAGTAGAAAAAAGAACTGCTGCCAAAGATCTTCATATATCGCGCTAAGATCCGATTGAACCGTTAATATCGCGAGATCATACGTTTTATCGCCGACCCGATACTGCATCGGCCAGCTTCTCTCGACAACATCCTCAGAAAGCGCCGAACCTAATTCAATGATAACTTCGTCTTCACTAGCAATACGTAAGTAGTCCACCGAGGGCATACGCATTGCACCTTGAGCTTGTGTCAGCAACAGCTCCCTATCCTCTACCCACAAACTCGCAGAAAAACTCGATAAATAGCTAGACTCAACCTGCTTTAATTCAACATCTAAATGGGCTAAATCTTCGTGAAAAACTCGATATAAGCTCACTGTAGAAATGATGACCGTAAAGATTAAACTCAACGTTAATACCGCCAACATAAGTTGGTTACCGATACTAAAACGACGTTGAGATCGCTCTTTTTCATCCATATGAAACCGCTCCGATAAACTTGCGCTACTCTAAATATAGCTACGCACAAATAATAATCGAGGATACGATGAAAAGACTTCTACTTAGATTGGCTTTTAGCTTAATTGTTGTAAGTTCTCATGTGACCGCAAATCAAGTGAACTATTACGTTATTGCTGAACAAGCTCGACCATTTCAAATTGAACAACAGGGACAAATGCACTCCGGAATTGTGACCGATATCGTCAGCGCTATCTTCGCGGAGTCGGATTACCAAGTGAATTATCATACTTATCCATTTAAACGTATGATTTCCATATTGGAAGAAGGCGCTGAGCCAAACTGGTTAACTTATGGCAGCCCGAACTGGGGCAAGGTGCAATCGGAAAATTTATCTGAGGAGCCCATTTACACTGTAAAACATGTACTGGTGTCGAGTAGCGAGAAGCCTTTAGAATTCAAAAATATGGATACGATGCATGGTCGTTCTATTGTATTACTGCTGGGGTTTGATTATCCAAATTTAACACCGTTCTTTGAAAATGGCAGTGTCAATGAAATGCGTGTGAAAGACTACAACGCCGCATACCGAGTGATAAGCCGAACCCCTGGAGATACAGCTTTTGTCGAGATGGAATCCCGAGTCCTTTACAACTTAAAGCGACTCAATTTGCCGTTAGAGAATTTTCAGATACAGCCTTTCAGCTCGGTTATTCCTGACTACTCAATCTACCTGGCTTTTTCACCTCAAATGCAACCAGAAACTCAAAATTACATTAATACACGACTCGTTGAATTAAAAACCTCAGGGGAAATTGATGAAATCATTCAAAAGTATCAATGAATAAACTCATTAACAAAAACGCCAACGATGATACGTTGGCGTTTTTGTTTCTGCAAAATCTGTAGCACTTACTTAGTGTGGTTAACAAACTTAGGATCAAACATGTGCCCCAATTTACTCGCCTTGGTTTGCAGGTAATGTTGATTACTTGGGTTATTCCCTTCTTGTAATGGCACTCGTTCAATGACGTTAATATCAACCGCTTTTAAGGCGGCGAGCTTGCGTGGGTTATTCGTCATTAGACGCACAGCGTCAATCCCCAAATGCTCTAGCATTCCTTTACAGAACGCGTAATCACGCATATCAGCGGCAAAACCTAAACGTTCATTTGCTTCCACGGTATCTGCGCCATCATCTTGTAAGTGATAGGCACGAATTTTATTAATCAAGCCGATTCCACGCCCTTCTTGACGTAAATAAAGCAGCACGCCACATCCCTCTTTGACGATGTTTTGTAGCGCTCTATTAAGCTGAAAACCACAGTCACAACGCGTGCTAAATAGAGCATCTCCGGTAAGACACTCCGAATGCAACCGAATAAGTGGAGCTGCACTTTTTGTTGGCTCACCATAGACCAGAGCAAGATGCTCTTTATTTGTCGCGGCTTCAATAAAGCCGTACATCATAAATGTGCCCCACTGGGTGGGCAATTTGGCTTTATCGATAAACTTCACGAGATTGTAAGGCTCAACATGTCTCAGCTCTGCTCGAACATTCATCAGAATCTCTCCTAGATGATTTTCTCCTTTACCATCTCCCCCGTCTCCCCAAAAGGCATCTTTATGAGAATGCTCTGTTAGGCAAGCGTTACCCGTTCTCATTAATTGCTGCGCTAATGGTGGATTTTGTAGAAACTTTTCCCTAACGATGAAAGCCATAACAGCCAACTTTATATCGTCCCAATCGCTTCTGACAAAGTGTTCGTATTTACGGCTTAAAGCAAACGCTTCATCAGGGGTGCTTGCGTGCTGAATTTTACTTTGCAACTGAGCATCGAGAAACTTTTGGGCTTGGTAATAATGTTCGCTGGTGGGCCAAGTTTGGGAGGAGATATTGACTGGGGCATGGCAAAAATTTGAGAGAAAACCGTGGGGCTCATCGGGCTCATAAAAAAGGATTTGATCAACCATACTTGCGCTCCTTGCTTTGTGGTTGCGATAATCAACAAAAAGCATATCGCTACTGATATATCTAGTAACACAAGGTCAGATTGTCAAACTTCTTCGGGACGGGACGTGAGTGTGAAACTCGTGCTTTTGAGGCGCAAGACAGATAAATGGAGGTTTTGAATAAGAGAGTAATAGAGTGAAAAAATAAAAAGGGCAGTCCGTCGACTACCCTATGGGTTGCTAAACCAACCTGAGGCGATCAGTGTATCAAGCCAAGCTCCCTTGCTTCTTCAATGGTCAACCCACTTTCACGGATCTCACGTAACGCTTCAATGCGTCTTCTGGCTTCTGCTGATTTCACTGTTTTCTCTGGCTTCACAACGGTTTCCTCATCAGGTAATTCCCATTTGTGAGCGATGTTGGTCATCTCGTCATGGTCGATAGAATTAATGGACATATTTCCTCCGAACACACCATGTTTTCGATGCGTAATCTATAGCAAAACCGGAACAAGGTGGTAAGAAAAACTGTAGGGAAATGTGACCCCTCCCGCCCTTTCGTTAACTCCTTAATAGATTCATCATTTAAGTTTTGCCAAGGGACAAATTTACGATTAAATTTGAGTAATTCCCCCTACGAAAAGTGTGCTGATCTAGCTCTCAATTCTGCTCTTCTTTAGTTTTATCAACGACGCATTACACCACTTCCTGTTTCACCTAACTTTCGAGTCACTTCACTGATTCATAGTTTGATACTTTCTAAAAACCGCCACACCTGATAATGATAATAATTATCTTTTAGATTGGTAAGGTGTTTATATGGATGGTATTAACTTAAGTCATGCATACCACAATGACCCGGTCATCCAGATCCGAGATTTGTGCGTCGATTACATCACTGATAATGGTGATTTTAATGCGGTAAAGTCCGTCAGCTTTGATATCGGCAAAGGCGAAGTATTTGGTCTTGCCGGTGAATCTGGATGTGGTAAAAGCACAATTGCATTCTCAATAAATCGTCTTCATAAGCCGCCAGCGTTCATTTCTGGCGGTAAAATATGGTTTGATGGCAAAGATATCCTTAGTATCTCAGACTCTGAACTGACCGCTCTAAGGTGGAGTGAAATCGCCATGGTGTTCCAGAGCGCGATGAACTCACTCAACCCTGTCTTAACGATACAAGAGCAATTTGCAGATGTGTTACGACACCATCAAGGCCTCACTAACGCTCAAGCAAAAGATAGAGCAGAAAAGTTGTTGGACTTGGTCAATATTCCTCGAGAACGCTTAGCAGAATATCCTCATCAATTTTCAGGAGGAATGCGTCAGCGCTTGGTGATAGCCATTGCTTTGTCTCTAAATCCAAAACTGATCATTATGGATGAACCCACAACAGCATTAGATGTAGTGGTACAGAGAGAAATTTTACAGCAAATTTATCAGCTTAGAGATGAGTTCGGTTTTTCAGTCCTCTTTATCACTCATGACCTGGCACTCATGAGCCAACTATGTGATCGAATTGCAATCATGCGTCACGGAGAAATCGTCGAAGTCAATCGAGCATACGATATACGCAATCATCCTCAACACCCCTACACGCAAAAGCTATGGGCTTCTTTCCCAAACATCCATGACGTCCACAAACAACCAGAGTTACAAGGAGCGTAACCATGAGCCAGCCTATCATCCAAATGAAAAATGTGCTTAAAGAATTCAAAGTGGGCGGTGGTTTAGCGAAAGAGGAAACCTTTCGTGCGCTTCAAGGAGTGACTTTTGATCTGTACGCAGGAAAAACCTTGGCTTTGGTTGGAGAGTCAGGCTGCGGTAAGAGTACTTGCGCTCGTTTAATAACCAAAGTCTATCCTGCAACGGAAGGCGAGATCCTTTTCAATGGCACTGACATAAATGAGATCACGTCACGATCGGCTCTACAAGAATATCGCAGTAAAGTACAAATGGTGTTTCAAGATCCGTTTGGCTCTCTCAATCCAACTCATACCATTCGCCATCACCTAACACGTCCTTTAAAAATTCATAAACAAGTCAAAAACGAGCGCGACATCCCAGCCCGCTTGGAAGAGCTTCTAAAGCTGGTGGAACTACCTGAAGAGACATTGAATAGGTTCCCTCACGAACTCAGTGGTGGGCAACGTCAGCGAGTAAACATAGCAAGGGCTTTAGCGGTAGGTTCGCAAATCATTCTTGCGGATGAGCCTACGTCTATGCTGGATGTTTCTATTCGCTTGGGAGTGTTGAATTTAATGCAACGAATGAAGCAAGAACTGGGAATTGGTTTTTTATACATCACACATGATCTGGCGACTGCGCACTACATCGCGGAAGAAACCGCAGTAATGTACAAAGGGCAAATCGTTGAATGGGGCGACACTCATTCAATACTTAAGAATCCGCAGCATCCTTATACTAAGCTGTTGATTTCTGCCGTTCCTGATCCTGACTTACCTTTTGGTAACTTAGTGAAAAATGAGCCAAACTATTCGATAGATGCCGATGAAATTCGTCAACGTAGCAGCATAATTGTCGACGAATTTGATCAAATAGGGCCAAATCACTATGTAAAACAATGGACTGAGGCAGCGTAATGGATTTGAGTACTTGGCAAGATCAAATCGCCATGTGGTACGAACAGCGGAAACATGATCAAGTAGAAAAACTGGAAACGATCTTATATCAGGTGCCTGATGACGTGTTTGGACCCGAATTGAGTGATCTTCAAAGTAAAGCGATTGCTTGCTGGTTGGATGGATGTTTACGCGTGTTTCAACATGCAAGCTACCAAGACCCTCAGAAAGCATATCAAACCTTGCTTTATACGAGTGCAAAGCTTGAACAAGCAGCATGCCAAGTCTCGACTGATATTCTGATCAAAGATTGGTGTTTGAGACGACTTCAGCATCTCACCGTTGTGGCGTTAGAGTTTTGTAATCAGCAGTGTGATCAAAACAAGTGGCAGGAACAAGCCCATAGCTTAATCGAATCACATGTTGCGTTGATGCGTTCATTACATTGGAATGAACCCAAGAAGCATGATCAAGGTTTACCTCATTAGTCCGGAAAAATGATCAAGGCTTAATTAGCGGAATTTTAGGCAAAAAAAAGCGAGTTTCCTGAGGAGAAACTCGCGAAGTCTATTCAGAATGAATGTAACAATATGAGCCAATCTATTAATCATCAGAAAGGACAAAAGGTTGTCTATTCGGGATAAATAGTAGTATTAGGCTTGGCTTCTAATGTCAGTGGTTTGTAAGAGTTAAGTCTGTTTTTTATCATCGAAAGACATTGTTACATTTCAAACCGATACATCACACCTATAGCTTGATACACATCAAGCGACACTTTTAAATCGCCATTTCATCCAAGGCACGAAATACCATTTCATCCATGTGACCATCGAAGATTTGACGACAAACTTTCCGACGCACCGCTAACCCCGCAATCAAGCGCTCGATGGTAAGATGCTTAACATCGTTCTGGGTGTTAAACAGCTCGACGGTTTTACTTAATGTCTCATAAGGAATCGGCTCATCCCCTACCCTTAGCCAATCGAGCTTCTCTATGTAATCTGAGCACTCTTCTTTGATTGAGGCATACGAGTGCCCTGTCATCGCAGACAAAGCCGTTATACTGCGTTCTAGAGCCTCTGGTGAGGTATATTTAGATAGAGTAATGGTGATCTCATCAGCATTGATCTCTACCAAATGTTTTCTTTGCTTCACGCGTCGCCCTAAATTTCCTCTTGGAGACGGTGCTTTGCGTTGAATGGGCTCAAATTCGCCGTCTATGATGCCTGAGAGCTCCTCAAGCTGCTGTCGGGTTACCATCTCATTACGAAGCGGGTTTGGCAGCGTAGGCGCCATGTTGCGCTTGCCTGCGTTGGTTGTACGAGCACGTGAGTAACGCAGCACCTCTTCGACGTCACATTTGATGTCGATCTGGTAATCCATCACTTTATCATTCTCGATCATGGTTTCGATCGTTAAGTGATAGCCCCATAAGTTCACCACAAAAAGATCGTCTGTCCCTTTGCCGTCTGACAAGCGTTTCAGCTCACGGATCAGATCCATTGAGAACCGACGCCATTCAATGTTACGTGCAAGCTTCTGATTTAACTCACTCAGTAGCATGCAATCCGTGTGACGACGAACCATGCGACTACGGAAGAAAGAGTACAGTTGAAACACCAACGTATGTTGTTTCAAGATCTCTGGCGGAAACAAGAAGAAATAATCGCGTGTTAACAGCTCTTCATAAAACGAAGGTTCCCAAACTAAAATATATAAGTTTGGCTTGATACGAATTTCACCATCGCTTCCCTCCACAGGTGCCTCTTCAGAGGCTGTGATGGTTCGTGCAAGAAAACGAAAACGATCACTTTTGAAGCCCTCTGGCATGTTTTCACTTAGCCAACGTCCAGTAAGTTCATGGAGCTGAAAATCAGTGAATTCAATGCGATCAATGCTATCGCGAATGGAATCACGAGCTGGGCCACTGTCTTTTTTGCCTCTGAGCGACAAAATATCAGTGATGTATAGCGGCGTTTTGTTTGGTACGTGAGCCGCATCAAGCTGATACTGATCTTTGTGATGATCATGATACTGAACCGTTAACGTGAAGAGAGCGAACAGGGTCATGAGATCATCCACAGTCATGATATTTTTGGATGATCGCGTCTCAATAACGGCTTTTGTGCCAGAGATCGACACCATGGATTTCTGATAACTTTTTCGAGTTCTTGGTGGCGCAAGTGCTTGGTCAATTATCCCAGCCCAATTTGTTGGAGATACAACAAATTGATCGGCTTCATCTTTCATCGTGGGAGGTGTGTTTAACCCGTGCTCATTCAACAAACGTTTGTTTACTTGAGTCTGAGCCAATGCTTTCGAACGTTTTTGTTTCTCGTTCTGGCGAACTTTGTCGGTAACAAGACTTGTTGCTCCCAACACAGATATAAGCTGATTGGGATTCACAAATTTATGTAGCATCGTTTTACCAGCAAGTCCCTCTTCAAAACGCACTGGAGTTTGAGTAAATAAACCAATATTTACTGCCGCGCGCAAACGTTGTTGCAGAGCTGCACGTGTGAGTTGCCCATCTGTTGCTTCCACAATCTCTGTGGTTGAAACCAAACCATCCTTGCTGCTGAAGCCTCGTAATGAGATTAGATTAAGCAACTCTAAGATGCTTTTGGTCACCCCTTTGAAATGTTGGTACTGCTCTACCCAATCCGCAGAGGATTCATGTACCTCAAAAAGATGGCCATCTTTGTGGCTTCTCGGTGCTTTAATCAGAATTTTTTCATCAGCCGTCATTTTAGATCCAGATCACACTAGCCGTAGTTGTGCTATGGTTCCGAAGAATAAAGAAAAACAGATCATAAATAAAGAAAAAAGATTGTTTTTTAAATAACTGATCTTTTTGATTAATCTGATCTTAATTGATTATATGATCTAATGATCTGGCTTGAAATCTCTCGCTAAGCTTTTGTTCTATAAGACTATTATTTTCATGTGTTTCGGAACTATGATCATAAGAAGTCTGAAAGTATGATCAACAATAACCTGAAAGCATGATCATATTTATTCGTAAGCATGATCATTAAGGTTATGAAAAGATGATCAAAAGAGTCTTGAAACGATGATCATGATGTTTTTACAGGTTATCCACAGATGCAGTATTTAATAATGATCTTCACGATGATTATATTGTGCATTGGTGATGTTATTTATACTCGGATCGATGATCAAGAGCCAATATATCTATCGTTCTGGCGCCCATATTGATGAGATATCACTCATCTGATTAAAATACATTCAAGTCGCTCATATTTAGAAGTAAATCCTAGTCTCTGCTTATTTACAGGAAGCATGATCATGAGAGCGTGATTTATCATAGCAACTTGAGCAATTTCATTGTTCCGGCTTCTATAACGTCAATTTCTGCTCAATCCCCCATTCTGTCTGCACTCAACCGTAAATCAGAGAAGAAAACTCATGCTTCCGAGAGATTCTAAGGCTTGATCATATTTCCGATTAATGGATCTTATTTTATTTGCGTGTTTACACCGTACTCTGCTCTATTTTTCCATGATCATGCTTTCGGATTTGCTTATTAACACGGAAGCATGATCATAAGCATACCTTGATCATACTTCCATAGATGTTTCGCTGGAACTGCCCTATTTTGCTCGGAGACATGATCAAGGTGTTCAGGTCTTTATTGTTCCGATATTACTTACTATTTATCGTTTAAATTAGGTTGGTCTAACATAACCCGTAATTTAGCTTAAGATTATAATCGTTCCGGTAGAAAATTGATTTACATTGTAAATGAGTGACGCTGTAACAATTTTTATTTTTAAGTTTAGGTGTCCACTTATGAGAAGATTATTTGATTAAAAATAGTTATCTTTTTGACCATAAATCATAAAAGCGTCGATTTGGGTGTTTTTTTATGTGATGGTAATTCAAAATGTTCGTGCACCTTTTTGTTGTTTTTGGTCTTTACTGCTGTACAATTGCAATTATAAATCCTTCCAACGGAATTTGGCATGAAAAGAGAAAAAACGATTGAAAACCTTCTTGAGTTAGCGGAGCTGACTCAGCAGGTTCAAGCTGACCGTATTGAAATTGTTTTAGAAGAGCGAAGCGATAACTACTTCCCACCAATGTCGAAAGCGATGATGGAAACCCGTTCTGGTCTAACTCGCCGTAAGCTCGACGACGCGATTGGTAAAATGGAAGCCGCTGGGCATCAATTTACCAAAAACAACGCGAATCATTATTCAATTACGTTAGAAGAAGCACACATGCTCATGGATGCGGCTGAAGTGCCTAAATTTCATGAGCGTAAAAAGAATTCAGGTAACAAACCTTGGATTATTAATGTGCAGAACCAAAAGGGCGGTACAGGTAAATCAATGACCGCGGTTCATTTAGCGGCATGTTTAGCGCTAAATTTGGATAAACGATACCGTATTTGTTTAATCGACTTAGACCCACAAGGCTCGCTACGTTTATTCCTCAACCCGCAAATCAGCATGGCAGAGCATGATAATATCTATTCTGCGGTAGACATTATGTTGGGTAACGTGCCTGATGGTGTGGAAATTGACAGTGAATTTTTACGTAAAAACGTATTGCTGCCAACGCAATATCCGAACTTAAAGTCGATTTCAGCGTTTCCAGAAGACGCGATGTTTAATGCGGAAGCATGGCAAACGCTATCTGAAGACCCATCACTCGATATCGTCCGTCTGCTGAAAGAGCAACTGATTGATAAAATTGCTGATGACTTCGATATCATTATGATTGATACCGGTCCACACGTTGACCCATTAGTATGGAATGCAATGTATGCATCAAATGCCTTGCTAATTCCTTGTGCGGCTAAGCGTCTGGACTGGGCTTCAACAGTAAACTTCTTCCAGCATTTGCCTACGGTATATGAAATGTTCCCGGAGGACTGGAATGGTCTTGAGTTTGTTCGCTTGATGCCAACCATGTTTGAGGACGACAATAAGAAGCAAGTTTCTGTTTTAACTGAAATGAACTATCTTCTAGGTGACCAAGTTATGATGGCTACTATTCCTCGTAGCCGTGCGTTTGAAACCTGTGCCGATACCTACAGCACAGTATTTGATCTGACAGTAAGCGATTTTGAAGGCGGTAAGAAGACACTAGCCACCGCGCAAGACGCTGTTCATAAAAGCGCACTGGAATTAGAGCGTGTGCTGCACTCTAATTGGCCGTCATTGAATCAGGGGTAATAAGTAAATGGCTTTGAAAACGTCTGAATTAAACGCGAAATTATTTGGCAAAACGAATAAGCGTCGTGTTGTGACTCCGCAAGAGGCGCAAACTGCGGCAAAAGAGAAAGCTCAAACGATTGAACTAGCAGTTGCAGGTGAAAATATTGTTCAGTTTGAACTTGTGCGTATTCCTGCAAATAAAGTTGCGACAGAAACAACAGTATTTGTTGATAACGCTCGTGAGCAATCGTTCTTAAACGAACATGCTTTATCTGATGTTTTAGTCACACTCAAAGAGCGTGGCCAACAATATCCAGCAGTGGGTCGTAGAACTGAAGATGGCAAGATTGAAGTTTTAGATGGTAGCCGTCGTCGCATGTCTTGTATCCTCGCTGAACAAGACTTTTTGGTTTATGTTGCTGACAACATTAATACTGACCATGCTAAGTTTTTGTCTGATGTGGCAAATGCTCACAAGCCGCTCTCTTTATATGAAAAAGGGAAAGAGATGCAGGCTAAGCTTGATAGTGGTGAAGCTGAGGATCAGAAAGCATTGGCAAAAATGTTCCAGTGCAGTGAAGCGTTGGTAAGTGGCGCTTTAAAAGCCGCAGCATTACCGTTAGAACTGCTTCAAGCGTATCCGAATGTTGGCGATCTCGGTCGCCCAACAATCGTGAAACTGCACAAACAGTTTTCAACGCTAACGCCAGAGCAGCAGCAAGAGCTGTTAGATAAATGTCGCTCTAGCGAAGGGTTTTTATGGCAGCGAAGCACTGCTCAAGGCGTTGCTCGTCTGACAAAAGAAGTCACGGAAAGCATCGAAAATTGGATTACTGAACTTGCACCAGCAAAACCTGGTAAGAAGACGGAAAAAGTCGACTTAGTTAAAGGTCGAGCAAGCTATAGCCGAAAAGGTAGCAGCCTGGCGTTGAACTTGAAGAAAGTTGACGACAGCTTAATGGAAGAGATTCTTGCGTTTGTACAAACCAAACTGCAATAACAAATGATGATTGAATCAACCGCCTCCGGGCGGTTTTTTTATATCTGAGAAGCGTCAAATTAAAGATGTGATACCATTGCGTCAGTTCAACGTTGGATAGACAAAATGCAGACACAATCTGATTTCCTTTCATCACTTCAACATCAAGCTCACCAATCTTTCCAAAGGATTGGTGTTGTCATTCAAGGGGAGGCTTCTTGGCAAAATGCGTTGATGTCAGAGTTCCATAAAACGCAGCGCCATCAACGTTGGTTTTCTGTTGGTTATTTTGGTTTGAAAAACGTATCCAGTGTTTCGTCTAAACAAGGGCACATGTTGCTAGGCAGAGAGTGTGACGTTCTATTGTTTGATGCTCGAAATGGCTTTGACGCCAATAGTTTTACCGCCGCGCTTGGCTCATTGGTTGGCGGCGGTTTTCTTATTGTCATTACTGAGCTGCGACAAAATGCGAATTTTGCTCAGCAATGGATGCACAAACAATGGGAGAAGCTCGTTGTTATTGAGCAAGACAAACCATTGCCAACGGCTCCAGACATCAAGCAAGCAGAAAAAGAAAGCCACTACACGGAACAAGAACATGCCATTTCTCTAATTGAAAAGGTGGTGACAGGACATCGAAAGCGACCATTAATTTTGACCGCTGATCGTGGACGTGGAAAAACAAGTGCCCTCGGAATTGCGTGTGCGAACTTATTACAGCAGAAGCCGCTTAGAATCTTAATTACGGCACCATCTATAAAAGCCGTTGAGCCTGTTTACCAACATGCTTTACGTTTACTCCCTAGCGCACAGCGTATTAAGAAGGACAGATTAGAATCAGGGCAGGGAGCCATTCAATTTATTGCTCCAGATGAACTATTATTGAGTCGACCTGAATGTGATTTGTTACTTGTCGATGAAGCGGCTGCAACTCCAGTTCCTATGCTCAAAAGCATTACCGAACATTATCATCGACTCGTTTTTTCTACGACTATTCACGGTTATGAAGGTTGTGGCCGGGGCTTTACGATTAAATTTGTTGATTGGCTTCAGAAACAGCGTTCGGGAATGAAAACATGGCACATGACACAGCCCATCCGCTGGAGCATGAATGATGCGCTTGAATCATGGCTCTATGACGCGTTTTTGTTGGATGCGGAGTTAACGCACCATCAACTTAAACAGGTCGACTCAATTTCCCTTTCTAAAGCCGATAAGAAAAATTTGATATCGCAGCCTAGTTTGCTGCGTGAGTGCTTCGCTCTTTTGGTGAATGCTCATTATCAGACCTCGCCGAATGATTTGATTCACCTTTTGCAAGACGACAACAGTCAGCTCTATTTTGCTAAGCAAGATAATGCGGTTGTGGGGGTAATATTAGCGGTCGAAGAGGGTGGGCTTGACGCTGAATTGGTTGAAGAAATTCAGCTTGGTAAGCGTCGTCCTAAAGGACACTTAGCCCCAGTTACGATTGCAAACCACCTAGGATTTCCGAATGTCGCGAATCTATCGACGCTGCGAGTCATGAGAATTGCTGTTCATCCGGAATTGCAAGGAAGAGGCATCGGTCAAAAAATGCTGCAGCAACTTGATCAAATGGCGGCTAAACACATTGCTTACTTATCCACGAGTTTCGGTGCGACGGAAGAGTTGGTCCATTTCTGGCTACAATCGAACTTCCGTGCAATTCGTTTAGGGTCAATGCGCGATGCTGCTAGCGGTTGTTATTCAGTCTTGATGGTCAAACCTTGTGATTCCCAACAGACGGCTTGGGTCGATGAATCTCAGGCGCTATTTGAAGAAATGTTGTCTAACAATGTGGCTGACGTCTATCCAAAATTAGAAGCCTCTATTTTTCGAGCTCTATTACCGCAACCTTTGGGAATGAGTCCACTTCATCCCGCTAAGTTATTACTAATTGAATGCTATGCTGATGGTGGTAACAGTTATGAGTCCGTGTCTGCTTGGCTTCAGCAGTGGTTACTTAACTTAGGTTTGAACTCCGCTTCCGACTTGATGATCAGTAAGCTTTTTCTTAACCGTAGTTGGACTGAATGTGCTCAGCAATTTGGTTTACCTGGAAGAAGGCAAGTTGAGCAGCAGTTAAGGGACGAAGTAAGACACATTTGGAACGATTTACACTGTAAACACTAAAGGGAAATTTACACTGTAAATGAAATTATTAGGAGCTGATTTTACACTGTAAATCCAGCTCCTTTTTATTTCGGCGTGTATTTTGATTGAGCTTTAGGTTAAATCGAAATGCTCTCTTAATATCTGTTTAACCGTTATTGATGGATTACTTTCTTTAGTGACGTGAGCCCTATAATAAGAAATGCGAGGTTTGTTCAGAAAACGGATTTGGGTAGACTGAAAGTGTTGATGGGAAGCAAAGTGGTAAGGGTATGTGGAAGCTGTGTCTTGAGTTATCTGAAGATAAGACCAAGGTGATAGCCCGTCTTCCGGGAGAAGTGGACCTCGGTGGTGAGCTAAATCAAAATGAATTAAACGAGCAGCTCGTCGCAATGAACGCTGAAAAGATGTTTGTTGTTGAGGGGGAAGTCGTGAGATTCATTAACTGCGCCAAAGAACGTAAAGCCGAGGCCTACGAAGGCATCGTCATTGCGGAAAAACGCAACGCGCAAGTTGAGGTTGAATTATCGAATAATGACATGCTCGCCAGTATGAACGTTGTCGGCGCGTACGGAGGCCGAGGTTTACGTGGCCCCGAGATTGTTCAAGCCCTTGCTCAAGCGCGAGTTTCGAAAGGCATCAACAAACTGGCTTTGAAGAAAGTGTTGGTTGTCAGCACTCAGCTCAAACCCGGCGAAACTTTTTCTCAACCTGTAGCGGTTGGTAAGCAACCTATCAAAGGCAAAGACGCTCTTTTTACTCCTCTTGTTAAAGACATCACCAAACGCATCCTCAAACCCAAAGACGGCCAATCTGCTAGCGACAAAATTGATTTACGTAACCTCGGTGAAACTATCGCGGTTGACGTAGGCGATGAGGTGATGCGCCGCACGCCTGCGACCAAAGGTACGCCTGGTTTTACTGTTCAAGGGCGAGTGATTCCTCCACAAGCCGGAAAAGACAGCCCAATGAAGCCAGGCAAGGGCACCGAGATAAGCAAGCAAGACCCAAACCTATTGATTGCATCGGTATCCGGTACGCCTCTGATTAAAGACAAAACCATCGAAGTTGATAACGCACTCTGCCTCAATAGCGTTGGCGTGAATACAGGCCACGTGAAATTCAAAGGGAATGTGATTATCGGTGGCAACATTGAATCTGGCATGATTGTTAAAGCGACGGGTTCTATTACTGTAGGCGGCTTCATTGAATCGGCTGACGTACAAGCGCAAGACGACATCCAAGTTGGTAAAGGGATCATTGGCCACACCGTGAGTGATGGCCAGCCAAAGAGTTGTCACGTCAAAGCCAAAGGTTCGATTCGTGCCAGCTACGCCCAATATTGTGATTTGCAAGCCGGCGAAGATATTGAGTTGGCGGTGCACAGCATGAATAACGATATTGTTTGTGGGCGCAATCTGACGGTGCTAGACGCGAACGGTAGGAACGGCACGCTCAGCGGCGGAGATGCAAAAGTCGGTGGCAAAGTGGTGTGCTTACAATTGGGCGTAGAAGGCGACACCGCCACTAAGGTAGAAGCGTTCGCACGCTATTCTGCATTTAAGGAGCGATTAGCTGAGCTTAAAGAACAATACAAACGCGCTCAAGAAGGCACGATGGATGTGATTCGTAAAGAGCTCGAATTTAAGAAACGTCCTAAAGCCGAACGTACCGACGAAGAACAAGCTCAGATTGACGTGATGAAAACACAAAACAACGAGCAGCTTGAAGCGATAAAGCAAAAGCTAGAACAAACGGAACATGACTTTGAAGTCGCGTTAGAAGAAAATATTGTCGAAGCCAAAGAGCGTGTATTCACTCGCGTGACGGTGCAGTTTGGCGACGAACAAGTAACGACAAAGCGCACTCATGGCGGTTGTTCGTTCCGTTTCAATCAATACGAAATTAAAGTCTCGGCGAACTTGGAAGAAGAGGACGTCGCTGCGGTTTAAGCTTTCTTACTCACTGAGCCCACACGTCGCAACAAGATGTGTGGGCTTTTTTTATCTACAAATCGACAATGTGCTCTTGATAGTAGTCCGCAAGCGCACCCACTTGGCTGCTACACATTACTTTCATTGCTTGTTTAATGTGTTCTATTGGCCAGTTCCACCATTGGATATTGAGTAGAGTTTCAATCTCTTTATCGCTGAATCGTTGACGTACGACTTGGTTGTTTCCAACCACCACAGAATAAGGTTGCACGTCTTTCGTCACTACGGCGCGTGCTCCGACGACGGCTCCATCGCCGATGTTTACTCCGGGCATGATCATCGCCTCACTGCCAATCCAAACATCATTTCCCACCACTGTGTTTCCGGCACGCTCGAAACCGTCTTGTACGCCTTCTCCAAATTCTTCAGGAGAGAAGGGGAAGGTCGAAATCCAGTCAATGCGATGACCTTGGTTTCCTGCCATCATGAAGGTGGCTCCAGAAGCGATGGAACAAAACTTGCCAATGATTAATTTGTCGATGCTATCGGGTTCTCTACTTTGCCATTCTTGAAGTGTGACGGGGTCACCCAACAAGTAGCGTACCGCTTGCTCTTCGAAGCTTTTTTGATGATAGAAGCCCGAGTAATAGCTGTAATCGCCAACGATGATATTGGTATTAGTGATGTGATCTTTAATGACTTGACCTTTTAACCACGTGTCGAAAACACTCATAACTCATCCTTTCAAATTTAGGTTGTACAGAGTTTAGAGGCTTTCTATTATTTCCAGTAGTTTGATTTTAGAGATTCAGAATTACTGTATGGAAATAAAATGGCTCAGCTACGTACCACTTTACGTCGCTTTGTGCGAGGAGCGAAGTATTGCTGGCGCAGCAAAGCGCCTGAATTGTTCGAATGCGCATGTAAGTCGGCAACTTAAACAGCTTGAAGACATATTGTCGGTGCAGCTTATTCAGCGAACTACGCGCCAGTTTAATTTGACCTACGATGGTTTGCGGTTTTATCAGCAGGTAAAGCAACTGCTCGAAGGCGCTGAGCAGATCAATGAGCAAGTCATGGCAAACGAGATCGTATCGGGAAAATTGAGAATAGCGGCGTCTGCTTCTTTCGGAGCCGCGTTACTCAGCCAAACATTGATCGAGTTTCGATTGCAACATCCACAAGTGAGCGTCGAAGTGATCTTCACAGAGACACCTCTCGACTTGATTGAGGCTGGGTTTGATATCGCATTCTACTTTACCGATACTCCTCCAGAGGGATACGTCGGCCATCAGCTACGCACTTTACACTGTAAACCGATCGCTCATCGCTCGTATTTAGCTGATAAACCAAATGTAAGTACGCCAGAGGAGCTTGGTGACTTAGAGCACATCCTTTATAAAAGTCGCGACTTGGTGTTAGATAAGTGGACGTTTACGCATAAGCAAACTCAACAGCAGTGCAGCATTGAGTTAGAAAGTACGCTGAGTTTTAATCTTGTCCAGTCCATGTTGGATGCTACTTTGGCTGGCTGTGGTGTAGCCATGTTAGATGAATTTGCACTGGCTAAACTCGACCCTGCACAAAAAGAAAAACTCGTGAGTTTGCTGCCAGAATGGCAAACGGATGCGATTTTGCCGCTTTATCTGCTTTACCCAAAACGTGAGCACTTACCAAGAAGAACGCGAGCGTTCATTGATCACTTTAGGAACATATATTCTGTCGGCGAATAGCGACAACAAACTTAGCAACAATTGAGGAAGCAAAGGAATGCGAAAACACTGTATTGCGATTGGCGGTGGGGGCTGGATGATGGGAGAGAATCCGAGCCCGCTCGATCAATACATTTTGTCTTTGTCTGGTAAGGAGAATCCAAACATTTGTTTTCTACCTACAGCCACGGGAGATGCCGATGAAGTGATTGAACGTTTTTACGATGCGAAGCTTAGTGAAAACGTGACCCATTTTCCGCTGTTTAAGTTTGAAGCTGGTTGGAAAGAAACGCTATTTGAACAAGACATCATTTACGTCGGTGGCGGTAATACGCGTTCGATGTTGGCCATTTGGCGCGAATGGGGAATCGATAGAATACTCAAGCAGTGTTATGAACAAGGCATCATCATTTGTGGCATGAGCGCTGGTGCAATTTGTTGGTTTGAGTTTGCGGTGACAGACAGTGATCCCGAAGCATACCAAGTTATGCGTTGTCTTGGATTAATTGACGGTTTGGCTGCGGCGCATTTTTCTCATGTAGGTGAGAAGTTCGAGGTTTTCCAAGCCTTTGCTCGTTCTCAACCGAGCATCACTTGTTATGGCATTCACGATTATGCGGCATTGCACTTTGTCGATGGAAAATTGTTAGCTACTGTCACCAGTTTTCCTGATGCAGGCGTGTTGGTCAAAACAGGTAACGAAGAAAACATATTACGAGGGTGAGCTTCTTCAAATCAGCATTAAAGGCAATAACTACTGACCGGACACAGAAGAAGCTCATGGATTCAGCTAACTTACATTAAGTATCGTGCGTACAGCTCGTAACGCAGACCTAAGTGGTAGTAGCTTTCGTCTGCGTGCGCACCGCCAAATGAGACTTCTTGTCCATTGCTGTAGCCACGCGAGCCGTTACGATCAACGTAGTTTGTGTAGATAGAAGAACGAGGCGTCAGTTTGTATTGCACTTCTAGCGTTGCATCTTTCAGCTCTAGCTCGTCACCATCACTGTTTTCTAAAGAACGATAACCAGCACGTAGTACCCATTTGTCATTTACACTGTAAACCGCCGTTAGTTCCATCACTTTGTCGGTACTGGGTTGTGAGTAATGGCCCTCTAGTTCATCTTCCGAGTACAACGCACCCAACATCAAATCACCTAGGTAGTAACGCGTACCTGCGCCCCAGAATGTGTAATCGGTGTCGTTGCTTTCACGTGCATCACCTTTATTTTTCTGCATCGCTATCACTGGTGCCAAGGTACCCAAATTCCCCATGTCTAGCGTATAACGCAGTGCAGCGTTGTAACCGTAGTCGAGCTCAGAAGTGTTGTTTCCTAAAATGTACGCGACAGAAAAATCGACATTACCTAGGCTGTTTTGGTATTGCAGCGTGCCATCTTGACGGAAAACTTGCGTTGCGGTTTTGTCGACTTTATTCGCTTGGCGCGCCATAGAAACATCGGAAGAGGCGAACACATCACCAATGTCGGTAAACATAATCAACCCAGATGCCACGCGACCACCAGTAATGCGACCATAATCTTTCGCATCAATACCCGCCCATACATAACGTGCGGTCAGAGACGGTTTGTCGTTTACTTGGTTTGCGTATTCAGCGGCACCCACTTGGTATTGCGCTTGGCCGATGATCGACGCGTACTCGTTGATGGTTTGTGAACCGTTTAAACCAATACGGCCATCAAACTCGCCATTTGCATCGCCGTGCTCATCATTTTTACTGGTGACATTGAAACCAAGACGAGAGTAAATATTTAAAACTGACCCATCTTCCGCTTGATACAGCTGCGCTGCCATTGCGTTTGATGCCATCAATGTTGGGAGAAGTAGAGTCAAAATGTGCTTTTTCATGATTAACGACCTTTCATTTCTATTGTTTTAGGTACGACAAAGCCCCTTCCGAGTAACGGAATAAGAAAAATTGTCGTGAAGTAGAGAGAGGGTGCGCCCTTGTTTGCCAAGGGCGCGAGCTAGTCCATTCCTATAGGGGAAGAATGATTTAGCTTAAATCGACGTCTTTGCAGCCAAAGAAGTAAGTCGCGAGGAAGCCGACGATGTAAGAGATAAGCAGGCCAGCAACAAACACCATCATGCCCGGGAAGATGCCATTTTCAGATGTCATGAGAGGAATCGCCACGATACCGGATGGGCCAAACACCGTATTAAGACCAACTGGTAAGCCAAGGTAAGAAACTAAACCGATAAAGAAGCCGCCCGCAGCACCACCAATACAAGCGGTAACGAATGGTTTTACACGTGGTAATGTCACGCCGTAAATCAATGGTTCGCCAATGCCTAGAAGACCCGGAATAATAGCGCCTTTAACTTGAGTGCGCAGTAGAGCGTCTTTTTTGGCTTTGAAATACAGCGCCATTGACGCGCCAACCTGACCGCCACCTGCCATCGCCAGGATAGGGAATAGTGAGTTAAAGCCCTGTGCTTCCATCAATGCGAAGTACACTGGAACAAAACCCTGGTGGATGCCAAATACCACAGAAATTAAGAACAAACCTGCCAAGATTGCAGCGCCTAATGGGTTATCGTTCAAGTTGAGGAACAACCAAGACATCCCTTTAAACAGCTCGCCGCCGATCGGCATGATGATCAAGAAGGTTACCGCACCCATGATCAATAGAGTGATAACGGACGTTAAGATCATGTCCAGATCATCAGGCATGTATTGACGAACCTTACGCTCGACTTGTGCACCGATGATCGCTGCCAAAAGTACGCCGATAATGTTGCCGCGCGGATCAATCGCAAAGCCGAAAAACTCGTTCATGCCAGAGTAAATGCCGGATGTCGCCTCTGGGTTGTAACCCAGCACAAACAAAGAGGCGAGAATGGCACCATTAACACCAGAGCCGCCAAACGCTTGCTGCGCGTTGTAACCAATCAGAATACTTAGGAAAGCAAACAGACCCTTACCAAAGACTTTCATGTAGGCGATCAAATCCAACATAAACTGGCTTGGTGTCTGGTCGAGAACAAACATTTGTTCCAATAACGTCGCAAAACCTAGCAACAAACCAGCGGCAATAAAACCAGGGATCAACGGCGTAAAGATAGTGGCAAACTTGCTTAAAAAACGCTGAACCGCACTGGTTTGTTTGCTCTTCATCTGCTTTTTCTGCTCGGCTGCGACGGCAGAAAGATCTTGTTGCGGCATATCTGGTTCTTCACTGTCACCAGAGGTTAAGCTGTCGATCAATTGATTCATCATCTCAGCCGCTTGTTGAGCTTTTCCGGGACCGAGAATGATCTGAAACTGCTCATCGCTTTCCACCACACCCATTACGCCGGGAATTTGCTTGATAACTGATTGATCAGCCAAGCCATTGTTGGCGAGCGATAAACGCAAACGCGTCATACAGTTACCACATTTGCTTACGTTGCTACTGCCACCCACTGCGGACAGCAACTGCGATACTGTGTTTGAAGTTATTTTTGCCATAGGGTCTATCCTTCAGAACTCGGATTATTTAGTTATTATTTAGTGCTGCGCGAATAAAGCCGTTGTGCGCGGCGAGGCGTGATTTGGCTTGTTCGGCATCCAAATCGGCCAAAATCATTAAGATGGCGGTTTTGCAGTGGCGACCGCAGGCATTTAATGCTCGCTCTGCTTCTTCTTTTGATGCGTCGGTTGCTTCCACAACAATGTTGGTTTGGCGTTGGATGAGCTTGGCGTTAGTGGCTTCTACATCCACCATTAAGTTGCCAAATACCTTACCGCTACGAATCATTGCGCCTGTCGTGAGCATGTTTAGCACCAGTTTTTGTGCGGTGCCGGCTTTCATGCGAGAAGATCCAGTGACAACCTCTGCGCCAACTATCGGCAGAATCGCGATGTCGGCCGCTTTTGCCATGGCACATTCTGGATTACAGGCGATAGATGCGGTCGTAGCTCCGATGGATTTAGCGTACTCCAAACCACCTAGCACATAAGGCGTGCGGCCACTTGCAGCTATGCCTACAACCACGTCATGCTTGGTGAGGTGAAGCGCTTTTAAGTCGTCTTGACCCATTTTCGCGTTGTCTTCTGCGTTTTCTACCGCTTTTAAAATCGCTTGATGTCCACCAGCAATTAAGCCAATCACCATATCTGGATGCGTGCCGTAGGTAGGAGGACACTCGCTTGCATCAAGAATGCCTAAGCGACCTGACGTACCAGCTCCCATGTAAATTAAACGGCCACCATTTGCAAAAGCTTGGGTAATTGCGTCAACTGTCTCTGCAATTTGTGGTAGCACCGCTTTTAACGCGAGCGGGACTTTTTGATCCTCTTCATTAATGACTTGCAGCATCTCGATGGTCGAAAGCGTATCGATCTCGGCACTGGCTGGGTTACGGCTTTCTGTCACCAATCTGCTTAAATCAATTTTCATGTTTTGCACTCTTCGTAATGTTCAATCTGAGGGCGATTTTATGGAATAAAATATTCAGGTTTGGTGATAAAAATCACACTTGAGGTTATTCTTTATGCAGGAGAAATTTGGAATAATGAGAGAAAATATACGTCTATTACGTCCGGGATTAACTGTCTTGGTTAGAATAATCAGGAGGTTAAATCAAACGCCTATTATTTCTGATTTGGAATAATTTATTTAAAATTTTTGAGGTTTTTGTTGTGTCAGTTATCAATAAGATAGTCACGAGGCGTACTCAGCTTTCGCAAAGTGGTCGTTTGGTTGGCGATTGGATTGTTGAAAACGCAGAAAAGGCGGCGCTGCTCACCAGCCAAGAACTTGCGGCGCAAGTAAAAGTGAGTCAATCGAGCATTGTGAAATTTACTCAGCGTATCGGCTTTAAAGGTTACAGCGAGTTTAAGTTAGCTCTGAATGAAGAGATTGGCCGTAAGCATGCGATGCAGTCGACACCGCTGCACAGTGATATTTTGGCTGACGACCCCATTGCGGTTATTTCACAGAAACTGGTGAAAGCGAAAACCGACGCTATGTTTCAAACCACCAATACGCTGTCTTACGAAGCGTGTCACCAAGCGGTGAAATGGTTGAGTGAAGCGCGTCGAGTGCAAGTGGTCGGGATTGGGGGCTCTGCACTGACCGCGAAGGATTTAAGCTTTAAACTGCTTAAACTTGGTATTACGGCGCTTTCTGAACAAGACAGCCACGTGCAGATTGCTGTTGCCCGCACGCTCTCTCCAGAAGATGTTCAGATCGCAATCTCGTTTTCGGGTGAGCGCAAAGAAATTCTCGTCGCGGCAGAAGCGGCAAAAGAGCAGGGCGCGAAGGTGATTGCGTTATCTGCGCCTGGAAGAAGTCGCTTGCGCGGTATTGCCGATATTACGTTTGATACGATTGCCAATGAAACGGAACATCGCAGCTCATCCATTGCTTCGCGTACCGCGCAAAACGTGATCACCGATTTGCTGTTTATCATCTTGGTTCAGCAAAGAGACGACAGTGCCCGTCAGTTGATCAGCGATATCAGTACCGACATCAAACAGATCCTCACATGATCGCTTGTTTAACAGCGGACTAGAGAGCCGGATCGTGCCTCAGCAAAGCAATAAAAGCAGAGAGATGTTTTTCAATGGTGAGATCGGCAGAAATCGCGGGCAATTCCAACGTGATGCAAGGTAAATCACGTTCACTACACCAAGTGCCGAATGAGCCGGGTGTTTCGTAGTCGACATCGTCAACGATTGGCAGTTGGAACTGCTCGCCGAGCCATTTGGCAAGGTCGGAATGTTTGGGATCATCCACAAACGCAAGCGGTTCATGAAACGACACAACAAACTTTGGCTTGCGCAGTTCAATCAAGTTAATTAACGCGCTAACTTCAGGCTCTAGTTGGTTTTTAGTGCCGGTTTTCACCTGTACGTCTCGAACGGGTGTGTGAGAGCTCCATCGATACACTGTGCCATGCTCAGTCCAATTTTGGGTTGGAAACGCGCGATTGAGATCCACTTGGTTTGCATTTGCGCGTGTGCCTAGCTGGTTGCCGTCAGGATTCATTGACAGAATCACATCATGTCGTAAGTTTTCAGCAGGCAAGCTTCTTAGCGCGCAGGACAAACCTGCAATCGAGGCCGTCTCGTCCCCGTGAGTGCCTGCCAAAATCAAACCTCGTGAAGCACTTTCGACTTGAGCCGGAAAATACAGTAATGGCGCACCAAGCACGGATTGACCGTATGATGTTGGCCGAATTAAAAATGCCGCTCTTTCCGTTCTTGGAATTAGACTCACCGTAATCTCCTGATTGATGAAGTAGTATCAATATCTAAGCTAATTACACCTAGCTAAACTGAACCGTTTAAACTCGTCAACGGTTGAAATGTTAATTGTGGCACTTGCTTCACAAGACGCGTTAGGAGAACGAAAAACGATATGGATTTTAAAAAACATTCAACGGCGTTGCTGATTTCCTCTTTATTCACCCCTTTTCTTGCTACATCAGTTGCTGCGGAGACCTTACCTAAAGGCATTCAACTTGCCGCAGAACAGCATTTAGTACGTGCGAATGACGCAGAGGCGGCGACGCTTGACCCAGCGAAAGCCGAAGGTCTGCCAGAAATGCATGTGATTCGTGACTTATTTGAAGGGCTTGTGATTCAAGATCGTGACGGAAACATTATTCCCGGTGTGGCAGAATCATGGGAAACCAAGGACAACCAAACTTTTACTTTTCACTTTCGCAAAGACGCGAAATGGTCGAATGGCGAGCCTGTGACAGCGGATGATTTTGTCTATTCACTGCGCCGAGCGGTAGATCCGAAGACCGCTTCTCCAAATGTTTGGTATCTCAAACTCACCAAGATCAAAAACATCGCCGATGTAGCAGAGGGCAAAAAGCCTTTGGACGATCTCGGTATCAAGGCAGTGGATAAATACACCCTACGTTTTGAGTTGGACAGTCAAGTGCCGTACTTTGTTGCTATGACTGGGCACACGTCCATGATGCCAGTGCATCAAGCGACAGTGGAAAACCGCGACAAGCCGTGGAGCGAACCAGACCAATTTGTTAGCAACGGTGCATTCACATTGGATAAGTGGGTCGTGAATGAACGCATTGAACTGGTTAAGAGTCCAAGTTACTGGGACAGCGCAGATACGCATCTAAACAGAGTGACTTACATTCCGTTTGAAAACCAAAACGCGTCGATCAATCGCTATGCGGCAGGGGAGCTGGATATCACGTCCGATGTGCCGACTCATATGGCGCAGAAGCTTAAACAAGATTACAAGCAGGCTTACACGGTAGTGCCATTATTGTGTACGTATTACTACGCGTTCAATACCACTCGTCCGCCATTTGATGATGTGCGAGTGCGTCAAGCGGTGTCGTACTCCATCATGCGCGATGTGATTACGAATGGTGTCACGCAAGTGGGCAACCTTCCTGCTTATACTTTTGCGCATCAGTACACCGCAGGGTTTGATGCGACGCCGCCTGAATACAGTAAGTGGAGTCAGCAACAACGTGACGAGAAAGCGCGTCAGTTGTTAAAAGAAGCGGGTTACAGCCAAGACAAGCCGCTCGATTTTAAATTGCTGTACAACACCAGTGAGGCAAACAAATCGATCGCGGTTGCGATAGCGTCGATGCTACAAAAAAATCTCGGTGCACACGTGGAGTTAGAAAACCAAGAGTGGAAGTCATACTTAGTGGCGCGTAAACAAGGCAATTTCGATGTGATGCGCGCTTCCTGGTGTGGTGATTACAATGAAGCGTCTACTTTCCTGAGCTTACTTCGCTCAGGTTCTTCGGGTAACTTTGCACGTTACAGCAATGAAGCGTACGACAACGCGATGAACAGTGCATTGGCCGCAACCGATGAGAAAGCGCGCCAAGGTTTCTATGATCAAGCCGAGCAATTGTTGGCGGCGGATATGCCAATCGCACCGATTTACTACTACATGCAAGCGCGTTTGGTTCGTCCTACGGTTGGCGGTTTTGCCAAGAACAACGTAGAAGGTCGTATCTACTCGAAAGACCTCTACATCAAGAAGTAGCGCTCAAAACAAGCGATAAATATGAAGCCCCGAAGATGTATCTTACGGGGCTTCTTTTTATTGTTAGCGAGTGGAGAGCTTGTTCACGAGCATAGCGACTCGTTTGCCAAGATACTCCGCTGTTGCAACATCAGAAGCATGCACATGCAACTGACCACCTTCATCACCTTGTGCAACAATACCACCTTGTACACCATAACGATTCAGGTTTTGCTCCCCAGAATTGCTGATCTTATCCAACCCGATCCACATCATGCCGTGTTGGTTAGCGAGCGTTTGTAGATATTGTAATGTGCAAGATTGGTCGCCATTCATTGCCCCACCACTGGTAAAGCCAGCCGCGATTTTGCTCGCCCATTTTTGGTAATACCAAGATTCACTGCTTGCATCGGCAAATGCTTTAAACTGCGCTGCTACACCGCCCATATAGGTCGGTGAGCCAAAGATAATCGCATCACACTCAGCAAGTTCATCCATTAGTTTAGGGTTCACAAAACGTCCCTCAATAATCTCACTGCCTTCAATTCGGTGAGAGAGGATTTCACATTCATCTTGCTGCTTAATGCCTTGTTGTTCAACACCTGCGGCAATCGCGCGAGCAAGCTGACCAGTAACGTCGGTTTTAGAGAAATAAATAATCGCAATTTTGGACACAATGGTTCCTTTTTTCATTGTTGATTTTTAATCGTGCGACTAAGGCTAAAACCTCAAGCTAAGTTGAGGTCAACACTAAAACTTAAAAAGAAGTGCATTAAAAAGCCGATGTAGATACATCGGCTTTTTAGTGGGTTATTTCTTTCTGCGAGTATAAATCCGAGATTTTGCTTTACTTGGCTCTGGCTTGTTTTTCGCCAGCTTTAGCACTGCTTTTTGCAAAATCTGGTTGTTTGGGTAAGTGATCAAGTTACCGTTGTCGTGCTTAATTAACACGTGAAACATACTGATTTCTTGAATCTCACCGCAGATGTCTTCATCTTTATCTACGACTTTAATTCGGTCACCCACTCGGTATGGGAAGACAAAAAAGATCAAAAAGCTGGCAGTGATGTTGCTCAGAATTGACCACTGCGCAATAAACGCCACACCTAATACGGCAAAAATGGACGATAGGAACAAAGACACATCGCCATAGCCAATACCTGTGGCAATGGCAAAAATAGAGGCGGTCAAAAATAGCAGCGCGACATTGAAACAGCGCTGAATAAAACTCAAACGAGCCTTTTTTACACCTTTCGTTGTTGCCAAATTTAGGATGGCTCGATTTACAATCCTCTTCAGGATGCGATACGCGATCAGGACAAAAATGCCCATCAATAGTTTGTAACCGAGGGAGCCCATAGTGAAATACTGGCTCACTTGCTCTAATTGGATCCAATCATTCATTTCTTCATCTCGACGATATCTAGAAAGCGGCTTTTATAGCTGATTTTTTGCTGTAAGTAATCACAATTTTTCTTTACACCATTTGTCTCTGTGTTGAGGTACCACAGAGTACTATATTGGTTAATCAAAGACTTAGTGAGCATTGCGAACTCTTTGGCTGTATTACTTATATTCAACCAAAGCTGACGTGATTTTGAAAAGAGCAATCTTTGAGCTGTATCCCATATCCGACATTCTATGATGCTAGTTCCTTATAAACGAGCTGAATATGACTTTTGTCCTGATAACCTAAGGTGTATTAATTGAAATAGCTTTTAGGGCGTTGAAAAATGGAAGAAGATGAAAAGGCGATTATGATTTTATTCGTGATTGTTGGCCTTGTACTCGTTTGGGTCGCGCTTGAAGAACTTAATTATCTCGGGCTCACAATAAAATAAGCCCCGTTAAACACAAGTTAAACGGGGCCCTTGTCTTTTATCAATGTGAATTCAGGCTAGCTAACCGCACGCACTTTGCCTTGTTTCAAATCGTTCAGCACTTGCGCTTTAGGGCCATCTGCGATGATGCTGCCTTTCTCCATCACAATTACGCGATCAACGATGTCGAGCATAGACGTTTTATGCGTAATCAGAATCAGCGTTTCACTAGGTTTCAACTGTGCTAATTGATGTTTAATGTGCATCTCTGAGCGATTATCCATCGCACTGGTTGGTTCATCCATGAGTAGAACAGGAGGACGACCCAAAAATGCACGAGCGATCGTGACTGCTTGACGTTGACCACCCGAAAGCATTGCACCACCTTCACCAACTTGGCGTTCTAAGCCCGCTGGGTCAGATTGCGTAAACGCAGTAACACCGGCACGATTCGCTGCGTCTAGTACGTCACGGTCATCGGTTAATGGGCGACCTAGCGTAATGTTGTCGCGGATAGAACCAAAGAACAGATTCGAATCTTGCGGCACACAACCAATATTACGGCGAATGTCGACATGATGCAGTTGTGCGATGTCGGTATCATCAATGCGAACATGACCTTCCGTCGGCTGATA
The DNA here is from genome assembly GCF_033339195.1 of Vibrio sp. 811. Lineage (NCBI taxonomy): Bacteria > Pseudomonadati > Pseudomonadota > Gammaproteobacteria > Vibrionales > Vibrionaceae > Vibrio > Vibrio sp. 811. Next base: position 86,554 of record NZ_JAWOUB010000009.1, read on the forward strand.
CAAGCCCATGATGAGACGCTCTAACGTGGTTTTACCCGAACCGATACGGCCTATGATCGCTACTTTTTCGCCTGGGTTAATGGTCAAGCTCAAATCTCGAATCGACGCCACCGGTGAGTCTGGGTAGTGGAAGGTCACGCGTTCAAGTTCAATTTTGCCTTGTACTATTGGGCGGTGAATGTAACGCTTACCTTCTTCTTGTTCATCCGGCATCTCCATGACTTGATTGATAATTGTCATAGAAGACTTCGCTTGGTTGTAGCGCGTAGAGAGTAAGGATAACTGAACCAAAGGACCAATCGCGCGGCCGCTAAGCATGGTTGCGGCAATCAAACCACCCATGGTTAAGTCGCCTTCTGCAATCAAGTAAACGCCTAGGATGATCATCCCTACGTTACTACTTTGCTGCACAAAACCCGCCGCGTTTTGAATGCTATCCGTAATTCGTCGGCTTTTTATATTCCAGTTCGCCATGTGCGCAACTGCCTCTTCCCAGCGGTATTGGAATTGGCTTTGCGCACTGAGCATTTTTACGGTTTCTAACCCAGCCAAGCTCTCTATCAAATTGGCATATTTTTGCGATGCTAGGCGTGAACCCTCCTCAATGGAGCGGCGCAGCGGCCCTTGTATCAGTAGCGAGTGAATAATCAAAATGACCACGCCCACCATCGGTACATACACAAGATCGCCAGCCATTAGCCATATAATCACTAAGAACAGAATGGCAAAAGGCAAATCAATGAGAGCACTGACGGTCGCTGAAGTAAAAAACTCTCGAATAGATTCGAATTCTTGTAAATGGCGAGCGAAGGCACCGACCGAAGGCGGCTTCGATTCCATTCTAATCCCCATCACTTTGCTGAACAGTTTGGATGAAATCAGAATGTCAGACTTCTTGCCCGCCACATCAATGAAGTAATTTCTCAGCGACTTGAGAATGAAGTCGAACAGGAACACGACAAAGATGCCACTTGCTAGTACCCATAGGGTTTCAAACGCAAGATTCGGAACCACTTTGTCGTACACCAAGCGAGTGAATAGCGGAGCGGCAACCGCAAAGAGGTTGATGAGAAGTGATGCGATTAAAACATCACGGTAGATGCGTTTTGACTGCCACAAGGTGGACCAGAACCAGTGGCCTTCGTTGGTTTTGAGCACTTCGGGAGAGCGCTCATCGAAACGGAATTGCTTTTTAACTAAAAAGTACCGACCAGTGTATTGCTCAAGTAGGTCTTCTAATGGAATAGAGATCGGCACCATTCCACTTTCTAGGGTGGTGACTTCGGCCTCGCGTTTCTCCATATTGATGCTGTTGAGAACGCAAGAGTCACCGCCTTTAAGAACTAAGATTGCCGGCAGAATTAGGCTGGAGATGCTCTCCAGCTCTGCGCGGTTTTCCTTGGCAACCAATCCGGCCCTTTCCGCTGCTCTTGGTAGCAAAAATGGGGTCAGTTTACCGTCAGATAGCGGTAGTCCGTTGACTAGCGCTTCTGGCGAGTTAGCTAACCCATAGTAACGGCTAACGTAGATGAGCGAATTCAGTAAAGGGTCTTTCATCGTTGATAAACCTTTTTATTCCTTGTCGACGATGAATCCTTGGAATACCTCAACAAAATGTTCAGTGAGGAAATCCAACTGGATTTGAGTTTCGATACGCGATGCGATAGTCGTAATACCAAGGTTGTGGGCAGTACGAGAGATCGACGTTAGCGTGAATTTCTGTTTTTCGTCGTGCAAGTTGTGTGTGAATAGGTAATCGAGCTTCACATAGTTCGGGCGGAACTCTTGGATGTATTCCAAAGATTGGAAGTTACGTCCGTAGTTATCTACGCCGAACTCAGCACCTGATTGGCGAATGGCATTACATAACAGTGCTGTGTGGTGAGGCTGATCGATAAAGCATTCCTCTGGAATTTCAAAATGTAGCTTAGAGGCTACTTTGGCGTGTTTCTCTAGCATGCTCGTTGTCCAGCGAATAAACGATGGTTGAGACAAGCTGCTTTGCGCGATGTTAATCGCGACTGGGTCATTAAGTTCACCATTTTCTAGCATCTTAATCATTGATTCAATGACATACTGGTCAAAGATGTTGGTGGCGTCTAACTGTTCTAGTGCGAATAGGTATTGATTCGCACGATACGTTTCACCATCTTTTTCGATGCTTGAAAATACTTCGTTGTGGAATACTTTACCCCATGTGTTTTTCGCAGCTTGGAAACGGAATTTAACCCAATCACTATGAATGGCTTCTTCAACCAACGCTTTCCATTGCTGTTTACCCATCAAACTAGAAGGTGTATCACTGCCAATGAAGCCGTATGGCTTGTCTGGTTGCGCTTTGGCTTTCGATAGTGCGTTGTCCACCATCGAGAGGATTTCAGAACGCGTTTTCTGATCTTTGCTGTGTGCAACCCCTAGTGACGCTTTAGGTTTTGCTAAGCCTGTTGGGTCAGTATTTAGGCCGTTCACACAATTGACGATGCTGTCCGATAAAATGCGTAACTCGCTCTCATCCATATGAGGGAAAAGCAAGCCGAACTCATCACTAGACAAGCGAGCAATCGTGGCACCCGGTACATCAATGGTGTTTTTCAAACGTTGAGACAGTTCTTTAACGTGGGCATCTGCGCGTTGGTAATCTTTGGTCTCGTAAATGTCCCCAATGTATTCAGCATGGAGTAGCGCGATACCCCCTTGCGTTTGCTCTGCAAGCCATTGGTCGATTTGGTTGATGTAGAATGAGCGGTTACCCAATTTAGATATAGGATCGAGGTAAGCCTGAGCACGCAGACGTTGCGCCTCTTTGGCTTGCTCTTTGAATGATAGCTCGATTTGAGCAGACATCATGTTAATGCCATCTACCACCGCGATAAGATCTTTGGTTCTTGGACGAGCAAGCGGTTCACCAAATTGGTTATTCGCGATTTCATGCATTTTATTTACGATGGCCGTTAACGGCTTTAGCGAGCGACGTAGGATGTATGAAATTGCCACTAAACCAGCCAGAAAAATGACACTGAATACAGACAGCAACCCAATAAAACCTTGCCAGAGCTGCTCGTAAGCTGCGCCTGGGTGGCTAATGATTTCTACTTCGGCGAGCTGCATCCAACCACTGGTCACAACACGCTTATCGTGAATCGCTTTAAATAGATTCATGTCGATAAACCATTGTGGCACCGTACTTGGTTTAACTGGGTAAGTACGCACGATCTGGTAGTCAGAATCTAATGCTGTAAGACGAACAACGGAGTAGGTGCTGCCGTCAAATAGAGCATTAATCACGGACTCAACCGCGACTTTATCTTTGTCCTTTAGGTAAGGAGCCAGTGCCAAACCTACGGTGTTAATAGTGTTGTTGACCTCTGAACGTTGCTGTTGCTCCAAGCTGTCTCGAGTCGTGTTGAATTGGATTACGAATACTGATGCCAACAAGAGTATAAAGACCGTAACCATCCCCACCACAAGCTTCTTATATAGGGTCATGTTTCTCACTCGTCATAGTTAATTTTAGGTTTATTTAACTGCAACTTACGTTCGCGCGAGCGTAAGTCATTCCAAAGGCTCAACCGTGATGCTTTCCCTGCCAGCTCTCCAGTGCTAGCAGATGACTTCATCAACCACAGGTTTGTACCATTAAAACTGTATATCGGTAGCAAGTCGCTACGCTTAGAGGCTCGGACAATGTCAGGATTGATATTATCGAGAATGAGCGGCTCAGAACTTGGGGTAGGGTAGTAAGCTAATACCATGTGAAACTGATTCAGTTCGATGGCTTTTACGTATATTAACCGCATCTTTGAATCTGGTATTCCTAGCTCGAGTAAAGAGAAGTACTTAGCAATAGTGAAATCTTCACAGTCTCCTGCGTTACTCCCTAAAAATTCGAGTGGCGTAGCCCAATAATCTGTCTTTCCCCACAGTTTTATGTCGTCAACGAAATACAGCTGATTAAAAAAGTCGTTAACGCCAGCGAGCTGTTCATGAGTCTCTAATTGTTTAAATAAGTCGAGGTTCTTTCGCCATGTATTTACGCGCAATCCCGCACGTTCGCCGTACACCGCTGTGACCGTATTGACCCATCGTTGTTCTTTACTGTTCAGCGCACCAAGTTGGAACGACAAACAACTTAAGCTGATTAATAATGTAACTTTACGCTGCAAATTGGATCGCATATTCGACTCGTATCACAAGTATACTCTTCTAGAGAGTTCGTCAGTGAGAAATAAGTGCTTTTTATTTAATCACTTATCGCTCAATACTCCCTATCGCGAGTATCTTAATGTGGTTTACTCCTTCAAGGCGTTCGTTTTGGCACTTAAGATAGGCTTAAGTAGATATTCCAAAACGGTTCGCTTCCCTGTGATGATATCGACCGATGCTGTCATTCCTGGAATGATTGGTAAATCTGCATCTTGACCAAAGTTTGTTTTTTCGGTGCGTACACGAACAATGTAGAAGCTGTTGCCTTCTTCATCTTGAGTGGTATCCGCGCTGATATGTTCCAACTCTCCCTCTAAACCGCCGTACTTTGTGAAGTCGTAAGCTGTAAATTTCACGATAGCATGAAGATCTGGGCGTAAAAATGCGATGTCTTTTGGCGCAATTTTCGCCTCTACCAATAGTGTGTCTTCTGTTGGTACGATCTCGACGATATCCATACCAGGTTGGATAACACCACCGACAGTATTGATGTTCAGTGTTTTGATTTTGCCTGTTACTGGCGAATTCACAACCGTTCGGTTTACTCTATCTTCCAAGCCCACCGCTGATTCAACCAAAGCAGATAACTGGTCTTGGGCGCTGTTGAGTTTCTCTTGCTGTTCAGAGCGGAATTTGAGTGCAACATCAATACGGTTGAGCATGGATTCTCGAATCGCTGATTGCAATACGGGAATCTTGAGCTCACTGGACGTCATTTCACGACGGGTATCGTTGACTTGGCGCTGTAATTTGAGCAGTTCAATACGAGGAACAACGCCCTCGTCTGCCAAAGGTTTGGTGATATCGAGTTCTTTTTTCGCGTATTGGTAGCTTTGACGCAAGTTCCTTACTCGTGCTTGGATCTCTACCAAGTCCTGCTGCTTTTGCTGCACTTGTTGGTCAATAACAGAAAGTTGGTTGCGTAAATTATCTAGATCTTCGCGATATTCTGCTTTTTGACGCTGTGTGAGTTGAGGTCGAGTCTCTTCCAAGGTTGGTGGGAAGGTCAGTTTACCGTAATCAAGTAGTACACTTTGACGCCAGTTTTCCGTTTCAAAATCACGATTAACGGCAACACTGTTAATAGAAGCGGATAGTTGCAGCACAGATGCGGTAAGGTTGGCAACTTGTTGCTCACGTTCACGAAAATCTGAGCGAAAGCGGGTGTCGTCGATAAGCAGTAACTGTTGGCCTTTTTCAACCAACTGACCTTCTTTGACCAAGATTTCTTTGACTAAGCCACCTTCTAAGTTTTGGACTACTTGTATCTGTGAGGAGGGAATCACTTTGCCTTGACCAACCGTGACTTTGTCGATTTCAGCCCAAGATGCCCAACCTATTGCTGCAATGAAAAATAGCACCATAACCCAAAGCATAAAACGCGCGCTGTTGGGGGTATTGAGGAGCAATGCTGCAGTTTTGTCATCAACAAAATCCAACTCTTCATCGTTGAGTTTGTTGTAGTTATCTCGGCTCATCACAGTCCCTGCTTATATAATTACGGATTATCTTTTTGATCTTATTATTATTAACCGATCGTGTCAGCATGCTCGGCTAATAAAATATGAGAAGAGGGTTATTCTCTCTTCAAATGAGCTTTCTTACACTTTCTAAATCAAACAAAAGCATAATTAGCGCCGGAGTATAGCTATTACGCCTTGAACTTGGCTTTATCCAACTGATGTTTTTTTAGTTTGTCGTACAAGGTTTTGCGTGATACCTGTAATTCTAGTTGAACCTCTTTGAGTCTGCCGCGATGTCTTTGCAATGCATCGAATAACAAGCAATATTCAAAGTATTCTGTGCGCTGAGTCATACTCTGAATTTCAAGACTTTTCTCACTGTTCCAATCTTCCATTCTAAAAGTATCTGGCTTGAGGGCACGAAGTTCAGCAAATTGGCGTAGCTGCTTAACGTTTTCTGGCCATTCGAGACTGGTGAGGTGTTTGACCTCTTCTAGGCTGATATGTGGCGGCTGTAACTGATATCGGCTCGCTGTGTGGCGCACAAAGTGCTTGTATAAAGGCCCTATATCTTCCTTTCTTTCATCGAGCGTCGGTAAGTGAATTAGAGTCGCCAGGGATTTTAGAGGTGGCTCGGCTTGGGTGGTCGCGCCAAAAACACGTTCAAGTTTCGGGTGCTTGAACAAGTATTCCCATTGTTCAAATGATACATGCTCTGCGCTATGTAAGTACAAACTGCAGTGGCGTTTTCCTTCACTTAAGCGGTGTATGGCTTTGTCGAGCGCTTCTAATGAAAGCTCATAGAGGTCTTCACCAGAAGCGGCGATTAGCTCACTATCTGGTGTTGCATGTATGTCGTGGGCAAATTGTGCAGCGAGTCGCCGACCCGTACCATCTTGACCTACAAAAATGAGCGGCTGGCTTGTAGGCGCACTGATCAAGGCGCGACGAATGCTCACCATGGCCTTACTGTGACCAATCATTTTCGGACCAACATGAGTTTGCATGTCGAGCTCTTTCTTAAGCCAGATGTTTTCTTGCAACAAGTTCAGTTTATCGCTGGCATTGTTGAGCGATTTCATGAGCTGTTCCGTTGAAAACGGTTTTTCTAGAAAGTCGTACGCGCCGCTTTTCATCGCATCTACCGCGGTTTTCACATCTCCATGTCCAGTAAGTACGATGAATTGAAAGTGATCGTTTTTGCTTCGCAAAGTTCGCATAAACTCCAAGCCATCCATCACGGGCATATGGATATCGGTAATGATAATCGCAGGTGTATTTGAGTCGATTACGCGTAAGGCTTCTACTGCGTTTGGTAAGCAGGTGACGTCTATCCCTTCAATCAGCAGGGCTTGAGACACGGCATCACGAATGTGTGGTTCGTCATCAACAAAGAAAACTGGGTTATTCATGGTCGTTTTCCACTTCTGGGGTACGTTTATTCTGATTGACTATTGGTAGCGTCACGATAAAGGTCATCCCTCCTGCTTGTTGTTCTGTGTTCTGATGTTTATAGGCACAGAGGGAGCCGTGATAGCTCTCTATAATCCGCTTGGAGATTGTTAAACCTAATCCAAGACCCTCCGGCTTAGTCGTAAAAAATGGGTCGAACACTTTTGCTAGGGCTTCGTCTGACATCCCTGGTCCGTTATCGGAAACAAGAATGTCGCAACTGTCATCATGACACTGAACAGCAATGGATATTTGCGGATCGATACAGTGGTTTTCCATCGCTTGTGCCGCGTTGTGGAAGAGATTGATCAGCACTTGTTCTAATTCAACGCTGTGAATGGCCAGCTTCACATCATAGTCGATGGCCGGAACTTTTAGTGTTACTCCTTGCTTAATAAGCTTGTTGCTCAAAATGCTGGTGGCAGTATGTACCGCGTCGTGCAGTACTGAGATTTCATTGTGTGAATCGTGCGTGGCTTTCCGAGTAAAGACTTTTAAGCGGGCAATGACTTCCGAAATGGTGTCATTAAGTGTCAGCATTTTGCCCAAATTGTCGGCGACCATTGGGTATTTTTCCATTGCCAACAAACGCTGCGAGTTTTCGGTATAGGTTCTTAGTGCGGAAAGTGGCTGATTTATCTCATGATTAATACTGGCTGATAGCTCGCCCAACAGTGCCAATTTCGCGGCTTGCGTCAGTTCTTGTTGTGTTTGTTTAAGCTCTTGTTGGCTTTGCTCATATTGACGGATGGTCTGTTGTAGTTTTTGGTTGGCTTCACTCAGAACTAGTGTCCGTTGCACTACTTTTTCTTCTAGGCTCACATTGAGATGGGCAAGGCGTGCTTTGTTAACTAGGGTTTGGAACCACGCTAATGCAATTAGAGCAATGAGCGCATATAAGATCAGGAAGACGATATCGGCCTGTAAAACGGCGGCAAGAACGCTGTTGTGGTTAATTAAGGCAACGACGCGAAACCCTTTATCCAATAAGTGTGTTGCGTATGCGAGGTAATTCGGTGATAGAAGCAATTGATTGTCATCAAACTCCGTGACACCACTGTGCGCCGTCAACTCACCAAAATATTCGGGCAAGGTATCGCCATATTGACGCGTTTCGGTAAGTTCAATTATTGCACTCGATGACAGTGGGAAAAGTGCACGATAGCGCCAGTCTGGTAAATTGCTCATAAACACGACATTGTGTTTATCTGTAATGAGTACGTCAGTCGTGGTTTGCGAAAGGCGCTGTTCTAATTGCTCCAAGTTCACTTTTACTGTGATCACGCCAACGACTTCCTCATTTACCCACAGCGGAGATGAGAAGAAGTACCCACGTTTATTCGAGCGCACGCCTAATCCAACATATTGAGCGGGCTCACCGCGTCGCGCATTTTTAAAATAGGGGCGATAGCTAAAGCTAGAGCCAACAAACGTATCTTCTTGCTGAAAGTTACTTGAGGCTATGACTAACCCGGTGCGGTCATGAACGTAAATCGTATCGGCCAAACTTTGCTTCAACCAATCTGATAACAGTAGGTTGAGCTCTTGAGAGGGCGTTCCGCGCTCTACTGCTTTGAGTAGTCTTGGGTCGTGACTTAATAGGTTTGGTATCTGTTCAAACTTTGCCAGTTCGTAGTCCACTTCTTGTGACACTTGCGCGGCTTGTCTCTCTAGCTTTTGTTGCCATTGATCATGTTGGTATTGAGTTGCGTAATGATGAGTAAGCGCAAGCCCTGAAATGCCGACGGCACACAGTAGCAGTAAAAAATGACGTAGGGCTTTGGGGTTGAGTAAGTTCACGATCGGCTCACTGGTTTTTTGTGTCATGGTATCAAATGACGCACTGTGATGCTGTGAGCGGCAACGATAACAAGCACAATGATGTCCTTGTATTTCCTCAGTATCGGGAGCACAATCGACAAAAACGAGTGAAGGAGTAAAGATGGAACTTGCTGATATTCGTCGTGAGTACACCAAAGGTGGGCTGCGTCGTAAAGATTTGAAAGCTGATCCTATTGATCAATTTAATCTGTGGCTAGAGCAAGCAGTTGAAGCGGGTTTAACGGACCCGACTGCGATGACAGTTGCAACGGTTGATGAAAATGGCATGCCGTTTCAACGCATTGTTCTATTGAAAAACGTCGACAAAGATGGTTTTGTGTTTTACACCAACCTAGGCAGTCGCAAGGCCCAGCAGCTAGAGCATAACAGCAATATTAGTTTGCACTTCCCTTGGCACCCGTTAGAGCGCCAAGTTCATATTACTGGTGTGGCTGAAAAGCTTACCGCCGTAGAGAATATGAAATACTTTACTTCTCGTCCTAAAGAGAGCCAGTTGGCCGCAATCGCGAGCAAACAAAGTAGCCGTATCTCTGCCAGAGGTGTGTTGGAAGGTAAGTTTTTAGAGCTAAAACAGAAGTTTGCTAAGGGTGAAATACCAGTACCAACCTTTTGGGGTGGCTTTCGCGTAAAACCAAAGAGCATCGAATTTTGGCAAGGTGGCGAACATCGCCTTCACGATCGTTTTCTTTTCTCCCAGCATGATGGAAGTTGGGACATTGATCGTTTAGCGCCATAGGCTTATGGTCCCTCATGAATAAACAAACACCGCCGAATTGGGGCGGTGTTTTTGTAGGTGGAAGCGATGCGAATTATCGCTCTCCATTCAACACAACCGATAATTGATGCTTAAGCAGCGTTTTGGGTACAACAGAGCCGTAGCCTGCTTCCATTGCTTTATCTATTAGTTCGTTCTTGCTGTTCGCTGCAAACTTATTACGTAAGCGTGCGACGTGACCTTCAACGGTTTTTGTTGATATGTCCATGACCTGAGAGATGAATTGTGGCTTCTTGCCGTAGAGCAGGAGGAAAAGCGTTTCTTGCTCGCGACATGTGAGCTTCTCTGGTTTTGGTTGTAAGTCAGAGAAACGAAAGATGGATTGTTGATTTGGGTTGGTACTGATAGCACGACAAACCCAATACCCGACTTCAATCACGGCAGTGTCGGTGAGTTCTCTTCCGTAGAAAATGGTGCCTACAATGTCGCCATTGTCATCTCGCCACGGTGTTTTAGTAAATATATGTGCTCGCCAGCGGCCATCTGGATAAGGGTGGATATCCAGAATTTTTAGTGACTCGCCAGTTTCGAGAACGTGTTTATCTTGGCGTTGAAATTCTTGCGCGCATTCAGTGGTTGGGCTGGCCATATCAAAATCAGTTTTACCCAAGCACTCCTCGGGCGATGTGTGCCCTAACAGTTCTGCGTATTCCTGGTTTACGTATAGGAATACCGAATCTTTATCTTTGCATCCCCAACAACCTGGTAGCTGTTTAAGGAGGGATTGTTCTATGGTATCGACTGAAATATTCACAAAAGGACTCACTACATACTGCTTATACCAATACAGAGACGTCCGTGTTATATGGCTCGTATTGATGTTGCCAAGTAGGCAGTTACGTTGCTAGAACACGTTCGTTGATTGGCGCTCAATCCAATTAAATTCATGGTGTTCGATGTTTTCGTCAGGTAGTCATAGACAACGACGAAATGGAACGAAGAGTTTAATTGGGAAAATGGTCTGTTTCATTACAGATATGTGCGCTCACGGATGTCCGCCTAATGTTCGGCTTACAACTCGTATCGTCCTTGATCATGCTTCCTACAACTCAGTTGTAGTGTGGTTGACGTTCATATCACTTGTGAGTGAAAGAGCAGCACCTAAGCATATGAGAGGGACAGTGAGACAAAAGCTATGATATCAGCTTATGCCATTGTTTTCATTGTTGAGAAGCGAAAAAAAAGCCAGCCTGAAGACGGGCTGGCAACACAAGATATAATCTTGTCGACGTGTAGAAGAGGTTCTAAATTACCTAGCGAGGGTCTGCTAAGTAAGTTAGAGGTATCAATGAGATACCGAGAGCTTTAGATCGTATGCATCTTAAAGCTCGATAACTAATGTATTGAATCAGAAGCATATTAGTAAGGGGGGAAATCCCTCTATGTTGAGTTTAAGCGTGGGTTTCGATCCGTTTCAGGGACGACCTATCTAATATGGAGCACGATGTTTTACAAAATAACGGATTGTTCGGTAATAAGGATCTTTACATTGATTGATTATGTATACGTAAGGTGTTGCCTATCTATCCGTTTTTGTTAATAAAATTGGTTGCTCACTGACCGTAAATTAACCTCGCATGATCATCGTTCCGGAACTATGATCATGTAAATGAACTTAATCATGCTGATTTGATCTTGTCGATTGAGTTGGGTAAAAGTTGCAACCCAACAAAGAAGGTATATGATGCGAAGACGTAAGCTGACCGTGTAAAGACGACTGTTTAAAATGAGTGACTCAGATAACCAAAAAATCCTTTCATATCAAGAGATTATGCTGCCAAAGCCGGCGGAGCTGATCACACTTCCGTCTTATATGGATTGCCACGATCATTCTTATACGCAGATCGTGATTGGTTTAAAAGGGCAAGCCGAATTTGAAGTGCGCGGGCGAGGTAATCTTGTCGGCCCTGGTCAAGGTTGTGTGGTTACCGCATGCTCTGATCATGCTTTCGGTGGCGTCATCAATCAATCGGATATTTTGGTGCTGAATATGCCCAAACCGACAAATGATGATCCTGAAATGCTTCAAAAAATCAATAACCTGGAGAGAGACCATGTCTACTTCCAGTTAGATAGTCAAATTCAGAAGCTGATACAGATGTTGGTTCAGGAAATGCGAAACCATCCGGATGACCTGCTGTTAAGTCGTGCGTGTAACGACACTGTGATTGCATTAATGCAGCGCCATATCTCGGCATTTGAGACCAGTCGAAAAGAGTCGCGCTTTGATTTGGAGGCGATTGATCGTTACATTGAGCAGCACCTGAGTCATAAGATTAGTGTGGCTCAATTGGCCGGGCGAGTGTTTCTTGGGGAAAGTCAGTTCCATTGCTTGTTTAAAGAGCAGATGGGGATTACACCTCATCAATATGTTCTCGGAAAGCGTATCGACATGGCTCGTGAATTAATCGAGCAAGGGCACCTTTCTTTAGGGCAAATTGCCGAGTTTACTGGCTTCTCAAGCCAGAGTACTTTTACTCATACTTTTACTCGCTTACAGGGAATATCACCTTCCCGTTATAAAAAACAAGTTGGATAACAACGCGTTTTTTTAGGTCAAATAATCATCAATCAGAATAAAGCCATGCACTATGCATGGTTTTTTTATGTTTTATTCACGTGACCTATCTCTCGTTTTTTTAAATTCTCTGTTCTTTGCAGTGGTTGATATGCCACTTGATCCTACATTTTCTCTTAGAACGAGCTCTTCACAAAAATCTTATTGATATTCTTGATATTTTGTTGTGAATGCAATGAAAAAATTAAAATTTACAACACAAAATATTACCTATTTGAATGTGACTATGTGGATGTTTTGTTATAAAAGCGAGTTTTTGGCAAAAATGTCGTAGTTTTTGACAAGTATTCTTATCGGCCTCAAAATACACTGCCAGCCATTGATAATCCTCGAAGCGGTTTTCGAGGAGTGAGATTGAGGAACACACATGTTTACAGCTACGAACGTGTTGACACCGGAATTTATCGGGCAGCCGCTTGATAAGTTGTGGTCACTGATCTCGCCATTATATATGGTGGACGAGTCTCAATGGCTAGAGCAACTATTGCCACTAGCGACGCCGACAGAGGATGAAAAATCGGCGATCACTACCCAAACGACCCACCTTATCGAAGCCATTCGTGCCGATAAGAAGTCAATCCAGATGATTGATGCTTTATTGCTGGAATACAGCTTAGATACTCAAGAAGGTATCTTGCTGATGTGTCTTGCAGAAGCATTAATGCGCATCCCAGATGCCGCGACAGCAGATTCTTTGATTAAAGATAAGTTGAGTGTCGCAGACTGGAAATCTCACCTGAAGAACTCTGACTCTGTGTTTGTTAACGCATCAACATGGGGCCTCATGCTAACAGGTAAAGTGGTTGGTCTTGGTGAGCAAGGCACCCAGAGCCCAGGTCAGGCTGTAAACCGTCTGGTAAATAAATTCTCTGAGCCTGTGATTCGTAAAGCCATGTATCAGGCAATGAAGATCATGGGTCACCAGTTTGTTCGTGGTCGCACGATCGAAGAAGCGCAGAAGAACGGTCGTCCAATGCGCGACAAAGGTTTCACCTACTCGTTTGATATGTTGGGTGAGGCGGCGTTAACTACAGCGGACGCGAACAAGTACTTCAAAGATTACCTAATGGCGATCGAAGCGGTGGGTCGCGAGACTTACGGTAACGACACCAGCCCTGCGCCTTCGATTTCCATCAAGCTTTCTGCATTACACCCGCGCTACGAAGTCGCAAATGAAGAACGTGTAATGACAGAGTTGTATGACTCACTAATGCAGCTATTGAAACGTGCAATTGAAGTCGACGTTGCAATCACAATCGATGCAGAAGAAGCGGATCGCCTTGAGCTTTCTCTGAAGCTATTTGAGAAAGTGTACCGTAGCGATCTTGTGAAAGGTTGGGGCAAGTTTGGTTTGGTTATTCAAGCCTACTCAAAACGTGCGCTACCAGTCTTGGTGTGGCTAAATGCACTCGCAAAAGAGCAAGGTGACGTTATTCCTCTGCGTTTGGTTAAAGGCGCGTACTGGGACAGCGAAATCAAGTGGTCTCAACAAGCGGGTTATGCAAATTACCCAGTATACACTCGCAAAGAAGCGACGGACGTTGCATACCTAGCTTGTGCTCGTTTCCTACTTAGCGAAGGTGTTCGCGGTAATATCTACCCACAATTTGCAAGCCACAATGCTCACACGGTGACGGCAATTGCTGTCATGGCGGAGCACAAAGAATACGAGTTCCAGCGCCTGCATGGTATGGGTGATTCTCTGTATAACCATGTTATGAAAATGTACGGTCAGCCAGTACGTATTTATGCTCCTGTCGGTAGCCATGCTGATCTTCTTCCGTACTTGGTTCGTCGTCTGCTTGAAAATGGTGCGAACAGCTCGTTTGTACACCGTCTAGTTGATGCGCGTTGTCCGATTTATGAGTTGACCCATCACCCTGTGGATGTGTTGACGGGTTTTGACACGCTACACAACGACAAGATCCCATTACCTGCCGACATCTTCCCTGAGCGTAAGAACTCATACGGCGTCAACATTGATATCGACAGTGAGGCGAAGCCATTTGAAGCGCAGGTCGAAAGCTTCATGGACAATCAGTGGGTTGCAGGCCCGATGATCAATGGTGAGCGCTTTGCCGAAAGCATGATCAAGGAAAATGCGGCTGAGATCATCACCGCACCATACGATCGCCGAATTGAAGTCGGCAAAGTGGCATTTGCAACTCTTGATCACGTTTCCGCTGCAATTGATGCGGCGCAAACTGCTTTCTCTGATTGGAAAGCCGTTCCTGTTGAGCAAAAAGCGGCTTGTTTAGAAAAGCTTGCTGACTTAATGGAAGAAAACCTAGCTGAGCTGGTGGCGATTTGCCACAAAGAAGCGGGTAAAACGATTCACGATAGCATTGATGAAGTTCGTGAAGCGGTGGATTTCTGTCGTTATTACGCGAAACAAGCGCAAAACCTACAGCCATTTGAGCTAGAAGGCTTTGATGGTGTGAAACGCATTTCTAGCCGTGAAGGTCTTGGTGTGTTTGTGTGTATTAGCCCTTGGAACTTCCCGTTGGCTATCTTCCTTGGTCAGGTGACGGCAGCACTGATTGCGGGTAACACAGTGGTTGCAAAACCTGCTGAGCAAACAAGCTTAATTGCCGCTCGCGCTATTGAACTAATGCTTGATGCTGGCTTCCCTGCAGGTGTGATTCAGTTACTTACTGGTCGCGGCGCTGAGATCGGTCATGCACTGACTTCTCATGATGCTATTGCTGGTGTGGCATTCACTGGCTCAACGGCAACGGCGCAACGCATTAACGTCACGCTCGCGGAGCGCAGCGCGAAACCAGTTCCGTTTATTGCGGAAACAGGTGGCCAAAACGCAATGATTGTGGACAGTACTGCATTGCCAGAGCAGGTGGTGCGTGATGTGATTCGTTCGGCGTTTGCATCTGCTGGTCAGCGTTGTTCTGCCCTTCGTGTTCTATTTGTACAAGAAGATGTAGCAGACCGTATGATCAACCTGATTCAGGGTGCGATGAATGAACTGCATGTTGGTTTACCTTACCTACACAAAACAGATGTTGGTCCGGTTATCGACAGCAATGCAAAACAAAAACTCCTCGCTCACCTTGAGCAAATGAGCAAAACACAGACTAAAGTCGCTCAGCTACAGCTGGATGAATCGTGCCAGCATGGTGACTTTGTCTCACCAAGTGCGTTTGAAATCTCGGGCATCGATGTGCTGAAAGAAGAACAATTTGGTCCAATCTTGCACATTATTCGCTTTAAAGCGTCTGAATTACCGAACGTGGTTGCGCAGATCAACA
The DNA here is from genome assembly GCF_033339195.1 of Vibrio sp. 811. Classification (NCBI taxonomy): domain Bacteria; kingdom Pseudomonadati; phylum Pseudomonadota; class Gammaproteobacteria; order Vibrionales; family Vibrionaceae; genus Vibrio; species Vibrio sp. 811. The sequence continues at coordinate 102,130 of NZ_JAWOUB010000009.1, forward strand.
GAACGGGTTTTGGCTTGACGATGGGTATCCATAGCCGTAACGAAACCACGTACCGTTGGATTGAGAAACATGCACGAGTAGGTAACTGCTACATCAACCGAGACCAAGTTGGCGCTGTGGTTGGTGTACAGCCGTTTGGTGGTCAAGGCTTGTCGGGTACTGGCCCGAAAGCTGGTGGTCCACACTACCTATTCCGCTTTACTCAACATCTTCTTGCTCAAGCAGAAAACGCATAAGGAGTCGCATTATGGTTCATCAGATCACCTATTTTAAAGATGCATTCTCTGCGTGGGAGCAGTGGAATCTGACTGATTTTGATTACAAATGCGAGCATGTTCTGGCATTTAAATCTGCACTAGAAGGGCAGCAGTCTACCGTTGCCAAGGTGGTTTCTTACCACTTGCAACAAGCATCAGCTCTTCTTGCAGAAACTCACCAGTTAGTTGGCCCTACAGGGGAAACTAACGAACTGTATGCCGCAGGACGTGGTGTGGCTTTGGTGATTTGTGAAAACAACATCGAGCCTGCTGATAATGCGTTATACAGTGCTTTTGCGATGATCACCTGTGCCTTAATTGCAGGCAACAGTGTGGTCGTTTGCAGTGACAATGCAGAGCTAAACCAACTGGTTAAGCAAGCTGTAGCGTTGGCAAACTTCCCATCTAACTTAGTCCAGGTTGTTGCGTACGATGCGTCTGCCCCGTTGCTTGAGAGCGATGTACGTAGTGTGGGTTATGTTGGGCGTTCACAGATTGAGCATGCGCTCAATCTTCAACTAGCTAAGCGTGACGGTGCAATCGTCGGCTTAGTTTCTGAAACGGATTTAGAGTCACCGAAATTGGCTCATGATCCTCATCTCTCGTTGCGCTTCATTACTGAGCGCACTCGAACGATAAATATTACCGCGGTGGGTGGTAACGCAACTCTACTCGAGTTGGGGAACGAAACTCACTAACCTGACTTGTAATGCCAATCTGGAGTAACTGGACTGAGAGCCGGTCCAGATTGGTTTTTTATACTCTGATGTATTGCTGAGACGGTAAAATATCAGGGCAGGCAAGGAAGGAAATAATTATAACGAGGACTATCTAATGATAGAAAATAGCTTTGCTATCACGTCCACTTTTGTGGCGTATTTACTGATTATGGTTGCTATTGGCGTTTACGCGTATAAGAGGACTTCCAATTCATCTGACTACTTCCTAGGTGGCCGTAGCCTAGGTCCGTGGCCTGCTGCATTATCTGCAGGTGCTTCAGACATGAGTGGTTGGTTGCTGCTAGGCTTGCCTGGCTATGCGTACGCTGCGGGTATCGAGGCCTTCTGGTTAGCCGGCGGTCTACTTCTTGGTACATGGGCAAACTGGCTCATCAGTGCAAAACGCCTTCGTACCTACAGTATCCAAACTGACGCGCTAACGTTGCCAGAGTTCCTGTCACGTCGCTTCAACGATAAGTCGAAACTGATTCAGACAATCTCTGCGTTTTTCATTCTTCTATTTTTCCTTTTCTACACCAGCTCAGGTTTGGTCGCAGGGGGCAAACTGTTTGAGACGGTATTCGGTCTAGATTATACCTACGCTGTTATCATCGGTACGGTGTGTGTCGTTTCTTACACACTATTCGGTGGTTTCCTAGCGGTATCTTGGACTGACTTAGTGCAAGGTCTGCTAATGGCGGCTGCGCTAATGATTGTTCCTATAGCGGTAATGGACGGTGGTTTAGGTCAGCTAAGTTCTGATCTACATGACATCAACCCAGAACTTGCAACGCTATGGAATGACGCGAAAGGCGAACCATTGTCTGCGATTGCCATTATCTCTCTAGCGGCGTGGGGCCTTGGTTACTTTGGTCAGCCACACATCCTAGCGCGTTTTAAAGCGTCTCGTTCAAACAAAGATCTAACGACTGCACGTCGTATCGCAGTGATTTGGACGGCACTATCTATGGTTGGTGCAATGCTTGTTGGTCTTGTTGGTCTGGTTTGGGTTACGGGTCATCCGGGTACTCAACTAGAGGACGGTGAGAAGATCTTCATGCTATTGGTTAACGCAGTATTCCACCCTGTCGTTGCGGGTATGTTGTTAGCAGCAATCCTAGCGGCGGTAATGAGTACCGCTGACTCACAGCTCCTTGTTTCATCTTCAGCGCTTGCAGAAGATTTCTACAAGCAAGTATTCAAGCCAGAAGCGTCTTCTGAAGAAATCGTAATGATTGGTCGTATCGGTGTTATCGTTATTTCGCTTGTTGCGCTATTCCTAGCGATGACGCCTGATAGCTCAGTACTTGGTCTTGTATCTTACGCTTGGGCTGGTTTTGGTGCGGCATTTGGTCCTGCGGTTGTACTTAGCCTTTACTGGAGCGGTATGAACCGTAACGGTGCGTTAGCAGGTATTCTTGTTGGTGGTATCACTATCGTGGTTTGGAAGCAGCTAACTGGCGGTTGGTTTGATGTGTACGAAATCGTACCGGGCATCATCTTCTCTACGCTTGCTATCATTGTGGTAAGTAAAGCAACGGGTGGTGCTGCGCAAGACGTGTTAGACCAACACCAGTCGTTCGAGAAAAAACTGGTTGAACTAGACTAGTAACTTCCCGTATATGAACACAAAGCCCGCTATTTTAGCGGGCTTTGTTTTATCTGAAACTTAATTAACGTTAATGGTGGTAGCTTGAGATCAGAGCTTAGCATTGCTCGGTTAGATTGGAGTGTTAGTCGCGACGAATTTTGGAGTAAATAACGGTGTTACTCAACTCTCCCGATGTAGTCAGACGTTCGTTTCTGAGCTCTCCTTCGAACTCATAACCACAGCGCTCGGCTACAGCCCGGCTCTTTTGGTTGGTGCTATCAGCATGAATTGCGACTCTCTTGGCGCCCAAGTCATCAAACGCATAGCGCTCAACTTCGAGCACAGCCTCGGCAACATAACCATTGCCAACGGCAGCATTATCTAACCAATAACCTATCTCAAAGGATGGTACGTCGGGATCTCGAATCATCAGGCCGACCGCACCCAGTAAGCGATCGCTTTCCTTTTCAATCATGTAGTAACGCAGCTCTTCTTCGAAGTTTTCAAAGTTTGCGATGGCTTTCTCTGTCCCTTCTATCATCGCTTCTAATGTCAGCACATGAGGCACCCACGGCAGATAGACTTCGAGAGTTTTTTGGCTACGAACGACAGCTTGATGCGCCTCTTCGGCTCGTTCTAAACAAGCAGGGATGAGTTTGAGACGTTTCGTTTCCATGCCGACTCTCCTATGGGTGAAAAATGAACGGAAAATCATTTAAACAGATGTACTTAGAATGATCTAGTCAACGCCGTCATATTATTCACTTGGTTTGCCAGAGAGAAACTGAGAGAATCGAACCGTTATCAAACCAACTAGGTTCATTATGAAACTTTTAGTAAGAAACTTGGCTCGTCACATGACCGAGCAAGATATCCGCAAATTATTCTCAGCGTACGGCAAAGTAGAACTGTGTTCGCTAGTGCTTGATCAAGACACGGGTTTGTCGAAAGGCTTCGGTTTTGTCATCATGCCGGACGAAGCAGAAGCCATTTCTGCTCTTGAAGCCCTGAATTTGACGAACGTAGAAAAAAGCAAAATTCGCGTGAAAGTCGCACAAGACTAACACAGAGAAAAGCCAGCGTTATTGCTGGCTTTTTTGTCTTTCTATTTAGAGACCAAATTGGCAACATTCTAGAATGTCTTCTCTTTTCGTTTTAGCGAGATTGATCATCAATTCTCTCTTCAAGTTGTTTCATTAAATCCTTTAACTGTAGAGAATCGAAATTGTCTGAATTCGGCACTTGGTAAGCGTCGTTGACTGTGTAGAGCATCAAACTTTTGCTAGAGAAGAACTCTTTCTGTATTTGGACTTTGACAATGTCATCAAGAGGTAGACGGAAGTAAACCGTTGAGCCCTGGCGGTACTTCAAGGTGTTGGTGCTTGCATCGATATCTAGCGTTTTAGGATTGAACGCGCGGCGCGTGAAGTACGTTGAGAGCAGTTTCAATCCTATTATTGTGAGTGCTACGAGTCCAAACTCGACGACCTTGTCTGCTAGGTAGGAAAAATAGAACAGCGACAACAATACAGTTCCTAGCAAGAAAGGGTTGTTCTTGGGCAGATTTTGTGAAGTTTCATGGATGATCATCCGACATATCCCTCTTCGATACGCGGTAAACTCACTGCACCAAGTAACTCCCCAGTGTTTCGCAAGGTAATAGCGTACGCCACGCCTTGATGCTGCTGATACATCGGATCGTGCCTATCTATCCATGCTTGCGCCATCGGTCGCTCATAAGGATGAGGGATGTTTGCTGTCATGTCGGCAATTCGCTTATCTCCAGCGAGTAAAGCCACTTGTTGGCAGTCATCGATATTGAATGGCCGGAGGACGAGTCTTTCGGTAGTGAGAATCGGTTGTATCGTCATGCATTTCTTCCTTGATGAGACGGCTATAGCTGCTAGCAACTGGTTTGCGGGGTAAATCGAGATAACAAGGCGTCTCGAAAGCTCGATCTAGCCAGCTGTAAAGTTGTCATGCGCCTTACTAAATAATAAGCCCGAACAATTGCTTATGTGTAATGTGTCGTATTATTACACACATAAGCACGTTTGCTCATATTGATGGTACAAAAGTTGAGGTCTGACCAATGTCTCAGTTTTTTGATACTTTCGTTCAATTTTTTGAAGATAGGGCACAAAAAATTAAAGGAGCTTTTTAATTGTGGAATTATTTTGAACAAAATATGTCAATTGTCAGTAGGACGAAAAAGTAGGGAGAAGAGAAATGCCGGATATATATTGCGCAGCTTGTAGAAAATCAACGCAACATAAAGTGATTATGAAGCGTTGCGAGCCTCAGTCTGTTGACTCGTTAACAGGCAAAATGGTGAGTTTTACACAGCTGATGGCGAAATTTGTATCAGGTGAACATTATTACGAGATGGAGCCTCAATACTACTGCCGTTGTTGTAATCATCGTGCAATTGGAGAGGTTGTTCCACATCCTACACGGCATACATCGGCCGCACTCTAATTCTGAGTGATAGCCATGATTAATGGCTAAATAGGGCAGTGTTGCCCGAACGACATATCTATACAGGCGTGTCATGCGCTTTCAAATTTGCGACTCCGCGGGAGCCGCTAGGTTGCTTTTTCTCTTCATATCACGGTTACTAAGTGAGCGGCAATAATCATAGCTCTTTCCCTCCTTCGTTGTTTTCTGGTTATTCTCTGCTGAATTTCACATGCTGTGCATTTGATGGTTTGCAATTGTTTGAGCAACGATTAATGTGATGCTTTCTAAGTGGTTACAAGGAAGTGGGTTAATGAGTTATCAATTGGACCGGATTGATTTACATATTTTGAGAGTGCTTCATTCGAGAGGCAGAATTCCGGTTGTAGAACTAGCAAAGCTGATTAACTTAACGACTTCTCCATGTTCTGATCGTGTAAAGCGGCTAGAAAAAGAAGGGTATATCAATGGTTATCATGCGGAGTTGAATGCGGAAAAGTTGGGGCTGGATGTGCAAGTATTCATCCATATTCGTTTAGACCAAACCAGTTTTTCTATTTTTGAAAAGTTTGCGAAAGCGGTGGAATTGATGCCTGAAATTGAAGAGTGCTACTCGCTCTCTGGAGATTTCGATACCATGATAAAAGTTCGTGTTAAGAGCATGAAAGCGTATCAGGAGTTTATGTCGAGCAAGTTAGGCACGCTTCCGGGCGTGATTCAAACTCGTAGTGAAGTGGTCATAGAAGAACATAAAACGGGATTTGGTGTTAATCCCGAGCTCCTTGGTTAGGCGAGGCATGTGTTGAGCCTCCTTATTTAGCGTGGCTTGGTATATTACTTTTTCTCGATTAAAAAAGGAGCCGAAGCTCCTTTTTTAATAAATCGGTGAGCGATTATGCCCCGATAAAGGTACTGATGACGCCAATTAAACCACCAAAAACACCGCCCCAAACGACTAGCCAGCCAAGGTGTTCTTTGATCATCTTTTGCACCATTTCTTTAACTAATGCCGGTGTTAATTCGCTTAAACGTTGATCGATGATACCTTCAATGTTCTGCTTTATCTCATCCATCATTGCAGGAGATTCGAATTGCTCTTTCAGTGCTTCTTTGATGTTATCGCTCTTGCTCAACTCAATGATGGATTCTTGCATCTTTTCGACGAAAGGTTGGCGCATGGGTTGTAGCGCTTCCGAGCCGCCAAACATCGCTAGCATGCCACCAAACTGAGAGCCTTCAATTACTTCCACTAGGGAATCAAATGCTGGATTTAAATCTACTTTCTCAATTACTGGTTGAAGATCGATGTTCACACCGCCCGCCATTTCTTTATTCAAGAATCGGTCAATGTTCGCTTCAGTAAAAAACTGTTCCATCATCAGGTTTTTGATAGCCAGTTTAAACTCTTCAAATCGCGCTGGGATCACGCCAGAACCGTATAATCCAGGCACTTTCTCAAACAGCATATGGATGGCAAGCCAGTTGGTGATGGCGCCTGAGAACGCAAACAGCCCTGCATACCAAAGATAGTCGTTTTGTAATTGATGACCTCCAGCCATCAAAGCGATAGCGAGGACATTCGTTAGCAAACTTTTGTTCATAGTGACCAGTTATATATGAATATCGGAAAGAATAAGTGGGCCTGATTCTATACCTAAGTCACATTAAGATGCTAGGTTTTGCCGTGATGAGTAGTCTTGTAGAGAAGGGACAAAAAATGAATGCTCAGAAAAACAAAACCCGACAATCATTGTCGGGCCACTGCTTTTTCTTAGAAAAACTAAGATTCTATTTTTAATTTTAGATGCGGTAGATCTTACAACAAAGTTGGCATTTCCATCTTTCTGAGTAGCCAAATAGCTTGTCAGCCCAACTTGGTTTGAGTTGTACGATCTGCATTGAACCACATTTACACATAAGCTAATTACCTTATTGTTAATATAATAACTAAGCCATCTATTGAGTATAGCTGTTTCTCAAAAAGTGAAATGACAAATGAAGACGGCTCAATACTCTGTATTGTGTTCATTGCAATGGATACGCAACGAGGCGGTATATTAGCAGAAAAAGTGTGAGCTTTATCATGGAGAGTGTTTCATATATGAGAAACCACAATGGCTATATGAGCGTCTAGCCATGGATTAAAATAAAAAACGGCGCTTAAAGCGCCGTTTTTATTGAGCTTATCACTCGTTAAGAAGCGTGTTGATTGTCTAGTTCTTCAGCGATAAATCCGCCAGTTTGATGCGCCCAAAGCTGGGCGTAAATGCCGTTATTCGCAATGAGTTCTTGATGAGAACCTTGTTCAACGATGCTGCCTTTATCTAGCACGATGAGGCGATCCATTTGTGCGATGGTCGATAATCGGTGAGCGATAGCAATAACCGTTTTCCCTTGCATTAATTCATTCAAGCTTTCCTGAATCGCTGCTTCGACTTCTGAATCCAGAGCCGATGTTGCTTCATCCAATACCAGCAATGGTGCATCTTTGAGTAGCACACGAGATATTGCGATACGCTGACGTTGGCCGCCAGACAGTTTCACACCACGTTCACCAACTTGCGCATCGTATCCGACATTACCAAATGGGTCGGTCAGAGTTTCGATAAACTCATGGGCATGCGCTTGCTTAGTGGCTTTCAGCAAATCTTCTTCTGTCGCATCTGGATTGCCATACAAAATATTGTCTCGAATTGAACGGTGTAACAGAGAAGTATCTTGGGTCACCATACCGATCTTTGAGCGCAAAGAGTCTTGTGTAACTTCTGAGATGTTCTGTCCATCGATCTTAATGCTGCCGTCTTCGACATCGTGGAAACGAAGTAACAAGTTCACCAAAGTCGATTTCCCGGCGCCGGAGCGCCCAACCAAGCCTACTTTCTCTCCTGGTTTGATGTTGAGGTCGAGATGGCTAATCACGCCTTTGTTCTCACCGTAATGGAAGCTGACGTTATCAAAGTGAATGCCTCCTTCAGTGACAACCAAGTCTTTTGCGCCTGGTTTATCTTTAATATCAATAGGCTTAGAGAGCGTTTTCATTCCATCGACAACGGTTCCCATGTTTTCAAAGAGGGCGCCAACTTCCCACATTATCCACATAGACATACCGTTTACGCGCAATGCAAGACTAACAGCAATCGCAATCGCGCCAACGCTAATGGCACTATCCAACCACAGGTAAATCGATAAAGCAGCAACGGAAAATACCAAAATATAGTTTGAGATCTCTACAGCGACGTCGAAGCCGGTCACTAGGCGCATTTGACGATAGACCGTATTCAAAAATCCTTTCATGCCTTGCTCGGCATATTGGGTTTCGCGCTGGCTATGAGAAAACAGTTTGACGGTTTGAATATTGGTATAACTGTCGACGATACGCCCTGTCATTGTCGAACGTGCATCGGCCTGCGCTGAAGCGACGTCTTTGAGCTTAGGGACAAAATAGATTTGGATAGCGATGTAAGCGAGTAGCCAGACGATCATTGGGATCATCAAACGCCAGTCTGCCGTCGCTAACATAATGATCATGCTGGTGAAGTAAACCGTAACGTAAACAAACACATCCATAGCTTTCATCACGGTTTCGCGCACAGCTAATGAGGTTTGCATGACTTTCGTTGCGACTCGACCTGCAAAATCATCTTGATAGAAGTTCAAGCTTTGATTGAGCAAATACCGGTGTGCAAGCCAGCGGATAGACATTGGGTAGTTGCCCAATAACGTTTGATGAACGAGCAACGAGTACAAGATCACCAATATAGGCATGACAACCAGCAATAAGGCTCCGTAGAAAATCAAATCCGATTTGTTGTCTTGTAAGAACGTTTCTGGATTGCTGGTAGACAACCAATCAACCAATTGTCCCATGGCGCCAAACAACATTACCTCAACAACAGCCACAATTGTGGCCATCAAAGACATGATGATCAAAGGCTTTTCATAACCACGAGTGTAATAACGCAGAAAAGCGAACATCCCTGAAGGAGGCTGATCCGGTGTAGATTTGGGGAACGGCTCTGTAAAGCCTTCAAATCGTTTAAACATAACTCATCCTAAAGTTAAAACAGTGCCATTTGGGGTGGCTAAATCCATCGATTCACGCTGCTTTGGACGAAACCGCGTGTATGAGAGTTTTTTGCCTGCTCCTCGATAAAGCAGACCGATTGACGAGAGGGGCGAAAAAATAGTCTAACCGATTGTGTCTTAAATGTAACTAGTTGGTTATGAGTGTGATTGTCTATGGTTCTGATTCTTATGATGAATTCTTATCATGTTCATCACGGTGCCATAAAATCTTAAACCTGCAAAGTGACAATAAAATTTAGGGAAAAATAAACTTAATGCAGCAAAAAACACTTTTGTGCAATTAAATTAATTGTCAAAACAGCAAAACTGAAGTTAACAATAAATTTACAATCTCCTCATTCTAGTGATAAGGAATATATTGGATGCTATTACACGAATCAGTGACCCAATTTGCTAATGGGAAAGAAGAAAGCACGCAAAGTGCTCAGCGCCAAACCGCAAACTGCGTAGTGATGGTGCCACCGAAAGAGTTTCGTTTTAATGAAGAAACCGCACAAGATAATGAGTTCCAACATAAAGTGTCACTCAGCCAAGAAGAAGTCTCACGTCGAGTAATGGCCGAGTTCGCGAGTATGGTTGCAACGCTGCGTCAAGAGGGCGTTCAAGTTGTTGAGTTTGATTATCCAACTTCAGATGTTGCGACGCCAGACGCGGTATTTCCAAACAATTGGTTTAGCACTACGCCAGATGGCACGTTGTACACCTTTCCAATGGCCTGTGAAAACCGTCAAAAAGAAGTACGTCCCGATGCGCTTGTGGCAGCACTAGCGCAAGCAGGGCGAGAAGTTCATCGACGCAGCAGTCTAACTGAATATCTTGACGAGCAAGCGTATTTAGAAAGCACGGGTGTGATGGTGTTTGACCACCTAAATAAAACGGTCTATGCCGCACTCTCACAACGTTGTGATCGTCTGGTTTTAGAAGATTACGCCGATCGTATTGGCTATGAACGAGTGATTTCTTTCCAAACTCGTTTGCCGTCTGGTGCGCCGATTTATCACACCAATGTGATGATGGCGGTTGGCGAACAGTTTTGCGTGATTTGTGACGAAGTGATCCCAGAATTTGAGCGTCGTTTTGTAATGAAGTCACTCGCCAAAGACAAGCAAGTCATCTCAATTTCGCTTGAACAGATGAACCAGTTCTGCGGTAACATTCTGCAACTGGAAACGATCAACGGCGACAAGGTGATTGCGATGTCGCAATCGGCGTACGATGCATTCTCACCAGCACAAAGAAACCAATTGGCAACGCACGGTAAATTGCTGCCATTCGACGTTTCTACCATAGAATCTATTGGTGGTGGTTCGGTTCGTTGCATGTTGGGTGAAGTGTTCTTACCGAATCGTAAAGCTGTGCTTTAATAAACTGCACATTTCTTTTCAGCCGCAGTGAAAGGCTGACGAAGCGTTCTCTTCAAGGGTTTTTAGCCGTTAGCTCTGTGGCAGTACAGACTAACGGCTTTTTTGCGCTTTTTAGTTTTCTGAAGATTTGCGTAGGCGACGCTTGGTTTAAGCGCCTAAAATAGGATGGTTCACCTAGCAGATTGTGGTAAAGTCCGCGCCTGCGTTTTACCGCATCTTCATTGTTTTTATTGCCTCTTCAACCAAAAGTACAAGGTTTCGCTAATGCCATTTTCTACTCTCTCATTGAGTTCTGAGCTGATTCACGCCCTGCCAAAAGACTTCAAGAAACCGACCGATATTCAAGCGTTGGCCATTCCTGAGCTGTTGGCTGGTCAAGATCTATTGGCTTTGGCAAATACAGGCAGCGGCAAAACCCTTGCTTATGGTTTGCCTTTGTTGGAAAAGCTGGGTGTCAATCCAGAGCAAAAAGCGCTGATTCTTGTGCCAACTCGTGAGCTGGCAATGCAAGTGAGTGAAGCAATTAACCAAGTTGGTCAAGTTCTTGAACTCAACGCAGTGTGTTTGTGTGGCGGCGTTGATAAAGAGCAACAACAGCAGGCGCTAGCGACAAATCCTCATATCCTTGTCGCGACGACAGGTCGTTTGGTTGATCTGGCAAACAACGGTTTAGACTTAAGCAATATCCATTACCTAGTGTTGGATGAGGCGGATCGTCTGTTGGATATGGGCTTTTGGCCTGACGTGCAAAATATTGCGGGGCTGATTTCAAACCAGCGTCAAACCGCAATGTTCTCGGCAACGTTTTCAGATGAGTTGAAGGGTAAAGCGAAGCTGCTTATGCAGGCACCAAAGCAAGTTGCAGCGCATCAAGAAAACAGCACCAACCAAGATATTGCTGAAACGCTGTACCTCGTCAACAAAGGCAGTAAAACCAAGGCATTGATTGAACTGATTCAAAAAAACGCGTGGACTAAGGCATTAGTCTTTATTGGTGCGAAAGAGAACGCCGATGGCTTAGCGAAGAAGCTGAATAAAGCGGGCATCTCAACCAATGCGTTGCATGGCAATAAGAGTCAAGATGAGCGAGAAGAAGCACTGGCGCAGTTTAAATCTGGGCAAATTCAGGTGTTGATTGCCACCGATCTACTAGCGCGTGGCATTCACATTGAGCAATTACCTGTAGTGATCAACTTTGAACTGCCAATGTATGCAGAAACCTATGTTCACCGAGTAGGACGTACCGCTCGCGCAGGCGAACAAGGTGTCGCGATGTCATTGGTTTGTCATGGTGAAATGGACGCACTAAGCGCGATTCGTCACCTGACTCAACGTGCATTACCAGTGCAAGATCTGGCAGGTTTTCCAGTAACGGATAAGCCATCAACTGGCGAGAGCAAACGCGCGCCACGCGATAAAAAAGCCAACCGCCGAACTAATGCTAAGAAGAGCATTAAGCAGTTCCAAGGTAAGTCGAAACGCCCAGCCCCGAGTGCGAAGTAAACCAAAAAAAACACGCTCTGACGGCATAGTCGGTTCAGAGCGTGGCTTAAATTTTACTTTGGGGTGTTAACCCACAGTTGGGCCAACCAAGCGCATTTCCCAATCTTCAACTTCGCCAGTTTCTAGGCGGCGCTCGACCAACTTGCCCCAAGACTCGACTAACGGCAGCTCAGACAGCTTAGTGAGTTCTTTTCTATCTAAACAGCCAGTGAAAACCGCGCCCATGATGCGAGCCAGTGGCCATTCTGGATAAGGTCTTTCGCACAGAATAATCTCGTCACCTGCACCGATATCGCCTTCTTCCAACACTCGGAAATACCAGCCTGTTCGAAGCGTATCTTGCAGTCTTCTCGCCATGTCGTGTTGGTCAAAACGTACGTTAAGTTTCCAACAAGGCATGCGACCTTGCGACACTTCCAGTAGTGTTGAGCCGATGCGAATTTTATCTTTCAAGCAAATCGTGGATTCGGTGACGCCTTCGGAGCTGATGTTTTCGCCAAAGCCGCCGGCGGATTGGAAAATTGGTCTTTTGCCTAATTCTTGTTGCCAGATTGGGTAGTGCTCGCTTGGGTAAATATGAAGCGCTTTTTGAATGCCACCATGAAAGCGCGGATCACCTTGCTCATCACTGGTAAAGCCAAGCTCTGTTGCGTGCTGGCGCTCAGGTAGCACTTGTTTGTTGATTGCGCTTTGCACTCCATGAGCATAAGGGACGGTTTTCCCTGCTAGCACAGCTTTTACGACGCCGATTTTCTTCATATAACCTCCTTATTATTTGAATGAGAGATAAAGTGTTTACCTTCATTCGCGATGCGGAGCATGATAGCCTAGTAAACGTGTGTCGGTGTAGGGATGAAAAGACAACTAACAATGCTAACTCGCCAAATTGATTCGAAGTCAGGCGTCGTCACCTCCAATGAGATGATGGCCGCGAATCCCCATTCTCCTGTTTTAGTGAAAACCATCGACATGCCAAAAGGTTACATTGATGCGCTGCATCAACACACTTGGCATCAAATCATCTTTCCTATCAAAGGGTTATTGCAAACACAAACGGAGCATTATCAGCACTTGGTTCCACACACCTCTGCGTTATTTGTTCCTGCGGGTGTTCAACACGAGTCGATTGCTCTAAGCAATACGATATTTGTTGGCATTTACCTCAACCCTGAGTTTGGTGCGACGTACGAGCCACAAGTGAGAACCATTGCTTTAACGTCGTTTTTAAATGAGCTTTTACAAGAGATCCGCAGACTGTGTGAAGGTGAGACAAGCCACGAAGAAGTGTTGCATTTACTGGCGGTGCTGCATGATCAAATTTTGAAACGCAACGTGCAGACATTTCAGTTATTGCTGCCACAAGACAGACGACTAAAACTGATTTTCGAGCGACTGACTGACGAGCCAGCGTTGAGCTGTTCGCTAAAAGAGTGGGGGGAGAAAATTGGGGCGTCTGAGCGTACTTTATCACGGCTGTTCGCCAAGGAATTCAACACTTCATTTCTACTTTGGCGGCAACAAATTCGGCTAATTTACTCGCTTTCTTTGTTAGATGAATCGTTGCCAATCCAAGCCATTGCAGACCTAGTGGGTTATCAAAATGACTCATCCTACATCAAAGCATTTAAAGCCTATTTTGATATGACGCCACAACAGTTTAGAGTGAACGGCGCATCGCGCAGGTAGAAATACAGAGCTTCGACTTCACTTAATGCTTTTGAGTAGAAGTCGCGAAACTTCCTTTTTGAATTTCAATTACATGGTATGAATAACAATGGCACCAACGATAAATACTCGAGTGAATCAATTCTGTTTTGGTCAACCCAAAACGTCGCTGTCGTTGGAAAAAGAGCCCCTCAAACCGCTTGCTCAGGGCAAGGTTCGGGTGCGACTGGAAGCCACCAATATTAACCCAAGTGACTTGCTTTCCATTCATGGTGTTGGGCAATACCGCCGCGTTCACGTACCACCTCGCGTGCCGGGATTTGAAGCGGTTGGGCGTGTGGTGGAAGTCAGTGCAGTTGGTCAAACTGGCCTTCAAGTTGGGCAAAAGGTGTTGGTGGCGATGAGTGGTACTTGGCAATACTACATAGATGCCTCGCCTGAGAATCTTTTTCCGCTACCTGAGAGTTTGGAGAACGGCTATGCCTGCCAATTGTACATCAACGCGCTAACCGCGTGGGTTATCACCACTAAAGTGGCGAAGTTGAACAAAGGCTATGTGGTGATCATCAATGCGGCAGGGTCAGCGATCGGTAAGATATTCGCCCAGCTTGCTCACTCACTGGGTTTTACACTGATTGCTGTGACTTCAAAGCCAGAAAAGTATCCGTACGATACGATTCCAGTGTTGGACGCAAAACAAGACTTACACGCGCAGCTGCAAACGCGCCAACTGCCACAACCAACGGTCGCTTTGGATGCGATAGGCGGTGAGGCTGGCACGGATCTCATTCGTACCTTGAAAGAAAACGGCCAATACATCAACTATGGAACATTGTCGTTAACGCCTTATACGCCTGAGTTTTTTGAATCGATGAAGGCCAACAACATCGACTTTAGTACATTCTTTTTGCGGTATTGGGAAGAATCGGTAGGTAAAGGCGGGAGAAAGACGGTGTTCGCTGAAATGTTAGAACACTTTATTAGCAGCGACATAAAGTTAAACGTTGCATATGATCTGTCGTTAGAGGACTTTCAAACAGCGATTGAAATGGTTGAGCGACGCTCGTCAGCAGTGCCAGGAAAAATCATTTTGACGCTGTGAATTACAGTGGGCCTGTTGAGAAAAGGGAGGATAAAATCCTCCCTTTTTTATGGGTTTATTTGTAATGATAGGGCTATTTTAGATGGAAGATTTGCTCTGTTTCGAGCGATGTCATCGCACGTACTTGACGCCAAATGTAATAAAAAATACCGAACATCATCAACATACTTGGGATGGCAATCATTGGGTAACTGTACAGCGTCATTTTCCCTAACTCTTCGTTAAAGGCAGCAGTACCAGAAGGGCTAGTCACAATCCAAGTCGCAAGGAAGTAGTTCATTGCAGATGAGAACGCAAAAGTACTTGCAAACAGGTAGTTAGAAGACATAAGGCAACGTTCGAACGCATCAGTTTTACCATTTTCTTTTAAACGTTGGTTAATCAACGCGAGATTCAACACTGTGTCATTCAGTACTAACTTCTGCATCAGTGGGTAGCGGGTAAACGTTGAACCCAAAACCGCTAAACCGATCAGGCCAGGAATCAGGGCTTCTTTTAGTGCTAACCAGCGTGTATCAAGCTCTAACAAGCCGATGCCACCAGTTAGTAGAACACTGATAAAGCCTAGAGCAGAAATAAAGTTAAATTTCTTGTTACGGACAAGGTCCATACCGCCATAAATGATAGGAAATAGCAAAGCGACAACCAGCGCCACTGCTGTCCCTAGATGCTCATCGCCACTAAACTTCATCAAAATGAAGGAAGGGATAAATACGTTGAAAAGGATTTCAAATAAGGGATTCGGCTTTTTCGCCGTCGTGTTACTCATAATGTTTTACTGACTCTACTCTATGTCGGCTGTTATTGTACTTTGACAAGAAGTGTTCATCTAGTCGCGCTTGATGTAAAGCGTTAAAGCGTCGAGTTGTGTAACGACTTATAAAATAGACCGGAGCATAGCCAGTTAGTTTACATGATTGACTACTTTTTGTGTCTTAATGACTCTCCTTCTGTGCGATGATCTGATTACGCGCTCTGAATAATCGAGTCGCCACTGTGTTGTGGTTGAGCCTCAAGGCTTGGGCAATTTCATCATGATTCAACCCAGCCACTAAGCTCAAGAGCAACGGCTCTCGGTATTTGGGTTCGAGAATCATCATTTGTTTTTGAAGCCAATCTTGGGCCATGTCGTAGTCACTGCCAGGGTAGGTTTTTGTCTGTATTGCACACTCATCAATGTCGACAAAATCGTACTGTTTTCTATCAAAGCGCCGAGCATTCTCACGACGCAAAATAGTAATGAGCCAAGACTTCGCGGCGTTGGGGTCATTTAATTTATCAAAGAATTGCCACGCTTTCAGAAAGGTTTCTTGCGCTAAATCTTGAGCAAGGTGGTGATCTTTGCATAACCAATACGCGAGACGGTAAATCTCTTGGTATCGATCTTTCGTCAGTGCTTCGTAACGTTTATGTTTTTCCATAGCATTAAGATAAAAAGTTTGGAGAGCACGTTGTGTCTGCCAGATGAACGACAACCCTTTTTATCGCTTTTACAGTGATAAAAAGGGTTGTTCGATTAGGAAGACAAATTCGAAGAGTTAACCTTCCAAATATCGAAGGGTGACTCTGATTTCTTTCTTACACGCTTAAAATGGTTGGTTGGAAAAGCGTGAGTACTGGATGGCATCTGCGACTTCCTGAGCTTTAGACTCTGAAGTCATAAGGTGAAGTAGCTTAAGAGCAGCTTGATAGCTAACTAGGCTACCGTTCGAAGTGATAACGCCATCATCAATGACAAAATTCTGGTCGACTTGTACTTTGACTGCTGGGTAATCTCTTTGAAAGCCGTTTTCACCTCCGGCCCAAGTTGTTGCTTTTTTGCCGTTTAAAAGGCCAGCTTCGGCTAACAAATACGCGCCAGAGCAATTACTTGCCATCCAATCTGCCGCCTTTGATGTCGTTTTAATAAAGTGAATGAGATCTTTATTTTCGATTAGTGCATCCATGTCATAGCTGGATGTTAAAACCAATACGTCGAGTTCCGGCAGATCACCAATCCAAGCATCCACACCAATTTTTAATCCTTCTTCAGTGGTGATGGTTTTCTGATCTGAGACGGAAATGGTGAGCACGTCATAATCACTAAACCAAGTGAGACGACTTGCGACGCCAAAAACCTCTAAAGGCGCAGTAACATCAGAGGTCAGTACGCCATCGTAAACCAGAATACCAATTCGTTTATCTGCGGCATGTGCTGTTTGAAGCATCCCAAAGAATAGGACTAGTGTCGCTATCAATAGTTGTAGTGCATTCTTCAATCCGTTTTTACCCATGGTTTTTTCCTCGTTAACAGAGCATCAAGTTATTGAGGTTCATTATATTTAGGCTAATTAGTGATTGAAGAGCCACTTGGTCTTTACTAAAGTGAATAAAATTCATGAATAGAGTTCATTGGTTATATGGATAAGATACGGTCCCTACGATTTTTTATTGCCACTTTAGATGGCGGTAGTTTTGCTGCGGCTGCCAAAGTGTATGGCACTGACCCTTCGACCGTGAGTAAAGCCATACATCGTCTTGAAAGCGATTTGGGTATACAGCTTTTTCAACGTTCTACGCGACAGAGCCGCCTGACAGAAGCTGGTCGTAGGTACGCAAATACTGCTAGGTTTGTACTGGAGGAGCTGGCGGCATGTGAGGATTCATTAAAAAGTCACAATGATGCGCTTTCAGGGCAGCTTAAGATTAATGTGCCAGTCTCGTACGGTCGCCTCTATATTCGTCCTTTATTAAAAGAGTTTTGTCGCCGCTACCCTAACATCACTATCGATATTCATTACGATGACGCCTACGTTGATATTATTGAGCAAGGTATTGATGTGTCGATTCGCTCTGGTGTCGTTCACGATAGTCAATTGATTGTGCGCCAGCTGAGCCCTATCGATTTTATCATTTGTGCCAGTCAGGATTACTTAGCGCGCCATGGTGTTCCGAGTGGCCCGGATGTATTCAATGACCATTCTTGGGTTCGTTTTCGTTTTAAACAAACGGGGAAACTGTTGCCGATTCGGATGCCAGAACCAGACGGTGCGAGTGAATATGACCCCGAAAGAAACTATATTGTAAATGACGGTGAATCCATGGCAGAGCTTTGCGCAGAAGGCTTAGGATTAACTCAGATCCCTCATTTTATCGCGAGAGACTGGCTTAAATCGGGGCGTTTAGTGCCGATATTTCCGAGCATGCGCCAAGCAGGAAATGGCGTGTATCTTCTCTATGCCAACCGGGAATATGTGCCTGCACGAGTTAGGGTGTTCATCGATTTTATCACTCAAGCAATACAGGATATGGATGAAACGCCATTCCATACTTGGGCTGAAACGTTGCCGATTTATCGACCGAACCAAGGCGATTGAAAACTTCATGTGAGTCTTTGGTTAAAACCCCCTAAGCTAAATGGCGCTTTTATTGGTTTTTGTTAGTTTATTGGGCGTTATTATCGAAAAGCGCAGTTTGCTCTTCGTCACTCATAAAGGAAAGACAATGCCAACTAAGATCTTAGTGCCTGCTTTGGCCCTACTTCTCAGCGCATGTGGCGGCGACGGGGAGTCGTCAGCCCCAGCAGAAAGCGGCTCACAAAACACAGGTTCCACATCGTCACAAGGCACATTTGCCGAGCATATGCTTGCAGCGGTCAACAGCGCCCGCTCTACTACACAACAGTGTGGCGCAACCACCATGCCACCTGTTGGGGCTCTGACTTGGAGCTACGATTTGGAAAGCGCCGCTTATCGACATTCAAGCGATATGGCGAACAGCGATTTCATGAGCCACACAGGCTCTGATGGCAGCAAAATGTCAGATCGAGTTAACGCAACGGGTTATGCTTGGAGCGCCATTGGTGAGAATGTCGCCGTAGGGCAAAGCAGCATTAACGCCGCCATTAATGCTTGGTTATCGAGTGAAGGTCACTGCCTTAATATCATGAGTGCGGATTTTGATCAGATGGGCGCGTCGCTTGTCGAAAATCACTCTGCACGCTACGGATATTACTGGACTCAGGTTTTTGCCAAACAGCGCTAATGCGATAAAGAAGCCTGATAGATAAAATAAAACGCCAGCAGTCACTATCTGCTGGCGTTTTATTATTTACATCTCTTTTAGCTTGTCAGGTTACGAAGTTTTGGGTCATCCGCCAGGTATTCAACAAATTCAATCTCAAAACCGGCAGGGTCAACAAAATACACATTTTTGCGGTATGGTTCATCAGCACCAGGTTGGGCAATCGGATAACCTGCATCGGTTAGTCTTTTGATGATTGCATCGACGTTGTTGGTCACATAAGCAAAATGCGCTAGCCCAACTTGGTGCCCGCTCAACTCGCGGTTTTCACCTTCGCCATGGTCACTCATGGCTATGTATTGATACTCGTCGCCAAAATGTAGCCAGTTTCTTGGTTTGCCACTCCATTCGCCTTTACCTTCATCACGCACGTACCAATGTGGAAATGCAGTTTGGTAAAACTTCAGCATTTCAGGGATATCTTTCACGACTAAGTTAATATGTTCTAGTTGGATCATGAGGTGCTCCTTTTTGTCATTTTCTAGCCAACGATGAATATGCTAAAACCTCAAGTAAAGTTGAGGTAAAGGGCTTTTTTGATTTTATTTGTAGACGCCATGTATAAAGGTCAGGCCGCTGACACTGAAGAGTTGGCTCACACAGAAATCATTGAAACCTTGTGCAAGATTGGAAAGATGTTACATGATGGGGACTTCCAGTTAACCGTTTGATTTAAGTAAGCAAGAGATGAAGGTTTTTACACTTAATCATGATGTTGAGAATTTCCCTTTTTTACAAGAAACTCAACTAGAGATTTCTATACAATACTCGGATGGCGATTTGCGGGAGTTATGTGGTGAGCGTGTCGCTGATACTTGGATGATTATTGATTTGGAGTGGGTGAGTGATAACCACATGCTTACAACAAAACCTGATTTTGCAATCTGGCGTGCAGGCGAGTTTGCTTGTTCTGAGTCCGCATATAATCAAATAAACGAAGCTCTTGATTCCAGTTGTGAGTTTTTGCCATTACGCGTCGCTGGCGAGCGTTGGTATGCTATAAACATACTCAAAACTTGCGATGCCATTGATAAGGATCGCACTGTGTTAAATGTAAGAGCTAATGGTAAGCCAAGTCGTGTAAAGCGGTTTAAAAAATTAGTGTTGAGTAGTAAATCAATCAAATCCGGAGGCTTGTTCAGGATTGAAAATAACGGAAGCGGTGTTTACTGCAATGATGAATTAGGTGGTTTGTATGAAATTTACCATCGTTGTCAGCTAAAAGGTCTGATATTTGAAGCAGTAGAAACGAGTTAAAGCCCGCAATGTTTCACCCTAAGTGTATTTCGGCAGCTTTATTTTACTCTGTTATTTCTAGCAATAATTTGTTTCCCCCCCCCCAAAAAAAAACCAAAAAAGCCAGCAGTTAGTACCTGCTGGCAAAGTCTTTGGGCTTCTAGGTTTTTTGATTTTATTTCTTGTTACTCATCGCTGTCACGGTGCCCCGATTGGTTTTCCGGGGAAGAAAACACAGCACCGTGCGCTTTGTGCTCAAGAAATTGGAGATTAACCTTGCTTACGGATTAGGTAGTCAAATGCGCCTAAGCTTGCTTTTGCACCTTCACCCATCGCAATGATGATCTGTTTGTAAGGAACGGTTGTTGCGTCACCCGCTGCGAACACACCTTCTAAGCTAGTATCGCCACGGCTACCGACTTCAATCTCGCCGCGCTCAGACAGGGCTACTTCTGAATCTTTTAGCCATTCTGTGTTTGGTACTAGACCGATTTGAACAAAGATACCTGATAATTCAATCTCTTTGATTTCATCTGTGTTGCGGTCTTTGTACTTCAAGCTTGTTACGCGAGTACCGTCGCCCACTACTTCTGTTGTTTGCGCCATCGTGATGATGTCTACGTTTGGTAGTGAGTTCGCTTTGTCGATAAGCACTTGGTCTGCACGAAGTACGTCTGCGAATTCAAGAACCGTTACGTGTTCGACGATACCAGCAAGGTCGATAGCTGCTTCGATACCTGAGTTACCACCACCGATAACCGCAGTTTTCTTGCCTTTGAACAGTGGACCGTCACAGTGTGGGCAGTACGCGACACCTTTGTTGCGGTACTCCTGTTCACCCGGAACGTTCATTTCACGCCAGCGTGCACCAGGGCTAAGGATTACACTCTTACTCTTCAGCGTTGCGCCGCTTTCAAGTTGGATGTGAATCAAACCATCTTCTGTGTGTGCTGCGCCCATTAGCTTCTCAGCTTGTTGCTCAGTCACGACGTCTACGTCGTATTCTTTTAGGTGTTCTGCTAGGTCAGTTGCCAGTTTTGGACCTTCAGTACGTTTTACCGAAATGAAGTTCTCGATTGCCATGGTGTCCATAACCTGACCACCAAAGCGCTTAGCGACAACGCCAGTACGAATACCTTTACGAGCAGCGTATAGAGCAGCAGCGCTACCACCAGGGCCACCGCCGACAACAAGTACGTCGTATGGGTCTTTTTCGCTCAGTGCTTTCGCGGCTTTCTCGCTTGCGCCGTCATCCACTTTGTTTAGGATTTCTGTCAGAGACATACGGCCTTGACCGAATAGCTCACCGTTCACGAATACGCTTGGTACGGCCATGATGTCGCGTTGTTTCACTTCATCTTG
This sequence comes from Vibrio sp. 811, assembly GCF_033339195.1. Classification (NCBI taxonomy): domain Bacteria; kingdom Pseudomonadati; phylum Pseudomonadota; class Gammaproteobacteria; order Vibrionales; family Vibrionaceae; genus Vibrio; species Vibrio sp. 811. The sequence goes on from NZ_JAWOUB010000009.1 coordinate 123,534, forward strand.
GAACAAACCACCGTCGATCATGGTTGCTTTTATTTTCGGGTTGATCGCCGCCATCATGTTGAACGCTTGAACCACGTCCGGACAGTTTTGACAGGACAGTGAAATGAAGATTTCTACGTCTAGATCTTTGTCTAGTGCTGCGATTTGCTCAATCACTTCTGGTTCTAGTTTGATTGGGTGGCCGCCAGAGTGAAGCAGTGCCAATACTAGAGAGGTAAATTCGTGACCCATTGGCAAGCCTGCAAAGAGTAGTGCTGTGCCTTTTGCTGGGTTAGTTACCGCCATCACTGGTTTACGTGCGCTTGCGTTGTCGTCACGTTCAACGGTGATTAGGTCGCTCATCTCTGCGATTTGGTTCGCTAGAGACAAAATGTCATTCGATGCTTTGCTTTCATCTAGACTAACCACTAAACGAACTTCTTCTTTTACATTAGCCAGATATTGTTTGAGTTGTTGTTGGATCGCTTGGTCTAACATAGTTGTTACTACCTTAATTAAATAGTTACCAATCAAAACAAGTATTTGTTCATTCTTGCTAGCTAAAATCGTTGATAACTGCGTTATAGATTTTGTAGTTAGAGTAACTAGCTATCGAAAATCTATGCCTGGTTCTAAACGATTTTTTCTACGCAATTACTGCACACCTACTTATTCAGATAGGTAATAAAAAGTGGTTACTGTAGATAAAACCTGAGGGGGAGAGAGCAAATCAGGCAGAAGGTCGTCAAGGTATCTAACCTGAAGTGCTCTCTAATTCAGTTCTAATCAGAAAAAGGAAATAGGAACTGATTAGAACTTAAATTTCAGTGGCTTAGATTTTGCCAACTAGGTCTAGTGATGGAGCTAGAGTCTCTTCACCTTCTTTCCATTTAGCTGGGCAAACTTCGCCTGGGTGCGCTGCTACGTATTGAGCTGCTTTCACTTTGCGTAGTAGGTCTTCTGCGTCACGACCGATACCTTCAGCAGTGATTTCCATTGCTTGGATAGTACCTTCTGGGTCGATTAGGAACGTTGCACGGTCTGCAAGACCTTGACCTTCACGCATCACACCGAAGTTGTTTGTGATGTTGCCTGTTTGGTCGCCAAGCATGTAGTACTGAATCTTACCGATTGTGTCTGAGCTGTCGTGCCATGCTTTGTGAGTGAAGTGTGTGTCAGTTGATACTGAGTAAACTTCTACGCCACGTTTTTGTAGCTCTTCGTAGTGGTCTGCTAGGTCGCCCAGTTCTGTTGGACATACAAACGTAAAGTCTGCTGGGTAGAAGAAGAATACTGCCCATTTACCTAGAACGTCTTGTTCTGTTACTTCAACGAATTCGCCGTTTTTGTACGCTGTAGCTGCAAATGGTTTGATTTGAGTATTAATCATAATTTACTTTCCTTTGAATGTTTTAAGCTGAGCTGTTGTTGCTTTCGGAAAGTATATTCTCATCGGAGTGTGTTTAAGGAAAATCGCTTGTAACTATCCTATTGATAGCCATTTCCTATTTCACTTGATAGGGAAATCCGATGTAAGTGAGTTTGCTTTGATAGGTTTTATTGAAGATGAAGGCAGAGTAGCAATAGAGAATATCAATGATGCCCTGAAGTAGATCGTCTGGCTAAGATCGAAAGAGCCTGCATCTCGGCAGGCTCTTTCTAATAGGAAGTGGGTACGCTGATGCGTCTATTTTGTCAGCCCAGATTGTCGAGCACTTTGCCACATAGCTTCTTCAGCATGATCATTTCATCTAGCTCTAAGGTGATTTTACACATCATGGCGTTTGGCACTGACTTGGCTTGTTCTTTAAGATCACAACCTTGCTCGGTTAGATTGAGTACGCGAACGCGTTCATCGGTTTCACTTCGGCCGCGCTCTACATAGCCTTTTGCTTCTAAGCGTTTAAGCAGCGGCGTGAGTGTGCCTGAGTCCAAATGCAGTTGAGACCCCAACTCTTTCACGCTGGCACCATCTTTCTCCCACAGCACCATCATCACTAAGTACTGCGAATAAGTCAGATCAAGCTCGTCCAACAACGGGCGGTACGCTCGGATCACTGCATTTGCTGCGCTGTAGAGCGGGAAGCAAACTTGGTTTTCGAGTAAGAGTTTATTGTCGTCGGTCATGGTGTTGTCGGTGTAACACTGGCTCATTGGTGTTGCCTACCTGCTCATAGAGAAAGAGAGTTATAAAATAAATTGTGCACAATATAGTTGCAAACTATCTTTACTTCGATATAAGATTGCAAGCAATTAAATTGTGCGCAACTTAAATTAAGAAGGACACTCGCATGACTACTCTATACAAAACTCAAGCTACCGCTTTGGCTGGTCGTAATGGTCAAGTAAAAACTGATGACGGTCTTCTCGATCTAGAGCTGTCATACCCGAAGGAAATGGGCGGCACAGGCGCAGCAACTAACCCAGAACAGCTTTTTGCAGCGGGTTATTCAGCGTGTTTTTCTAACGCGATTTTGCACGTAGCACGTGAAGGTAAAGTAAACCTGAAAAGTGCACCCGTAACAGCAGAAGTGGGCATCGGTCCGAACGACAACGGCGGCTTTGTACTAACAGTGAGCCTAGCGGTAGAGCTAGACATGCCACAAGAACAAGCGCTAGAGCTAACGCGCATTGCACACCAAGTTTGCCCATATTCAAACGCAGTTCGTGGCAACATTGATGTGGCAGTAACGGTAAACGGTGAAGCAATTTAAGCGGTTCTTACCACGTTACAAAGACAAGAAAGCCTGCAAGTGCGCAGGCTTTTGGTTTATTTGATGGCGGTGCAGAAGCTAACGTCTGCATGGTGCGTTTGTGGGTCGAAGCTGTGGTAAAGCTCGAAGCAAGGACGGTCGTCGTTCTCAATACCGGATTCAATCACTTTGCTCATGACATCATCCCACGCTTTTGAGTATTGGCTAGGGTCAGTAATGTGCTGGCGCATCACCGCATATTGACCTCCAGGAAAATCTTGCAGCTCAATGCCTTTCGGAACTTCGGTATCTTCCGGCACCATTAGACAGATGTCAGTACGGCACTTCTCGTCTGGCGTGATTTCTGGGTTGTCATGGTAGATGAAGATGCAGGTATTGCCTGCCAAACCTTTCATTCCTGCCCATTGATACAGGCGACCTGATGGCTCTTCATAGCCTTGGCCGTAAGGGCCGTTTACACGAATGTAAGCCAGTTTTGCTTTTTCAAAGTTTTGCGTTTCCATTGTCGTGCTCCATTTGGTGAGTTCAGAGCCAGTATATGAATCGCTTGGTGTCACTTCGTTTCCATTCTTGCGCAACGTGTGTCCAATCTTGCTGTTTCGTGCTAATTCAGAAAACTGCTGATAGTTTTCGCAGTCACGAAAGGCCGTGGGTGTAACGCCATAATGTTGCTTGAAGGCTTTGGCTAAGCTCTGTGAGCTAGAAAATCCGTACTCTAGGGCAATGTTCAATACTGGTTGCTTGGATTTGAATAAGTCATCGGCAGCGGCTTCTAGACGTAAACGTCGAATGAAATCGGCCAATGTTTCGCCTTGCACGGCTTTGAAGGTGCGATGAAAGTGATAAGGGGAAAGGTTCGCCAGCGCGGCCACTTCTGGTAGGTTGAGCGGTTCATTAAAGTGTTGTTCTAAATAACGAATCACAGGAACCAGTCGTTGGTGGTAGTCGACGCGCATCGGGGGATTTCCTTGTTCTGTTCAGCTTGTATTCTCTGCTCAAAGCCTACCGCAATCCAACAAGCTTGCAAGGGAGCAGGGTGAGAAATGCGTGGCGAGATGAGCGTCAATCAGTCACACTCAACGAGCAGATGTTTAAGCAAAAACGTTGCGCTTATTATCTTTACTAACCGCTAGGACAATCATGATAGCTTGGAAACAGTCTCTGCCAGAGTACGAATGGCTCATTCATCAAATTTGGTACTTGGAAGTGCCAGAGGGTGAAGTCATTGACCCCAAGCCGCACCTTATTCCAAACCCGCGTGCTCATTTACTCTTTACGCCATCAGAGCAAGGCTACAGCTACGACACGGGAGACACAACGCTTGCTGGCAAAGGCTGCCACTTATTAACGGCTAACGAACATTTACTGTTGTTGGAAGATACGGCTCCCATCAAGCGTATCGGTATCACCTTTCGCCCAGAGGGTTTGTATGCCATTGAGTCACTTTTTAATGATGCATCCCAAGTTAGTGCAATTAACCAATGCGAATGGTTTGAGTGGCTTAACGTGGCGTTTGACGAGCGCTTTCAACTGGGTCTATGGCAGCTAGAGTTGCAAGATTCACCGCAATGTTTGCTGAGCTACATCAAACAACATTTAGATGCGTTAGATATCGAACCTTGCCGTACCAAACCGTTTTTGGCATCGCAAAAAGCGGTATCCGTGATGGACGCTCAAGCACTACGCTCACCTGAACTAGCGATGGATATTGATGAGATAGCCAAACAGTGCGCCTGTTCTCGAAGAACGCTTGAGCGCAGTTTCAAGCAAGTGGTGGGGTTGAGCGTTAAGCAGTATCAACAAATGGCACGTCTGGAGCAGATGATTTTGACTCTCTACAAGCAACAAGAAGCGATTGATTGGGCGAGCTTCTCACAGCAATTTGGTTTCAGTGACCAATCGCATTTGATTCGTACCCTCAAACAGCAGCTAAGAAAAACGCCGAGCAAATACTTGAAAAAGCGCGACTTAACCATCGATATCTATGGCGACTTTGAGTCGTAATTCATTGCTAATCAGCCCGAAAGTTGTCGCAAAAATCCAATTTTTCTCTTATCCGCTGAGCTACTATTTTCAGCAGATAACGAGGTAACACATGTCATATCAAAAACTAAAACAAGGCGAAGCCATCCCATTTAACGAATCGTTGACTATCCAACTGATTCAAGGCTCTGATCTACAAGATATTATCGAGATGTTGAACGATGATAAGGTCAATCAGTATCTGTTCTTCGCACCTGCTGACAACAGCCTATATGAGGGTTTCTTTGGCCCTATTATTGAAAATACGGCACAAGCGATTAAAGACAGTGTTTGGCCAGATAGCCCAACGTTCGTGATTCGTGACCAACAAGGCCAGTACATGGGAATGTGTGCAGTGACCGCAGTGATGTTCTTAACTGGCAACTACGAATTAGGTTATCAATTACCAACTTGTGCATGGGGTAAAGGCGTTGCGACTCGCGCTTGCCAAATGATGACCGAGATTGGATTTACTGAGCTAAACGCCCATAAAGTCAGTGCGGATTGCTACGCTTTTAATGCTGGCTCTTACAAGACGTTAGAGAAAAACGGTTTTACTCAAGAAGGCCGTCAGAAAGACTACTACAAACTAGAGCAAGGCTTTGACGACAAGCTTTACTACGGTATGACCGCAGAACAATTCGCGTCTTTAAATCGCTAATAATTAGCTGACAAAAAGTAGCGAACAAAAAAGGCCGTTAACCCACATGCTCGGGTTAACGGCCTTTTCTATATTCAGCGCTAAATGGCTAAGACTTAGTTGCCTTGGTTTTGGCTTTGAAGCTTCTCTTTTGCTTCTTCAACCTTTGAGAAATCCAATCCCAACTCGTCTACGGCTTCTTTGATTAGCGCAGGGTTTTGCATCACTTGCGCCATCAGCATTTGTAGCTTGTCTTGTGGCAAACCTAGTTGGCTGATTGTTGCCATTGCCGCTAGAGGGTTTTGCGTCAGAGTCTGAAAAATCTCGTTGATTTGTTCGTCGCTGATATTGTTCTCTTTCAGCAAGGCGATAATTGGGTTCATCATATTTCCTTTCAATCATTCATTGGATGACACTGAGGTGCAGTGTATCACTCGGTTACCTGTGTTTGTACTAGCTGAATAATTGGGGTAATCACTCAACTTTTCAATACCCCGTTAGTTCCATATAACCTGTCCCAGAATGAGAGTCCTTAATGCGCACAGGGCCTTCCCAATAAGGCACTGAAAGCGGCATTTTCGCGTTCGGGTTGAGTGCAGAAACCGTAAGCTCGATTTGCTGCTTAGGAATCGACACTTGCCACTGGGTTGGATACTTTCGCCCTTGGATTTCTGTTTGCTTAGTCGCCTCTAGCTGAATGTCTTTCTGTGGGATAGCAATGCCAGAACCATCTTGCTGCATCAGCCTTGCGCTGGAGTAACTGGCTTGTCTGGTTTTGGAATCTCGCAATTGGAACACCACCAAGCTGGTGTCGTCACTCAACCTTAGGGCAAACCAGTCCCAGCCTTGTTGTGAGTCGAGTAAGAATTGCGAGCTCCACTCTCGATCTATCCAACCTTTGCCCGACACTTGATGGATTTCGCCGTCGATAGTGACTTCACCGGAAACATCAATAAATGGTTGGCTGTAGTAATACGAAGCCACCTGTCCATCGGCACTTTTGGTGCTGTAACCTTGCTCGCCTTGCTTTTGATAAGGTGCGCTGCTGGTAAGCGTCAGCGAATAGCCAAACTGTTCGGAGTTCGCCTTCAATGTTGCAGGGAAGAGGTCGTTGGTTGAAGACGTCCACTGCCAATCATCGAGGTAAACACGAAATGGAGAGTCATCAACGCCAGCTAAGGACGCTTGATCGCGGGACCATTTTTCATCGGCGTAGTGTTTGTCCGCGGTCGTGACTGCGCTGTGCGCCATGTAGATTTGTTGAGCTTGCCACTCGGTTTTCTTCACGTCATCTTCGTCCTTTGGCGGCGCAGCAGCAAAGCGAAATTGTGTCCACTGGACGCCAAGTGGGTTGCCGTTTGCATCGATTAAGTTAGCGGTTAAGTACCACCATTCATGACGAAAATCCGGGTGTGCTTGATGATCGGTAGGAAAGGTGAGTTCAACCCCTTTTTCTACGGGTGTGAATAGGTTGCTCTCGCTTTGCATATCTCCACTGCCCAGCAACGTGCCCATATTTTGTTGTTGGGGATCTTCACAACCGAACAGGAACAGACTGCTCATGAATAGAGTAAGTGTGCTTGCTAATCGAACCATCACAACACCTCGCTTTGCAAACTGGATACGACAGGCTTGCTGACCAATCGCCACAGCGGAATCAAGGTTGCGATCACTGCCACCAAGATGGTGATCGCCGCAATACTGAGCGCATCACTCCAATTCCACAGATAATTTAAGCTCCAACCAAAAGCGCGTAAGGTGACGATGTCTGTCAGCACGTAACCCACCATGGCTCCTAAAGGTAGGGCGATAACAAGGGTAAAACTGACCAAAGCGACGATCTGTCCGACCACCATGGTCATTAATTTACGACGGCTGACGCCAAGTGCATACAGCCTTGCAATGGCGGCTTTGCGCGCGTCGAGCAACATAAAACAAGCACTGAACAAACCAATCACCGCGACCATCAACGTCACGCCGTTGAGTGCGCGTGTAATGGCGAAGGTCTGCGAGAAAATATCCAACGCGATGGATTTGATTTGCGCCTGGTCGTAGAGTTGACTCGGATGCAGATTCAATTGCTCGCGCAGTTGGTCGTATACGATTTGTGGGTCCCCTGAGACTTTAATGCCAAGGCTTGTTGGCAGGTCGGTAAAGCCACTCTCTTGCCATAACTTTGGTGCTAATAAGACTTCACCGTTAGGTGAGCCGTAATCATGGAATACCGCACCCACAAGTAGGTTCTTATTTGGAACGGCATCAAGCGTGAGCTCGCTACCCAGAGATAAACCCAGTTTGACCGCGGTTGGTTCACTGATAGCGACCAACTCACCTTGGTAAAAGCGTGACCAGAAGTTCTCCAAATGCGATTTGAACACCATGGTTTGTTCTAAGGTGTCTTTGTCTTTGGTGCCGAGTAAAATGGGTAATCCTTGCAGGTTATCTTCGACGTAGTATTGCTTGTAGACGGTCTCAACTTTGTCGAACTGCCCTAACGCGCGCTCCACATTAGCGATTTCACCCTGTGCGGGGCTAACGTAAATGTCGGCGTGTAGCCTTTGTTCTAACCACTGTTTTAGGGTGGATTCAAAGCTACCAACTAGCGTGTTCATGCCCATATTGGCTGTAACGGCGAGTAGTAGTGCCATCATGGCGAGAGAAAGCGGAGAAATCAGCTCGCGCAGCTCAGCAAACAGATACTGCATCAAACCGGAAGTGGTGCGCTTTTCGCACCAATTGGCTAAGACGCTGAGTGTTTTGGGTAGGTACAAAGGAATCGACACTACAAGCACGCCGAGCCACGCCATGGTGAAGCGGTGATGCTCACTCAGCCATAACCCTGCGAGTGCGAGAGTCGTCAACGCAGCACCTATCACGAACAATTGGTTTTCGTTAGAGGCTTCCGGCGCTTGATAAAATCCGCCATGAGAGGAAAGCGGCTGGCGCACTCGCTGTTTAAAGTGCTGCCAACATGCCAATAGGGTTGCGGTTAACGTGAGTAGCAGGGCTTGCGCCCACCATTGCCACTGCCAAGTGCCGGGCAGCAGTGTCGCGCCATAAAGTTGTTCTAGAGTCAGTGCCACGGTCGGATGTAACCAGTGGCTAAGCTGCGTGCCCAATACAAAACCGAGGGAAGCGCCGATGGTAACGAGAATAGTGAGTTCAACTAACAGCGCAGAGAACACAATGCTCGGCGCAACACCCGCTTGTTGAATTTGCACTAACAGCCGATTGCGTTTAAGCAAGCTGTACTTTACGCCGTTGTAAGCGATGAACAGCCCGACTAAAAACGCAAGTAAGCTCATTGCGGTGAGATTGAGGTGAAAGCTGTCGGTCAGCGAACCAAGGTCGGTACTTTGATTATTGGCAATCCATTGTCCTTGCTCACCAATAAGGTTCTGCCAATTTGCTTGCGTGTCTTTATTCCCTTTATCACCCGAATGGAAAACCGCAATGTAACTGAGCTGTCCTTGTTTATTGAGCAGTTGCTGGGCAAAGCCAATGTCCATCAACATTCGGCTACCTAACTGCCATTCGTCAGGTAGCACCACCACTTGGGTTGGAATGTCGTCCAGAGTTAGGGTTTCTACCTCTCCTAAGTTTTGATGTTGAGATTGGCTCATCATCACGATTGGCTTGCCGGCTAAAAGCTCAGGCAAAGGTAAAGCACTATCGAACAAAGAGACGTTCTGTTCACTATCTGATGAATAGCGAGAACGTGAAGAGATAGCGGCAATCAACTCGCTACCTTGTACTGACCAGCGTCGACCTTGTTCGTCTCTCACTCGCCCTTCGATTACAGGTAGCGCTGCACTGAGTCCGTTTTGTCTAAGGGTGAAGTAGAGCGATTCAGGCAGGTAGTTTTGCCCTGCTGGTGGAATAATTAAGTTCTGAGCTTGTGCGCTGAGCTGCTCGGTAGACTCAGCATAACTGCGCTTGGCATTGAGGTTGATGGCTTGCACCGCAACAAACAAGGTCACGGCCAGCACGATACCGATCAGAATTGCGGCGGCTTGCAGTGGCGCCTGCCGATAGTGCGCTGCAAACAGATTCAGGGCGAGTCGAGTATGAGTGAATCTGGTGTTTGATGGCTTAGTTTGCTTCATGGTGAAGCTCATGTTTGTTTACTTGATGGCTGTTCTGTAGCTGACTGTTATCCAATCGCAGCCGTGCTTTCATAAATTCAGCGCATTCATGGCTGTGGGTCACCAAGAGCACGGCGGTATTGCCTTGGGTGGTGATTTCACTGAGCAGTTTCATCACTTCTAACCCTGCTTTTTGGTCAAGGTTTCCTGTGGGTTCATCAGCAAGTAGCAGTTTAGGTTTGTGTGCCAATGCGCGCGCAATAGCGACTCGTTGTTGTTGGCCACCGGAAAGGGCAGAAACATGCCTGTCGAGCAGTTGGCTGATGCCTAGAGTCTCGACCAAATAATCGCACCAGTCGTTCCATTTTTGTTGATTCAAATGCAGAGGGAAGGCGATGTTTTGCTGCACGTTGAGTGGCGTTAATAGATTAAATTGCTGAAAGATAACACCGAGTTTTTTATGTCGAAATCGGCTCCATTGTGGGTCTTTCCAAGCCGCCGTGTTATCGCCATCTAACCACAACTCACCATCGGAAAGCGGCTCAAAGCCAGCGATGACATTGAGTAAGGTACTTTTGCCGCTACCACTTGCACCCGTCAGCGCAACGCTCGCTCCTGTGTTCAACGTAAAGTCGACGCCTTCCAACACGCGATGTGTCTCTTTGCCATCGACAAAGCTTTTGCTGGCGTGTTTGAGTGTGACAAGTGGGCTTTCCATTTCCTCTCCCTGTATTCAAAAGGTGTCGTTTCTTTTGGCAATCGCTATTGCTGTTCGTTCTTTAGAAACTTTAGACAACAATCAGATAAAAACAGCGATTTACATCGAGTTTAGGGTCTGTTGACCTTTCGAGCTGATTTTTGCAGCGAATTGTTGGGTATTTGTGCAAGGCAGAAGCTTTGATGTGTAGTTAGCCTACATAAAAAAGCTGATAACGCAGTAGAAATGACCAACAAACGCTGTCCAAAGGGTTCGGCTAAAATCGTTCTATGCTTTGTTAAGGAGTATTTACTTAGAATGCTAGGCTACACACTCCTTGCCTCGCCTAAAACGATTTTATCTCGAACAAAACTTAATCTCGAAAGATAAACAGACCCTACTTTGTACTGAAAAGAAGAGGGAAGAGATTAAATGAGGAAGGGATATGACAGGCATTAAAAAAGCCCGAGTCAAACTCGAGCTTTCAAATATATTCAGCGTGGTCAGCTTACACGTAGTACGCTTCAACTTCGCCTTTAAGCTTGATTAGCATTGGGTTACCGAAACGGTCTTTTGCTTTAGGAGAAGCAATTTTTACCCAACCTTCGCTGATGCAGTATTCTTCTACGTCAGTACGCTCTTGGCCGTTGATACGAATACCGATTTGGTGCTCGAAGCATTCTTTGATGAAGAATGGGCTACGTGGGTTACCCGCTAGGCGATCTGGTAGAGCTGGTTTAGCTGTATCTGTCATTTTGTTTGACCTTGAAGTCATTAAAAAAAGTGCGTCATTGTAGTCAGTGCAAGGCGAGTGTTCAAGGATTGTGACTGGTTTTAATGGACCGAACTGCAATAAAGCCCTGATTTTTATCTATCTCCTTTTGCTCTTTCGGTGAGCCCTTTTAAAACTAATTCAATCATTATCTTTTTATCATTTTGATTCTCTTACTAGTAAACAGTTTCTCAGGTTCTCGTTGTTTATACTATGGTTATTAGGTGCGATAAGTATTAGGAAAACAAATGGAACTTATGATCTTAGCTATCGCTAGATTTCGAAGTGATCAAAAAGAAGCAATGAGTAAAAACTTCGTCAATTTAGCGCAGTGCTTAACTGAGAATGGACATCATGTTGTCACTGTTTCTCCGACTGAGTTTCGTTCTCATATTAAGGTTGAACAACATACCTTTCGTAATGAGAGTCGATATGAATCTCTGTTTGAGGGGCTGATGAATCTAATTTACTTATGTAGAGAGCTCAACAGGCTGCTCGAGAAAACCAACAGTGCGAAGGTTAACCTACACATTGCTACGCCTGTAGAACTATTGGTGGTTTTTTTCTTTTTAAAATCTCGATATCAAAAGCAGACGACTTTATCCATTTGGCAGTCATATTTGACCTTAGACGAGGTCCGTAATAACAAGCATTATTTTTTTCGGAATTGGTTTAAGTATTTACATTTACTTCTATTTAATTCGTTTATCAGTGCGCCTTTATACAAGAGTTTGTTAGACAATTTTTGTCAAGCGATTGTGCACAGTAACTACCAGAAATTTCAGTTATCTTCTCTGTCTCATTTGCCAGTCTATTTCATTCAAAATGGGGTTTTTTCTGAGCACTTTTCGCGACCTAACCCTGCAGAGAAGACACAAAGAATGTCTTTACTTTATATCGGGCATTCTAAGCCATCAAAAGGCGTTGACGCTTTAATTGAATTGGCTGCAATACTAAAGAAGCGAGAATGTATCGATTTTGATCTAACGCTCTGTCTCAGTGGCTTCGGCGACCAAGCAAATATAGAGAAACTTGTTTCTAAACATGAGCTACATCACCAAATAGAATTTAAAGAGAGCATTGATATTTCAGTTGAGATGGCGAGTGCAGATTTGTTGATTTTACCACTAAGGACATGTGTCGGAACGAGCCTAACACCTAACCTAATCGTGGAGGCGGTATCTTGCGGATTACCGATTGCGATTCCTGATTTCGAGCAATTATCGGATGTCATTCAATTTGGTTCTAATGCCATTGAAATTGATCTGGATGATTTAGAAGCGAGTGCAAGTGCGATAGAGAACGGTTTTAAGTTAGGTCAACTTGACCAGATGTCTAGAAATCAAATAGAGCAGTTTAAAATTCGTTTTACGTTAGAAAGTTTTGTGTCTGGCTATGCGCGAACACTCGGCCTTGGGTAGGAGGGAGTATGGATAAAATTAGCTTTATCGCTCCGTGTTTTAATGAAGAGTCTGTCATCGAGGAGTATTACTCGCGTTTGTGCGAAATTGCTAAGCAATACGATCAGTATTTGTTTGAGTTTGTTGTAGTTAATGATTCTAGTGTTGATAAAAGTGCAGTAATTTTAGACAAGCTGGCTATGGCGGATGAACGATTAGTGATCGTGCATCTTGCTGCGAATGTTGGGCAGCAAACCGCTTTGTTTGCTGGAATCGAAGCTGCAACTGGAGATATTAATATTACCATTGATATTGATCTTCAAGATCCCCCAGAAGTTATTACACAGTTCTTGGAAGAGATCGATAAAGGCTTTGATATCGTCCATGCCCAACGCTTGTCGAGACGAAATGAAACCGCTTTTAAGCTAATTAGTGCAAAATTGTTTTACCGCTTTTTATCCCTTACTTCTCCCGCTAATTTAATTGAAGATTGCGGTGATTTTCGAGCATTTACGAAGCCAGTTAGAGAGGCCATTTCATGTTACCGAGAGAAACACAAATACTTGAGGGGTATTTTTGCCATTATCGGATTTAATCAAACCATTATTCAATATGAACGTGATGGTAGACATGCAGGAGAAACGAAGTATTCACTTACTAAGATGTTTGCTTTAGCGTCAGACGCGGTACTTAATTTTTCCCGCTTTCCTATTCAACTGATGTTTGTTATCTCAACATTGATGTGGTCACTTGGCTTGTTATATCTCACCAAAGCACTAGTAAGTAAGTTCGTTTTTGGCACAACTGTCGATGGTTGGACATCAATCATCTTTTTCCAAGTCTTTTTCTCAGGGATTTTATTGTTCTTTATTGCCTTAATCGGTTCTTATGTCGGGCGAATTTTCGAGCAAGGTCAAGACCGACCCGATTACATTATTCGTTACACAAGGAATATAAAGAGTAGCGATGAAGATAGTTAAGTTTGGTTCAGTGGGTATCATGAATACTCTGGTCAGTTACCTCGTTTTTTGTGTGCTTATTTATTTTGATGTCTATTATTTGACATCTTCTGTTTTGTCTTTTTTAGTGGGTTCTGCCTTTAGTTACATCATGAACTCAAGATATACGTTTTCTGTTTGTGCAAATGTAAGAAGCTTTTTTAAATTCATCACCATAACGGCAGGATCATTGTTCTTGAGTGTTTTACTGCTTTATATCTTTAAAAGTATTGTAGGCATTCATGTTCTCATTTCGCAGATTTTGGTCGTGTTGATTCGTTTCCCAATTGTATATCTATTAATGAAACGCATCGTCTTTAATCAAGCTCATTTGTTTCAGCGCTGAAAAGAGGTGACTTATGAAAACGAATCGGCAAGAAAAACAAGATTTCTACAGTGATTCTGAAACGGTGAAAAAGTATGAAGATCTACGTTTTTCAAATGTTGGTGGACAATTTGTACATCAGTCTGAAGTGTCTTTGTTTTCACAGTTTCTTAATATCTGCTCCTTGCGAGAGTCAATTCTAGATGTACCCTGTGGCACGGGAAGAATGCTTCCAACTATTACGGCGTCTGGCTTTCAACAGGTTTATGCGGCAGATTACTCTGATGAGATGCTCGCAGTTTGTTACGAGAACCCTTTGCTCCAAAAAACACATTTTTCTAAACAAGACATCTATTCAACGACATATCCGGAGCAGCAGTTTTCAGTAGTATTATCTAGTCGTTTTCTGTTTCATTGCGATGATCAAGATCGGTTGTTTGCAGAGTTTGAACGGTTAATTGCACCAGAAGGATATCTTATTTTTGATAGCCTAAGGTGGTCTCCGCGAACTTGGACCCGACTTTTTTCGGAACAGCTAGGAGGAGATGTTTACACCAATAGCACATCTAGTATTTACAAGCTGGCAGATGCACACGGTTTCGAGGTTATAGACTCTCAAGTGATTCTGCTCTTTCCTAGCTTTGTCTATAACTTTATTCCAGGCATTTTAATGCGCCCGTTGATATGGCTTGAGTCAATTTGGCCGAGTTTGCTCAAAACGAAACAAGTTTGGATACTTAAGAAGCGATGAGTGAAGCAAGAGTTAGATGGCTACTTGGGATTAACTTAAGTCTGTTATTCGGTTTTTATGTTTACATCATATTCAATCTCGCGCTCGTTAATGATGATTACATGGCGCTTTATACCACATGGTTAATGAGCGTTGGGAAACGGCCGAATCTTGACTTCAATGTTGATAGCTATACTTTGCTTTTTGATTGGATGACGCCAGTTTACTTTTTCTTTGGCGAACGATTCGAGCTTATTTACGTTTTTCGTTCGTTTTTTGTTTTGTTTTTGTTGGCGATAGGTTGGCAAGTCTATGTGCTTCTTCGCCAAATATTTACAGTCAATATTGCACTCACTACGTTGTTATTGCTCTTTGCCTCTTCTGCGATGGTGATGCGTGGCATTGACCTTCGTCCTGACCTCGTTATTCTTTTTCTTTGGTTACAAATAATCATTGTGTTGTATGTGTGCCCAGGAAGTGATGCTCATAAATTGTTTTGGGTGGGGTTATTATTCGGGCTTGCGATACTCTTTAAATTTAAGGCGATTTTGATTGGCGTAGTGATTGGGCTCTTCGGGCTTATTCGGCTAATTCAAAAGCGCTCCGTACGTGACTTTGTCTTGGATGTCAGTGCGCTTTTGTTAGGCATTATCTCTTGCGTAGCTTTGTTTGTTGCGACCGTTGGAATCTCTTCACTTGAACTGTTTTTGTACACGACGTTTGATTTATTTCTGTATTCGACATCGCATGTTAGTGATGCAAACTCTCTGAAGGTTGATGTACTGATACAGTACTTTTTACATGATATTGTTTATTGGCTGTTTGCTCTCATAGGAGTGGGAATATGTGTCGGTAAGTGGAAAGTACTGTCGTTTAAGCAAACTCAGTTTTTGATAGCTTTGGTTATATTAGCTGTGTTGTCGGTTTTGGCTAACCCCCACTATCACGCATATAACTTGGTCACACTTTACCCTTTGCTTGCGATATTTGTTGCGTTTTCAATCCAGTACGTTGTTTCATCTACTCGGGAGTGGTCGAAAGGAACGGTTGCCACTTGTATCGTACTATTCTTGATTGTGATTGCTCGTATCATCCACTATCCGGTACAGCATAATAATCAGCACCAAATCGCACTACACACATTCATAGAAAGGCACACGCAAGTTGACGAGGCGGTCTTTGCCTATGAAGGAATAGGTCTTTTTCGTCCATCGACTTATCATTGGCGAACATCTGCCATCAAGATAAACAACTACTATCGGGGTCAGTATGACGTTTGGCAGGAAATTCGTGCAGTAAAGCCGATACTCATCGTCGAAAGTTATCGAATTCCTGATTGGTTATTAGAGGAGGACCGTGATGCTCTTCGGCAACACTATGTATCTATTGCTCCGTTTATTCTGGCTCTTGGGTTAAAAACACAATCTAGTGTTCGAGGCGATTTACTGCGCTCGGGTTGGTACGTGCTTGAGAGTGATCGCTTGAACCGTTGCTTTATTGATGGTGTTGGTGTGTCTGTCGGAGAGAAGATATGGCTCAACTCCGGAGCGTATACACTGATGTCCCAAGATGGTACTTGTACTCTTCATTGGTATTTTTCTCATCTTGGCATTGAGGCGCTCAGGCAAAGCAATCCTGAGAGTTCCCCCTATTTGTTTGGCCCTTAGCAAAAGTTGTAGAACCTAGTTTTGTTCCCCTATAACCCCTTTAAATACTGCGCGTTGGCTGTTGGTTGAATCATGGCATTCAGCGTTTGGACGGCTTGTTCACTGTGATCTTCAAGTAGAGCTAAGAACGCGTCAATCAACTCAGGTTTGCTTGCTGAGACTTTCGTTTCGGTCTGGATATCACGCAGATCGATCAACACATCGGTAAACAATTGCGGCAGATCGTGCAGCACTTGCAGGTTCAATACGTTGTGCTCGCTGTAGATTGAATTGTGGCTGCCTTTTTGTTTTTGTACCACGTAAGGATTGTCTTTTAAGTTGATGATAGACGTGCGTTTATCACAGCGTTTCAAACAACCTTTGTTGACCTTCACCTTACGGCATCCTTCGGTTTGTTGGAACAAACATTGGCGGCTCGTGAGTAGGGTATTTGGATGATAAATGCTGTAGAAGCTGCGCATGTTTTTCGGACGCTTGATATGGCGTATCTGCTTCATATTCAGCTCGTTAGAAACAAACGCGCCACTTGCTGCGAACTCGTCTTGAAGGCATTTAAACGCGTATGAGTTCACCGTGTTCATTTGTAGGCCTGCCACCCAGCCTAAGCCGAGCTCTTTTGCGATCATGCTGACGCCTGAGTTGTTGGTGATCGACAACTCAGGTTGGATGGTTTCCAAAAATACGCGCGCGGCTTGGTAGTCTTCGCCAATCAAAATGGCAGGGAACCAAGGTTTGAGCATTGGGTTGGCTTGGAACAATTCAATCATCGCGCTCAGTTCACCAGACAATCCCATTGGCAACTGATAGTAAACATCAATGTCGCGGTATTCGCACAGCATGGCTTCTTGTGCTGACGAGATCAGAACCGATAATTTTGGCGCACCTTGGCGAGGTTCTGGTTGAGGTAACGCTGGCAGAGTTGGCACATCAATCGACCCTTTCAAGCTGTTGCCGGATACTTGTGTTGAAGTGACATCGAACGACTTGGTTTGCTCTGCCACTTTCTCAATGATCGCGGTTTTGTCATCGTACAGTTTCTTTTTCACCGCTTGCACATCATCAGCAGACTGGCATTGATAAACCTTCGAAAAATGCTTTACAGCGTGGTCGCGCGGGTTGTCGATGTACATCGCCTTGCCGAAATCACCTTGCAAAAATGCGTTAGAGAAATCGCGGTTGAACACCGTGTATAACTCGGTGGTGTCTTCAGAGAGTTCCAAACCCTCGCACAAGCGATCGATTTGCTGACGCCAATTGTCGACCACTGTATAGACGTAGTGCGATTTCTTGATTCGCCCTTCCACTTTTAATGAATACACGCCAGCATCGGCAAGCGCTTTCAAGTCCCCAAAGGCGGAGTTGTCTTTCATATTGAGTGGGTAGTTGTTGCCCGTTTTGGTCGTTTCGTACTGTTCGCGACAAGGTTGGCTGCAGCGTCCACGGTTACCTGATGCACCATTGCGAGCGGAACTGATATAGCAAATTCCGGAGAATCCGATGCAGTATGAGCCGTGGACAAACACTTCCATCATTACGTTGTGCTCGCGACCAAATTGCGCCAGATGTTTGATCTCATTGATGTTAAGTTCGCGAGATAGATTTACTCGGCTTGCGGTGAGCTGGTTGAGAAAGAGGATCTGGCCTTCGTTATGCGTGTTCAGTTGTGTTGAAGCGTGCACATCCAAATCGGGAAAGTGATGTTTGAGAATGTAGGCCAGACCGAGATCTTGCACGATCACGCCATCGATTTTGGTGGTGTTCAGTTGGCTGAGTAAGCGAACAATCGCTGGAATTTCACTTTCTAAAATCAGCACATTCAACGTTAGGAAAATCTTACAGCTGTGCTGATGGGCTAACGTTAACACGCCATTTAAGTTATCTAAGGTGAGGTTGGTCGCTCGGTTACGAGCATTGAAGCGGTCGAGCCCACAGTAAATTGCATCGGCGCCAGCGGCAATGGCGGCTTTGATGGAATCTAAATCACCACCGGGTGCTAATAACTCAAATTGATCGCGTGTCACTACTTTTCTCTTTCTTACTAAAATAGGCTGCAAATGTTACGTATTTCACGCTTTTGATGCTCGGCTAGTTAATGCTTTATTAATCTGAATCAATTAATCCGTGTTACACGGTCGACTCTTGAGTGGGTAGAGTGCAATTCGCGATAGTGGGATCTGACTTCTATAGTTTTCCTACACTTGGTTTTTCTATATCTAGTTTTCGACTCAGAGAGAGGAAGGGACGACAAATGAAAAAAGTAATCATCGGGTTGGTCGTGGCGTTGACGTCATTGAGTGCGTTGGCTGGTGAGGGTGTGGTAACCGTTGCGAGCACGCATTCAGCAAAAGATACGGCGGATAAATTTGTCGCTATCGCGCAAGAAAAAGGGTTGAACGTCTTTGCGCGCATTAACCATCAAGAGAATGCCACGAAAGTCGATATGACGTTGCGACCAACCGAAGTTATCGTGTTTGGAAACCCTAAAGTGGGCACGCCACTGATGATCTGTGCGCAGGAAGTGGCGCTCGATTTACCCCAAAAAGTGTTGGTGTATGAAGATGCTGAAGGCAAAACGTGGTTAGCTTATAACGATCCTATGTATTTAAAGCAGCGCCATCATATTGAAGGCTGTGACGAGGTATTGAACAAAATCAGCGGGGTGCTGGGCAATTTAACCAACGCGGCGGCGAAGTAGGGCTGGTTATTGGCTTCGCTTTTTTTACTCCGAAAACGAAAAAGCCAACCTCACAAGGAGGTTGGCAAATCTTACCTAAACTGGGGGTAAATAAGATCAGGAGGCAGC
This sequence comes from Vibrio sp. 811, assembly GCF_033339195.1. Lineage (NCBI taxonomy): Bacteria > Pseudomonadati > Pseudomonadota > Gammaproteobacteria > Vibrionales > Vibrionaceae > Vibrio > Vibrio sp. 811. The sequence goes on from NZ_JAWOUB010000009.1 coordinate 142,366, forward strand.
GAGTACGCTGTGCACTTCTGACTTAATTGAGTCAGACTGCGTACCGAAAATCGCTTGTAAACTGTCGCCAATCACTAACACATCTCGCGCGCCAAGTGCTTTTAGCTTAGCAACATCAACGTTAGCGATGTCTTTCACCGAGACACGTAGACGAGTGATACACGCATCGACTGACTTGATATTGGCTTTGCCGCCCAATGCAGCTACTACATCCACAGCAATTTCATCAGGTTGTCCGGCAATCTTCACTTCTGCAATGTCGGTTTCACGGCCCGGCGTTTTCAGATCCAACTTCACAATTAGGAAGCGGAACAAGCCATAGTACAACGTCGCCCAGATTGGACCGATGATGATGAACATCCACGCGTTGGTCGACATTGGGTAGTAAAGGAAGAACTGGATCGCGCCGTGCGCAAAGTCCGTACTGTGTTTGATTTCCAAAAATGCGGTGATCGCAAACGCAATACCGGTGAGGAAAATATGGATCACGTACAGCACTGGCGCGACGAATAAGAAGGTAAATTCGATTGGCTCTGTGATACCAGTCAACCAAGAGGTCAACGCCGCAGACATCATCAAACCGCCGACGATTTTCTTACGCTCTGGAGACGCGCAGTGGTAAATCGCCAGTGCCGCTGCGGGTAGCGCCCACATGGAGTACATAAAGCCACCAGACAGATAACCTGCGGTTTTATCGCCTGCGAAGAAGCGAGTGAGCTCACCGGTAAACTCTTTGCCTGTTTCTGGGTCTACATAGCTGCCGACTTCAAAGAAGAACGGCGCATTCCAGATGTGGTGCAAACCAACCGGGAGTAAAGAACGTTCGCCCGCGCCGTAAACCGCCCACGCAAGTACAGGGTTTTGGTACGCTGCCCAATGAGAGAATGCATCAAGAAGTTGTCCGACAGGTGGCCATGCAAACGCGAGAATCGCACCAACGACGATCGCCGATAAACCGGTGACAATGGGCACAAATCGCTTACCCGCGAAGAAGCCCAAATATTCCGGCAGTTTGATGTTGTAGAAGCGGTTGTACATGATTGCCGCGACCGCACCGATAAAGATGCCGCCAAACACCCCGGTTTGTAGCGTCTCAACGCCCATGATGGTGGCGTCAGTTTCTAGGCCGCGCAGACCAGTCACGATACCGAGCGATGCGTTCATAATAATTAGGCCAACTAAGCCAGCGAGCGCAGCGGCACCGTCATTGCCTTTTGATAACCCGAGCGCCACACCGACCGCAAACATCAACTGCATGTTGCCGAACACGCCTTCACCGGCGGCGAGCATCACTTTGTTGACCGCGTCTGGAATAAACGCAAAGCCCGCGTTACCAATACCCAGCATCAAGCCGGCCACTGGTAACACCGCCACAGGCAGCATCAACGACCGCCCTATTTTTTGTAGTTGTCCAAATATACTTGCAAACATGGTTTCCTCCTGACGAATGCCAGTGTTGTAGGACCTGATTCCTTCAGGTCATGTTGTTTCACGTAAGGTCAGGATGATCATAGCGAGCAAGGCGGCGCCTAAGGTTACAAAAGGCAATCAGTTTGTAAGTGACCGCTTACAAATCTCTTACACCGAGAAGTGAAAATTGTAATCGGCTCGATTGTGAATGTGCGTTTAAGAATGCATCATATTGGCCAGCGCCAAACTCAGGGGCAGGCACAGGGACGGACACAGGGAAAGTAGGATGGAAAACAAGCAGATACTGGTCGTCGATGACAACCTCGACCTTCGCGAAGCATTGTCAGATTACCTTGGTCGCGCAGGGTTTGAAGTGCTTTGCGCGGAAAACGGCGGCGTGATGTGGCAACTGCTCAACGATCACCATCCTGATTTAATCATCCTCGATATTATGATGCCCGGTGAAGACGGCTTTACCCTGTGCCAGAAACTGCGCAAAAATTCCGATATCCCGATCATCATGCTGACCGCCGTCACTGAAGAAGCCGACCGAGTCGCAGGGCTAGAAATGGGCGCTGACGACTACATCACCAAATCATTCAGTCCGCGTGAACTGCTCGCGCGCATCAAAACGATTCTGAGACGCAGCCAATCGACCGCCAATAGCAAACTGACGCGTAAAGTGCGTTTTGACGATTGGTTATTAGATACCGTAACCCGGCAACTGACCCACGTCGCCAGCCGCGAAGTTAAGCAACTGAGTGGCGCGGATTTGTCGCTGCTCGGTTTGTTCGTCAACCACGCGCAATCAATATTGTCTCGCGATGACATTGCGCGCGAGATCTGGGGACGTGATGCCGACCCGTTTGAACGCGGCATCGACGTGCAGATCAGCCGCTTGCGTCATCACCTTGAAGATAAAGACCGTTCGCTGATCCTAACGGTGCGCAACAAAGGCTACATGCTGACCACGGACGTGCATTATGAGAATTAAGCGCTGGACGGGATCACTGGTCGTTCGCACCAGTGTGTTCCTGTTGCTGGTGATCATTCTGGCGCAGGTATTATCCGGGATTATCTGGTATCAACACGCCAGCGAACGCGATAAAGAGGGCCTGACCACCACAGTCAAAAGCTTAGCATTGAGCGCTTCTTCCACCATTGCTTTCTTTCAAACCCTCCCTTCTGAATATCGCCACTTGGTGCTCAATCAGCTACGCAACATAGGTGGTACGCGCTTTTTCGTCTCACTCAACAATCACCAGATTGACGTCGACCCGCTGCCAGAGAGCGAGCGCAAAACGTTGGTCATCAACCAAGTTCGTGAAGTATTAGAAAGCGAGCTGAGCGGCATTCCTAATATCGAGGTGGAATTCACCCAGCGCGACAAACTCAAAGTGTTCAACAACGAGCTACCTATCGACGAACTGCCGCTATTGTGGGCGCATTATTCGCTTTCGTTTGGTGACCTCAATCCGCCTATTCTGGTGATGCAGGTCGAAGTCGCACAGAACGAATGGTTTTATCTCGCGGCGGTGCTACCCGCGCCTTACATCAACCTAGAGACTAACTATTTTGAGCTGCGCCAATGGCTGACGCTATTGGTGTCCGCGCTAATGCTGTTGCTGTGTACCTGGTTTATCGTTCGCAAAGAAATTCAACCAATTCGAGAGCTGGCAAAAGCCGCAACCCTGATGTCGAGCCGATTAGACGTGCCCGAAGTCTCTGAGCGAGGCAGTAACGAGCTGAAAGCGGCGGTCCGTGCGTTTAACAAAATGAATCGACGCATCGACAGCCACATTAAAGACCGCGAGATGCTGTTCAGCGCCATCTCCCACGATCTGAAAACGCCAATAGCCTGCCTAAAACTGCGGGCGGAAATGCTGGATGACGACGCCGACCGAGAACGCTTTATCCGCCTGAGTAACGACCTAGATTTGATGGTCAAAGGCGCATTGCAATGCATTAAAGAGACCGATATCCACGAGGAAATCGAGCCGATCAATTTCACCCAACTGATTCAGCACATTTCCTCCAATATCGCCGATGCGCCGGACACAATTCGCATCCACGGTGAAATCCGCACCCACTTTGCTGGTAAACCGTTAGCGATTAAGCGCTGCATTCAGAATCTGGTCGATAACGCGCTCAAATACGGCCATCAAGCGGACATTACGCTGAGTGAAAGCCCAGAGTCGATCCAGATTGAAATTGAAGATCACGGTGACGGTGTTGACGATTTATTACTTGAAAAGCTCTGCCAGCCATACTTCCGCGCTAGCAACGATAAAGAAGGCAGCGGGCTGGGGTTAACCATTTCACAGAGTATTGCAAAGGCTCATGGCGGCAACTTGTTGCTGAGCCATTCTCAGTTTGGCGGCCTCTGCGCCACACTGACTTTCCCGAGAGACTGACTATGAACAAACTGGCATTCTTGTTCCCACTGTTGCTCGCCCCTTGCGTCGCTCGCGCTGAGTCGCCACAAGGGGTAGAGTTTTTACATTGGTGGACTTCTGACGGCGAGCAGCAAGCGCTGCAAACACTTAAAGCTCAGCTAAAACAGCACGATATAGAGCTGCTGCAAAGCCCGGTGTTAGGCGGTGGTGGAGACAGTGCGATGACGGTACTGCAAGCTCGCGCGCTGGCGGGCAATCCACCAAGCTTCGCGCAAATCGAAGGGCCAAGTATTAAAGCATGGGATGCCATCGGTATTTTGCACAACGTCAACGCAGTTGCCGATGAGCAGCGCTGGGACGAGGTGCTCTACCCGCTATCTATTGAAATCAACAAAACACAAAACGGCTACATCGCCCTGCCACTTACGCTGCACCGTTTGAACTGGCTGTGGGTCAACCACAAGCTGCTTAAACAACTGAATCTATCCGCGCCGAAAAACTGGCAAGAGATGTTCGCCGCCATGGAGCTTGCGAAGCAAAATGGCATTGTACCGATCGCGGTCGGTGAGCAGCCGTGGCAAGTCGCCCAACTTTTCGAGAACTTAGTGATCTCCACTGGCAGCGTTGAGTTCTACACCAATGCGATGGTCAAACTAGAACGCGACAGCATCGACAGCGACACCCTGCGCCAAGCGTTGACGCAATTTCGTCGCCTCAGTTTGTTGATCGACAACCAATTACCCGACAGTAAGTGGGATACCGCTACCCAAGCGTTAGCCGACGGTCAAGCGCTGTTTCAAATCGGCGGTGATTGGATTTTGGGTGAGCTGCTCGCCAATCAAGTCTCGGTTCCGCAAGAGGTCGGCTGTTACCCAACGCCTGACAGCGATGGTGTATTCCTCTACAACATGGACAGTTTGGTGTTTATGTCGAGCAAGTCGTTTTCTGCCGAGGCGGCTCAGCAAACCGCAAGCGCGCTGGCAGACGTCGAGTTTCAAGCTAAGTTCAATAAGGTAAAAGGCTCGATTCCGGTACGCACTGATATCGACATCAGCGATTTTAATCCGTGTCAGATCCAGTCATATCAAGACTTTCACTACGGCGTTAAACACAACCTCGCTGTGCCGAGTATGATTGATTCGATGGCGGTCAATCCGGTTGCCCAGCAAGCGATAAACTCGGAAATCTTCCGTTTTTACCGCAATCCCAAGATGGAACCCGACGAGCTGATAAAACGCATTATTGCTATTTCGCAAAGCGGTTAATGGCAATGAATTTGTGCCGAGTGGAATAAAAAAGCCCCAATGATTGGGGCTTGAATGAAGCGAAGTATGCCGTTTAGAAATAGTGGAAGATCGGCGGTTCATGCATCAAGAAGTTTTGATGGGAGATGTTCCACGCATAGGCGCCCGCTAAGGTAAACACAACATAATCACCAATATCGACGTGGGCGACGTGTTGATTGCGTGCCAGCACATCTTTGGGCGTACAAAGCTGGCCGACAAAGGTCGCTTGTGCATGCTGAATTGGGTGAGAAATCTCATGGTGTTGCTCGCTTTTCAGGATGACGAATGGATGGTCATGACTCTGCGCTGCTGGCGTGCGGAAGTGGTGAGTTCCCCCGCGTGCGATGACAAAGTTTTCGCCAAGATTTTGCTTAATATCGAGCACTTCCATCACGTAATAACCGCATGCCGCCGTGATGAACCGTCCGCATTCAAAACGCAGTGTCCAATCTTGCACTTGCTCTTTGGCGATGAGGAATTCCAACTTGTCGCAAAACTCCATCCACGGAAAGTGTTGCTCAGGGTTTTGGTAGTTAATCCCCATGCCTCCACCCAAGTTGATCATCAGCTCACCGAGTTCAAACTCTTGTTGCCACGCTTTCACGACTTGGAAATAGCGCTGCATTAACGCTAAGTGACGTTCAACATCGAGCTGATGCGACATCAAGTGAAAATGGAATCCTTTGAGTGACACTTGCGGGAAATCGCGCAGCAACATCAAAGTATTGCTCAGCTCGGACTCGTCAAAACCAAAAGGGGTCGGCTTGCCGCCCATCGCCAACTTGCTGAGCGTGATGTCGCCGATATTAATGTTCATACGCAAAAAGATCGAAGCAGGGCGGTTGAGGCGCTCGGTTAGTGCTCCAATGCGTTGTAGCTCGGTGAGGCTTTCGACATGAATTGCATCAACATCAAGCTCAATCGCTTGTTGCAATTCACTTGGCATTTTTCCTGGGCCACCGAAGATCAATGGCTTATCGAGTTGTTGCTGGTGGAGGTGTGCCAGTTCCCCGCCAGATGCCGCTTCAAAACCATCGACATACGGCGCGAGCGTTTTGAGAACAGGGCCTGATGGATTGGCTTTGGCTGCGTAAAATAGCTCGACATTTTTCGGCAAAACGTGACGCAGTTGTTTGATGTGTTCTTCTAAGGCGTTTAGGTCATACACGTACGCGCACAAGGGTTGATTTTGCTGCTGTGCGAGCGTGTGAACTTGCTGGCTAACGCGTGTCGGTAGAGAGAGTGAATTAGACATGTTGCGCTCCTTTTTCGTGTTGCTGCCAAGGCGCGGCGACTTGGGTATAGCCCGACTCCTTATCGGCTTTTTGCATCAAACGCGTGGTGAAATTATTTTTGCTTGGGAAGTGACCGCCATTTAGCAACGTTTCTAGTTCCGGCTGTTTTCCATTCACTGATTGCCAATGCACAATGGCACTTTGCACCGCATTCCACAGCGTTTGCTCTAGTGGCTCATCACCTTCTGCGATGAAGAAAATCGCTTCGCTGATGTTGTTGATAAAGGTGCAGTATCCGATGCGATTCCAGCCTTGTTCGCGACTGTAGTAAACCGATTGTCGTGCGCGTTCAGACAAGTCAGTTAATGTTTCTGCTGGCCAGAACTCCGGCAGTAATTTAGTGCCTTCCAAATCACGAATCCAAACACAACACGGCATCTCTTGTTCAAAGCCAATCAAGGTGTTTTGCAAATGCGGCTCAAACGCCACCCCGTGTTTGAAGTAGTAGTTAAACACACCTGGAATTAGGCAATGCAAATAGCGTTCAAACCACAGTGTCGCGATGTCGGAATAGCGATTTTGCGTTGTACGCGCTTTGTTTTTAAGGCGTTGAGCAATGCAACTGTTGCCGTTTTTGTCGTAAGCAAACAGAGCGCCAGCGAGGGTTGGTTTTAAGATATCGACTTCGCTCAACGAGAAATTTTCGCGATACAAAATCCCAAACGATTCGCGCGCTTTGGTGTTGTCATCCCAATTACGCTCAGCGACACTTTCTAGATTCAATGTGGTGGCGTATGGCTCTGTCATCACTTTAAATACGGGGTTGTGCAGCTGTTCGTTTTCTCGAATTGGTTTAAGAATCGACGTGAGCTGCACGGCGCTGTCGAGTTCGTACCACGCGTTTTTGCGCACGCAATTGGTTAATCGTACGTTGATGGAGAATTTCGCAAACCAATCCATATCTGGGTGGTAGAGGGTACGAACTGAAGAGGTCGGCTGCATCTTTTCACCACCTAAACCCAGTGGCGTGATCTTGCCTTGTTCAATGGCACGCTTCACGCTTGGGTTGCTCAAAATGGTGTAGCTTTCCCAAGGATGGCAAGGGTAGAGGGTCTTCCCATTGCTGGTGGCGTGTTGTGGCGCGAGCTGTTGTAGCATGTGCTGAGCAGGGTTAGCTTCTCCGTCGGAACTCAGCACATCAAGTAAGGACGTATCCACTTCAAACCAGTACAACGGGACTTGCGCGCCGACTTCTGGAGAAAACGCCAAGAGATCATCCATGGTGACGCCCGAACGACTTTTCGGGGTCGGATGGAAAGTATGCCCCCAAATCAGAGACTGTTCCGAAGCGATAAACTCGTTGTGATGCGATTTGGGCGCGACGTTGAGAAACTGCTCGGTAACCAGCACGCTATTTTCTAGTTGTTCGATCAGCTCATGGTTAAACGGGATCGCCAACACCTGCTTGAGATAGTTAAGCAAAAGCGTAAGAGTTTGCGTGGCATCCAATTTCGCCCAACCAGATCCCGGCATTTTCGCCCACGGCAGTTCTGCCAATTTGATTTTGCCCAGTTTGCTCGCGTAGTGAATCGGCAAAACCAGCACGCCATTTTGTTGAGAAAGATGAACGGCTACCCGCTGCTTGGCGGAATAGTTGCGTTTTAACGTTTGGGGTAGCGATGTCGATTGGTAGTGCCATTCCACTTGTTGATTCGGTAGCGCAAATTCACGTAAGTAACAATTAAGAACACCCATTATCGTGTTGAGTTGGGCCTTCTCCCGATTGAGCTGCACATCATGCGCGCGCAACTCGCTAGTCTGAGAGGATTGAGTTTGTAACATGTTGATTTCCAAATTTTGAATGGAGAACCAGCGCGATCAAGGTGATTACGCTGACTATCGCAGAAAGTAGGAAAGGAACCTCAAGTAGCCCCAAGCTAGAAATGAAAGAAGCGCAAAATCCCGCTGCCACGCCCCCCCATTTGGACATGGCATCAAAGCGAGAAAATACTTTGCCACTGAGTTTGCGATCCAGATTGCTCGCAAGATGCTGATGCAATCCGTGATAACAACACACCATCGCGATGCCGAAGATAATTCTCGCAGCAATGAGTGCGGTTTCGGATGCAATCAAATGCAAGGCAGAGCTCACGGCAAGCAATGCAAACCCAAGCCACAACGTGCGCAGCGGTTGATGGCGATTCAGCCCATCTGACAACACGTGGATTTTGCCTGCCAGCAACAGATAGACACCATGCGGCAGTGCGTACAAAAAACCGATCCATGCGTGGTGAGTGATGCCATATTGCTGCACAAACGGCGAGAAATAAGGAAAGGTCACCACCATAGAAAACGCAAACCCGAACTGAGCAAAGAAGATCCAACGAATGGCATGCATTGCGTTTTTCTGTGCAACCGGTTTTTCTTGCTGAGGTTCTGAGTTTGGCTTTTCGAGGTTTTGGTCGGCGGGTTTATCCACTGGCAGTGTTAGCGTGATGCCCATAGCAATCAAAGGCAAAACGCATAACCAAAGGTACGCGTTGAGCGGGTTGGTCTCTGACAAGCTCCAGCCGAGCCCAATAGGCGCAACGATCAGCGCCAAGCGAGCAGATAGCTGGGTTTTATTGAGTGACTTGCCGAGTGTTTTGGCTTCTTTAATTTGACTAGATAAGTAGCTGTTCGAGGCGGCCATGGTGCCGCCAAAGGTTCCTTGAACAATAAGACCAAACACAAACATGGCGAGGTTGTCTGCAAAGCCGCACAGCGCAAACCCTGCTGCAAGGCCAAGTTGCGCGCGCAAGAGTGAGCGGCGGCGACCGTAGCGATCAGCAAAGTTGCCCCAAAATCGCGCCGCCAACGCAGTACAAAACGTGGGTAGGATAAACAATACCCCTGCCCAGTCTGCATCAATGCTTGCGCCTAACGTTGGCAACACGACGGGTAGAAATAGCGGCATACCTAACGCGGCAAACGCAGCGATAAAGTGGCACAACAACACGCTGTAGATGAGTTTGGTCATAATCGTTTAACGTACGCTTTTTTTGATGGCTTCTAAGTAGGCGCGTTGCGCTTCTTTGCTAGAAAGCAGCAAGAAGTTCGGAGCCGACAAACCATAGAACTTATTGATGTCACTCGCGCCGGAGGCTTCTTTCGAGAGCAAACTGCCAGAGCTCAACAAGTATTTGGCGTACAAATCAGGTGCTTCTTGCAGTAACTCGCGTGCCAGTTTTGTCTCTAACCCTCCGCTTTCTAGTCGGTTGAGTTGCTCTGCAATGCTTTTGGCCACGATGGCGTAAAGCGATGCTGAAGAGGCAATGCCCTTCGCTGCCATGGCTTCTACAATCGCTGCGATATCCAGTTGTAATGTGATGGTGGTAAACATCTGACCGAGCGCCAATTCATTGTCGACTTTGATGCGTTGATCGAGCAGTTCATCGCAATCCACTGGAAGTAGTTTTGCGCCGTGTTTTTGGGCAGCATGCTCTGTTGCAACGTGGAAGCGCTCTGGCCAAATTCGCGCCGCGTCGTTGTCTTTCATCGCGAGCGTCATTTTGCCCTGTTGATCAAATGCAATGATGGCGTTTTGCTGGTTGGACTCCAATGCGATGCCATAACGAAGCCACAAGGTGAGGTGCACTTGGCATAATAGATCGACGTAATCTTGGAACCACGCCAGCGTATCTTGTTGATAGTAATGTTCTGCCAAATGTTCTAAGAACAAGCGGTCGTCAGGCATTGGGCTTGCTAGTGCTGCAACCGGAACTAACGCTTTGTCTTCGCAATGAGTAAGTGGGTACTCACGTACGATGTACGCGAAGGTTTTATCCTCGCCGATGTGTCCACCGTGTTTTTCGTTGCAATGGAACAAGCGACTGTTTAAATCGGCGTCCGTTTGTTCAAGGTGGCTGAGTAGGCGTTCAAACCAGTGGCCGTCATACAGTGTTGAAGGCTTGATTAAGCGAATATTTTTCGTGCCTAGCGATCGCATGATCAGCGGAACCTTGATGTGAATGTGCGGTGCCTCGTTGACGACCACAGTACGAACGGAAAGCGTCGGCGTCACGTCTAGATACGTTAAAGGCGCTTCTATCACACCTTCGGGTAAGGCTTCTAAAGATCGCAGGGTGAGCGGATGTGCAGGGAACAGAACGTGGCTCAGTGCAAAATCAGCAGGAAGCCCCACTTGCTCCATGGTTGGCCAGCAATCAGGTTGTCCGCTGGTTAATGTCACCAGTGATTTTTCAATCGCAATCCAATGCAGAGCAAAGCTTTGTGCGAACTCGGGCGCGTACTTAGCAAGGTCTTCATCGCTCAGACCAAACTTCGCCCGCGCAGTTGGATAGTACGGATGGTCAAGGTAAGAAGCGATCTGGTCGGCTAGCAGCAGCTTTTTATGCCAAGAACCAAGCTCGGATATTGGTTGAGAAATGTGGTCTGCGTGATGATGAAACGCTTGGTCACACAGCGCTTTGTGTTTCTCTGCACATTCCAGTTCTTGAAGGTATCCCGCCAGCAACTCGTGAGAGCTCTCGTGCGCCAGTGTCGTTAGTAGCGCAATCCACTCTTTGTAATGCTGTTGATGCTCGACTTGGCCATTTTTCTCCACCCACCAACCTTGTGGTGTTTCGTCATTGGAGTGACCGTAGCGCCAGTGCTGCATGTAATACGTTGGCGCAACGGGTAAATACAACGTGAAATCAGAGTTGGCAAATATCAGCCAGACTTGCTCGTCTTGAGGAACAATTACCCCTTTTGGCGCGTCGCTACTGAACTTGGCCTTCGACAAAATGCCAAACATGTCTTCGCGCAAGCAAGTGTCGATCAATCGTTGCGTTAGATACAAAGCGTTGTCATTCATGCTGCCACCTCACGAGTCGGAGCGAGATCGAAATTGCTAAGCGCGTTCTGCAGCGCTTGGTCGAGGTTTCGCCCTGATGGTGAGACAATCGAAATTCGGGCGAGATAATCCTTATTGGAATAACTCTGTTGGAAGTGTTCTCCAGCGGTTTTTAGTACCTGTTGCTGGGTGATGATATCGTCATCGTGTTGGATGAACGACGTCGAACCTCCGTCAATCACACCACAGTGTTCTGCAACTACGTAGTGCACGTGCGCTGACCCGTGAATTTGGTAATCGCCGTCCAATCTTCGACCCAGATGCAGACCCAAAATCGTGCTAAACCAGCCGAAGTGAGCGAGATTGTTGAGCAAGAATTCGCGGCCATCTCCAATACTGCGGTAGTTGATTTCCACCAGAACTGGGCCGTTTTCCGTGATGATAAATTCGCTGTGGCAAACTCCAAAACCAACGCCGAACGCTTTCAGTTGAGCCAAGCAAGCTTCTCGGTGAGCAATGCCGTTTGGTCCGTTCCAGTCTGCGGCGGTTTCGATAAAGTAAGGCGGCTCAGAGAGCGACACATCAAAACCGCCCACGGCGATAAGTTGGTTACCGTCTCCTAAAGTTTCGAGCGTAACCAACGGTCCTTGAAGAAACTGCTCCACCAGAATGGCGGCGTTTGGGTGCTTTTGCCAAAACGCCTCGCAGTAAGCATCGAGCTCGCTTTGGGAGTCACAGCGCTGTACATCTAAACTTGCCACGCCTTCTTTGGGTTTTGCTACGACAGGGAAGGCCATGCCTAATGCCGCATTCGAATGGCGGTGCAGCAAACAGCTTTGTGTGTTGGGTAGGGCTTTTTCATTTAACACTTGTCGAGTTAAGTGTTTGTTTTTGGCCTTTAACGTGACAGACCAATCTTTGGATGGGAGGCCAAAAAATTGCGCGCAGATGGCGGTGGAAGTTTGTAAGTGATCACTATTGCTAAAAATAGCGTCTGGCTTTAATTCATGCTCCGTGATGGTTTCGATGAGTTCTAATGGGTTGAAGACATCACATTCTAGAATGGTATCCGGATTAAAGTGACTATCACGACTCGCCAGCTCTAAATGGCTGAGCTTATGGTCGGTGATAAGAACGACGTGAAGGTCCATCGCTTTAGCTGCAGGCACGAAGCCGTGAGTGACTGCATCGTTAACGACATGACTTACGATAATCATCGTAGATTTCATGAGCTTTCCTAATTTTCTAACATTTTCTTCTAACGTTGATAAAGTCGCTCACGGTCGTCTTCCAATGTGCCTCTCGCGAGACGGAGGGCAGAAGTTTTAGTATTTATTGTTATGATGTTTGGTTTTTTTTGTTGTTAGTTGTGTTTTTAGGGTAAATAAATATAGAGCATAAAATTAATATTGCAAATAGAAATAATATTTGTTCTTATTTCCATCCGTTGGCTTTATAACAACTAAACGGAATTATGGAATGAATAAATTATTGACCCTGACCCCCTTGGCGGTCGCGATTGGTTCTTCACTAGTAGCACCAAGCGCAGTGGCTTCAGAAGAGACGAACTCAACCTCATCAGCAACTGAAACGATTCAAGTCTTCGGGCATCAGTACGAAGGTTATGCTGAACACATGCCTCAATCAGGCACCAAAACCGATGTGGAATGGCTTGATGTGCCACAAGCGGTATCCGTAGTAACGAAAACAGAAATGCAAGACCGAGGCGCGGTGCGCTTAGTGGATGCGCTAGATGGGGTAGCCGGGGTCAATAACACCTTGGGCGAAGGCAGCCGCGATCAGTTCATGATACGTGGTTTTGATTCACTCAACGATATGTACCGTGATGGCTTGCGAGATGACGGTACGTTGCAGTCTTACCGCAGCTTAGCGAACGTTGAACGCGTTGAAATTGTGAAAGGCCCTGCGGGTGCTTTGTATGGCCGTGGTTCGGCTGGGGGCATCATCAACTTGGTGACGAAACGCGCTAACGGTGAGAATTTTACTCACGTAAACGGTAGTGTAGGCAGCAACAACCAGTATGTTGGTCAGGTCGACAGCTCAATGGCGTTTACAGATAAGGTCAACGGGCGTATTAACTTGGAATACCGTCAAGCCGACTCGTACGTTGATCATGTTGATTCAAACGATTTCTTCATTGCACCGACCATTCGTGTGTTACCAGCGGAAGGTCACACCATTGATATTGACGTGGAATACGCCCATCAAGAACTAGTGCCGTATCGTGGTGTGCCATCAAAAAATGGCAAGCCAGTTGATTTGCCAGTAAGCACTTACTTTGGCGGCACAAACGACTATCAGGAGTCAGACAGTCTCCGTATTGCGGTGGATTACGAATGGCGTCTGAATGATCAATGGGTATGGAACAACCGAGCGGCGTTCAACCATATCGAACTTGAGCAAAAAGGCACGCGTCAGGGCAAAGTGACGGGTAATGAAGTGTCTCAAACCGTCAACAACTTTGGTTACGATCCACGTACTACGACCACTTTACAATCTGAGTTGGTTTGGGAAACCAGGGACAATCAATTGATGGTGGGTGCAGATTTCAACCAGATCGATATCGACCTAACGTTGGCAAGTGACAAAACGCTTCCTCCGCAAAATATCTACGACCCAGTCGTTGGTCCAACGCCTGATCCGGGCTTTAAGCCATTTCGTGACAATACCACCACCACGACAGGTTTGTATGTGCAAGACGTCTATACGTGGGGTGACCTTTCTTTGATCGGTAACGTGCGTTACGACTCGATGGAACTCGAACAACAAAAAGCGGGCTCAGATAAGGAAAAATTGGATGATGACAAAGTCAGCTACCGTGCTGGTTTGGTATACCGCATCAATTCCGACACATCCGTATACGCCAGTTTAGCGCGCTCTTGGCAGTTACCGTACGCTGGTATCTACATCAATCCAAAATTGGCGGAATTCTTCCACACCGACTTAAAAGAGGTGGGTGCGAAAGCGTACCTTTTGGATAACGCATTAATGTTGAATGCGGCACTGTTCCAGATTGATCAAGAGCAACCACAAACTAACGTGGACGGCGATGTGATCGATAAAATTGAAGTGCGTCACCAAGGCATTGAATTAGAGGCTCGCGGCCAAATCACCAAACAGTGGGACATCTCTGTTGGTTACAGCTACTTAGATGCGGAAGACAAAGCCACAGGCAAAAAGCCTAACGATGTATCAGACCACTTGTTCTCTCTTTGGAGCACTTACCAATTGGATGACAACTGGCGTTTAGGCGGTGGTGTGAAGTACGTGGGCGACCGTTACGCAGGTAACGACGAAGCCGTCGCACTTGGCGATTACACAACGGTGGATTTGATGGCGGCGTACACCACTGGTCGTCACAAAATCCAAGCGAACGCTTACAACATTTTGGATGAGAAATACATTCTTGGCGCAACAAACGGCACGTCTGGCTTAAACCAGATTGGCTACGGCGCACCAGCCGAGTTCATGCTCAGCTACGGATATCAGTTCTAGGCTTTTTGTGCGTAGTTAGCGCCTGTTAGCCGATTTTTTCCTCATATTGAGGATGTTTAGCCCCGAGAGCCTACGGGATGTATTCTGCCCGAGGCTCAATTTCTCGCAAAGGAGATCTTAATGTCTTACCAGAATTTGGATGGTAAAGTGCGTGTACGTGCTGGTTTGTCTACCACTTACAGTGTGCTTGCGATTGCAATCGCTTCTGCCACATCCATGAGCGCGGTTGCCGCTCCTGCTAAAAAAGAACAAACTACCGCGATGGAAACTGTCGTTGTCACTGGTAGTGTGATTGGTAACTCTGAAATTGAAGACGTCAAAGAGTACCCAGGTGCTCGTACCGTCATTACCCGCGATCAAATCGAGAAAACCGCCGCAGGCTCGATTGATAACGCGCTACAGCGCGTGCCGGGTATTAAAGTTCAGGATGAAAGCGGAACGGGCGTATTGCCTAACATTTCCGTACGTGGTTTGAAAGCAAGCCGTAGTGGTCATGCTCAGTTCTTGATGGATGGTGTACCGCTAACACTTGCGCCATATGGTCACACTGGTCAGTCTATCTTCCCAGCAACATTGTCGATGCTTGATCGTATTGACATTGTACGCGGTGGTGCCGCAGTACAGTACGGCCCAAACAACGTCGGTGGTGTGATCAACTTAGTGACCAAACCGATTCCACACACGTGGCAAACTGAAATCAGTAACCGCCTTACCGTGTTTGATGGCGGTGATGCGCCGCTGAATGATTTTTACCTACGCACGGGCGGCTGGTTAAGCGACACATTTGCACTACAGTTGGAAGGTAACTTCCTAAAAGGTGAAAGCTTCCGTGAACATTCCGATACGGACGTGAAGAACTTCCAAGCCAAAGCACAGTGGCTACTGAGTGACACTCAAGAGATTCAAGCATTCCTGCAACGTTACGATGCTGAAACGCAAATGCCGGGCGCACTTTCGCCACAAGATTACGAGCAAGATCGTCACCAATCGAAACGTCCTTACGATGATTATGAAGGTAAGTCGACGCGCTGGAGTGTTAAGTACATCCACGATTTGCCATTTGCCGACAGTGCCGAGCTAGAAGTGCTAACGTTTGGCCATAAGTCAGAGCGTCTTTTCAAGTGGGGCTTTAACAGCGCGGGTGGCCATTGGGCTGATCCGGCTTTGCCAGCGACGGACGTTCGTACCTCTCCACGTGAATTTACCGTGTATGGTATAGAGCCAAAAATGGCGATGTACTTTGGCGAAGGTAAATCCGTTACTCAAAACTGGATCGTGGGTACCCGTTATGTTAACGAAGACATCGACTACAAACTCACTCAGACTCCAATCGCCGGTGGTGCAACCAGCGTTCCGCGTGATTGGCATTTAGATACGGACGCGTTTGCTGGATACGTTAGCAACGAAATTGGTTTGTTCAATGATACATTGAAGGTAACGCCTGGGTTGCGTGTTGAGTCGGTTCGAATGACGTTTACCGATCGTGGTAAAAAACAAACAGCAGACAACACCGTGACGGAATGGTTGCCAGGTTTGACGGTGGCATACAACTTAACTGATCAGTGGGTGACGTATGCGAACGCGCAAAAATCACTTCGTGCGCCACAAATTGCCTACATCCGAGGCTTGGGTGAAGAAGGTAGCGAACTGGCTTGGAACTACGAAGTCGGCGCGCGTTACACCCAAGATGCGACCAGCTTTAACGCTGCACTTTATCGCATCGACTTTGAAGATCAATTGCAATGGCAAAGCTCAACGCAGACTTTCGATAACATCGGAAAAACACTTCACCAAGGCATAGAGCTTTCTGCTCGTTATGTGCCTGAAGTTCTACCTGCACTGAGTTTAGGCGCAAGCTACAACTATCTAGACGCTACGCTTGAAGAAGAAGGCGCGAATAAAGGTAATCAACTGCCTTACACCTCTAAGCATCAGCTTGGTTGGGATGCAACTTACGCATTTTACGGCATGGACACCACGCTATCGGGCTTCTACTTCAGTGATTCGTATACCGATAACGCCAACACCAGTGCCGAAGATGCAACAGGCGCAACGGGTAAAGTACCATCTTACATGGTGTGGAACTTCAACTTGGGGACGGATTTATACAAAGACGACAAAGGCAAGTTACGCATGAATGTTGCGGTGAACAACTTGTTTGACGAGGAGTATTACTTCCGCGGGATTGATACAAGCCCAGTTGGTCGGTACCCAGCTCCGGGACGCTCTTACACACTGGATCTGAACTATCAGTTTTAAGCGTTTCGTTCACCGAGTTTGAAAAGAAAAGTCGCCAATTTACCTTGGCGACTTTGCCGATCTTAGGTAATGGAAAACTCTTAGCACTGGAAAAAAGCAAGATGAAAAATAAAAAACAATTTACGATCAAACACTTTTCAACCGTTTTGCTGATGCTGTTGAGCTCAGCTTTGATGTCATTTAGCGCATTTTCTCAGGCGCGCAGCGTGCAAGATGAGCAAGGCACTTTTGAGCTAGAAGCGATACCTCAACGTATTGTGGTTTTAGAATTTTCGTTTGTCGATGCATTAGCGGCAGTCGATGTCTCACCTGTAGGCGTCGCCGATGACAACGATGTCACACGAGTCATTCCTGCTGTTCGTGCCAAGGTTGGTCCTTGGCAATCGGTCGGCATGCGCTCGCAACCGAGTTTAGAGGCGATTGCGGTGCTCAAGCCGGATTTGATCATTGCTGATGCAGAACGTCATCGCGCGATTTATCAAGATTTGCAGCGAATTGCGCCAACTTTGCTGTTAAAAAGCCGTGGTGAGACATATCAAGAAAATCTCGAATCCGCACACAAAATCGGCGTGGCAATTGGCAAACAAGCGAAAATGACACAACGAATTGAGCAGCACAAACAGACAATGGCGGAGTTCAAACAGCATTTTGCAACACAAGAAACCATTCAGTTTGGTGTGGTTTCTGACAAAGGGATGTGGTTGCATAGCCCGGTTTCTTACGCTGGGGGCGTTTTGAGTATGCTGGGCATCCAAAGCCCGCTGGCTCCATCTGAGCAAAAAGCGTATATCCCAACCAGTTTCGAACTTTTACTAAAAACCAACCCTGATTGGTTGTTAGTTGGACTTTACTCTCAACCAAATATTGTGGATGAGTGGCGCAAAAATCCATTGTTTAAGTTGCTAACTGCTGCGAAAAAACAGCAACTTGTTGAGGTTCCTCCTGAACTGTGGTCGTTAAATCGCGGCATGTTGGCTGCGGAAGAAATTGCCCGCAATCTTGAAGCGTTATTGGAGCGCTCATGAGTGCGGCGATAAGCTCGGAAAGCGCGTCTTCGGTTAGCAAATCGCATTGGAAAGCGAGCTTGTTTGTCTGTGCTATGGCGTTGTGTACGCTCTCAGGCTATGCAGCCTCAATGATTGGCTGGTCCAACTTTTCTTTGAGCGTTAATGATCTGACAAGCTATTGGTTTGCGTTTGATGAGGGCAATATGCTGCATCAAATCCTCGCGACGCTGCGTGCGCCTCGTGCCTATGCTGGGTTATTAATTGGCGCTTCGCTTGCGGTATCCGGAGTGCTGATGCAAGGATTAACTCGTAACCCTTTGGCGTCGCCATCCATTCTCGGCATTAATGCTGGTGCGGCTTGTTTTATGGCCTTGGCGTCCATCGGCGTACCATTCTTTAGTCAATTGAATCCAATCATCAACGCAGTACTCGGCGCGCTACTAAGTGGTGGTGCGGTCATGTTGTTGGGCGGTTTTTTCTCCGCGCGTTCTCACCCATTGCGTTTAGTGCTAGCGGGCATTGCCATCAGTGCACTGCTGATAGGGTTAACTCGTGCGTCGGTAATTTTGGCGGATGACATGGCTTACAGCGTGTTGCATTGGTTAACGGGTTCACTCTCTGCGGTAGATTCTGAGCAGTGGCAGCAACTGTGGCCTTTTGCGACTTTAGGTTTGGTGCTCGCCATGGGCTTAGCGCGAAACTTAAATTTACTCGCGTTGGGGGACGAAGTCGCTGTTGGGCTAGGTGGTAACATTCGTCTTACGCGATTAATCAGTGGTTTAGCGGTTGTGCAGTTGGCAGGTACTAGCGTAGCTATTGCAGGGCCAATTGGCTTTGTCGGGTTGTTAGTGCCGCACTTGGTACGCCCGATTGTTGGTCACAACTATCACATTCTCATTCCGGTTTCCGCCTTGTGTGGCGCGGCACTGGTGACGTGGTCAGATGCTTTATCACGATCGATTGCCTTTCCGGCTGAAACGCCAGTGGGCGTGATTACTGCGCTGTTGGGCACACCTTGCTTTATCGCGATTGCAATGAGGAAATCATCATGATGAATCAAACCAAACTGTTTGCATTAGTTGGATTGTTGCTGATTGCGTCTTCTCTCACGCTGTTTGTTGGCGCGGCGAACATGTCGGCTCAACAGGTTTTTGCATTGCTGTTTTCTTTCTCTGATTCGGACTTTGTGATTCACCAATATCGATTGCCGAGAATGTTGCTCGCCATTGGCGTGGGCGCTGGGTTGGGGCTGTCAGGCGTTTTAGTGCAAGGCGTCATCCGTAATCCACTTGCCTCACCAGATTTAATGGGGATAAGCGCTGGAGCAGGACTGGCGGCTACCGCTTGTTTGGTGCTGTATCCAAATGCGCCGGTGGCAATGTTGCCGATGGTCGCTATGGCGGGAGGCTTGCTTGCCGCAGGCTTTATTGCAGTGTTGGCTTATTGGTCGAAGCCAACGCCTGCGCGCTTGGCGCTGATTGGCGTTGCTGTCAGCGCGTTTTTAGCCAGCGGTATCGACTTTCTTCTGATTGTGCACCCTATCGAAATCAACACAGCGATGGTATGGCTAACCGGCAGTTTGTGGGGACGAAATTGGCAACAAGTGCCGTTTATTTGGAGTGCTCTATTGCTGCTACTACCATTGGCGTTTTGGCTGGCTTGGCGGCTAGATGTTATGGGACTGGGAGAAGAAAGTGCCACTACACTTGGCACGAAACCAAGACAGATCCAAATTCTTGCGTTGATTGCTGCCGTGCTATTGGCGAGTATCAGTGTGTCTGTGGCAGGCACGATCAGCTTTGTTGGCCTGCTTGCGCCGCATCTTGCGCGTTTGCTGTTTGGCCACAACCACAAGTTGTTGATTCCAGCCGCTGCAACCCTTGGCGCTTTGTTGGTGATTTGCGCCGATGGTTTAGCGAGAGGCTTACAGCCACCAATTGAGCTACCAGCGGGAGTGCTGACATCTGTTATTGGCGCACCATATTTCATTTTTCTTTTGTATCGTTATAGAGGTTGGTAAGCATGTTACGAACGCAGAACTTATCCGTCGCGTACGGCAAACAGACCATCATTCCAGATCTCTCTTTGTCGATTCCTCAAGGTAAAATTACCGCACTAGTTGGTCCAAATGGTTGCGGTAAATCGACACTATTAAAAACCTTGGTACGCATCAATAAACCCGCTTCTGGCCAAGTGTTGTATGACGACAAACCACTAAGCAGCTACGGTGATAAACGCTTGGCGCGTTCGTTGTCTTTGCTGCCGCAGATTCTTGTCAGTCCTGAAGGTATTACCGTCAGAAAACTGGTCGAATATGGCCGCTCGCCTTATCTCTCTCATTGGGGCCGGTTAAGTCAACAAGACAAGACCTTAGTCGAGCAAGCAATGCAAGATACTGGCGTGATTGAGTTTGCTGACAAGCCAGTTGAATCGCTGTCTGGCGGTCAAAGGCAAAGGGCGTGGATTGCGATGGTAATGGCGCAAGATACCGACGTAGTGATGCTTGATGAGCCAACCACTTACTTGGATCTCTCTCACCAAGTTGAGCTGATGAAACTCATGAGGCAGATGAACGACAAAGGCAAAACAGTGGTCGTAGTGCTGCACGATCTAAACCAAGCGTGCCGTTACTGCGATCATTTGGTGGTGTTGGAAAAAGGTCAGTTAGTCACGCAGGGAACACCGCAAGAGGTACTGACAGAAGGTATGTTGGCATCGGTGTTTGATTTACAAGCGAGAGTATTTAACGACCCAATCTCAGGCACGCCGATGTGTGTGGCGGTGTAGGTTTACGTCTTTCGAAAGCTATCTGCAATAAAAACGTCGATCCATAAAAACAAACCCCGCTAGTAACAAAGTCGCTAGCGGGGTTTGTTGTTTTTAAGAGCGTCCTTAATGTGGCGTTTAAGCCAGTTTAAATGTTGCTACTTTCGAGTTGAGATCCTCAGCTTGCGATTTCAGCTCAGCAGATTGATTCATCGATTCTTCGGCACCAACTACCAAATGATCGGTCACATCTTTAATGGACGTGACGTTTTGCGTGATTTCATTGGTTACGTGCGTTTGCTCTTCGGCGGCGGTCGCGATTTGCGTTGCCATATCGCTGATCAGCGCAACGGCCGCGTTGATTTCATCCAGAGCCAGTGCTGCGCGATCAGCATCTTCCACCGAACCTTGCGCGAGCTGAGAGCTTGTATCCATGATGGCCACTGCGCGTTGTGTGGTTTGCTGCAAGGTCTCGATCGTCGAGCGAATCTCTTCGGTTGAGGTGTGTGTGCGTTGTGATAGCACGCGAACCTCGTCTGCAACAACGGCAAAACCGCGACCTTGTTCACCTGCACGCGCCGCTTCAATCGCCGCATTCAGAGCCAGTAAGTTGGTTTGCTCTGCGATGTCTCGAATCGTTGATAGCACGGTTGAGATGTCTTGCGCGTGCTGGTTGAGCTCACCGATGACAACGCTCGCTTGGTTGACTTCAGAAGACAAATTATTGATGGACGATTTGGAGTTGATCACCAACTCATGACCGTTTTGTGTGCTTGCTGAAGAGTCTTGAGCGGCTTTAGCCGTCTGCTCTGCATGTGCTGCAATCTCTTGCGTTGCTGATGCCATTTCAGTCACAGCGGTCGCCACCATAGTGATTTCTTGTTGCTGATGGTTCAGATCGGAAACCGATTGATTCGCGCGATTCGTGCTCAGCTCCGATTGTTGGCTCAGTTCTTCCGCTTGGTGACGAATGTGACCAATAAGTTGCTGCAAACTTTCAACGAACTGGTTGAAGTTTTCAGCCAGCTCACCAACTTCGTCACGGTTTTCTACTTTGATGCGTTGAGTCAGATCGCCGCTACCGTTGGCGATTTGCGCAAGCGCATTCGAAACATTGTAGAGCGGACGGAACAAGATGTTACATAGCAGGTTAAACAAAGCCACACAGATAACGACGACGATAGTGGTTGCGATGATTTGATCCCAAACTGCATCGTAAAGTGGGGCAACCAACGAGTTTTGATCTAACACTGTGACCGTTGTGAGTTTGGTACCCTCTATGTGGCGCGCGTAAATCACATATTCGGTGCCGTTAATAGAGACGCGACGCTCTGTACCTGAACGTGCGGCAGACGTAATGTCGTTGTTGTTGAGGCCCAGCTTGCTAACCGGTTGATTCAGCAGTTTACCGTTGTTATGAGTGAAAATATTGCCCTGTTCATTGGCAATAAACATATAACCTTCACCCGGTAGGATCACTTGGTTGAGACTGTTCAGGATATCACCGATCTCTACGTCAGCACCCAGAACGACGGTTTGACCATGCAATTGCAGGGCTTTACCGAGCGACACGACGTTAGCCCCCGTGGCAGCTGCGACGGTCGGGTTATCCATAAAGACTTTCGATGGGTTGGCGATTGCATTGGTGTACCAGCCCCACTTACGAGGATCGTTATTACCTGGTGGCAAAACCACCCCATTAGCGTTGTCTTGTGACCCGTCCGGGTAAGCGAGGAAAACGTTATCGAACGCGCCAGAGTCTCGGACTTGTTTCAAATGCGTAACCAGAGAACGTTTCTCTGAATCAGAAGAGAGTGAAGTTAGTGCGCGCTCTTTAGAGAGTAGCCAGTCCTTTACGTATTGATTGTAAGATGCGCTAGTGCTTTCTAGTCGCTGTGCGACTTCGACATCGAGCCTATTTAATGAATCTCGAAAAGACAGCCCCTCTACCAGCACTCCCCCTAGAATGATGGCGGCACTGGCAGAGATTGCCAGTTTGTTTTTTAATGATAGATTTTTGAACATAAAGCGAATAATAGATCTTTGAATGATAGTTGTTGTGTTTTTATTCTCATCAGTGCTCTCTGCGCTGTTGAATATGCAGCAGAAAGTCAGATTCGAATCTGTTCAATAATTATATTTTATTGCTCAAAATAAATGCTGACTCCATGTCGCGAATTTGAGTTTTACACCAAATAAGCAAAAGGATTTGGAACGATATTATTTATGTATTTGTAAAGTAAGGATTTGTCGATTTTTGTAAATGAGAATTGATTTCAATAAATGGTGATCTTTATCACATTTGCGTGTCTGATAATCCATTAAAAATGTGAAGGTTATAGCACCGGATATATATTGATTAGCTTAATCATTGTTATGGGCAATCGTTATGCGCAGTATATTGTTAGTCCCCGCGTTATTAGTGTCAGGGTGTGCTCTGATACAACAGTCGACGCCGATTCAACCTGACGCCAACTGGCACGTGGACCAGTTATCGAACGGTATGAAATACCATCTCTATCCAACAGAAGACCAAGAAGTCTCGGTCCGTTTGGTGATGAATATCGGCTCATTCCAAGAAACATCTTCTCAAAAGGGTTACGCTCACTTTGTTGAGCATATGGCGTTTAATGGTAGTGAGCATTTTACCGGTAACGACGTTGTCAAACTTTTTGAGCAATCTGGTGGTAGCTTTGGCGCTGATATCAACGCTTTTACCAGTTATCAGCAAACGTCTTACCAACTTGACCTTGCGAATAATACGAAGCTAGAAGATGCCCTGAAGTGGATGAGAGATATCGGTAACGGACTTGAGTTTGCTCCTGAGCAAGTAGAGAAAGAAAAAGGGGTGATTCTCGGGGAATGGCGACGTGCCAATCCGGATGATAAGTCCTTTTCTATGCATGCTTACCAAGCCTCGATTGAAGGCACTATGTATGGTGAGCATGACCCAATTGGTACTCGCGAAGCGATTCAAAATGCTTCCTCAAGTAAGTTAAAGGCGTTTTACGACAAATGGTACCAGCCACAAAATGCCGAGTTGATTGTGACTGGTAATATCGACGTAGATTCACTGTCCAAGATTATCAAAAGCAAGTTCTCGAACTGGGAAAGTACCTCGGATACGGTAATAGAGAAGCGCCGTGATATTCGAGTGAACAACGAAAACAGAATCTTGCCAAGTAACACGATGGAATCACCAAGTCTTCATTTAGTGATTGAGCGTGGTCTAAGTGGCAGCGCGACGATTGAGCAACAACATGAAGTGTGGCGCGATGAAGTCGCAACACAACTCATTCAACAGCGTTTGATCCGTGTACTCAGTGATGCCGCTGAACCTTTTCAATACGCTTATGCAGAGCCCTATTACTCTAACTATCAGCGTATGATGTCGGCAGGTATTTCGTTTGCACCAGATCGCCGCGAACAAATGCACCAGACTTTCATTCGTACCTTGGCGTCGTTAAGAGATTATGGTGCGACTCAATCCGAGTTAGATAGCGTTATGTCAAATTGGCAAGGTGAACTTGCAAATATTGATTCAGATTGGAGTCAGCGCAAGCCAAACAGTTACGCAGAAGCACGTGTTTTTCAAATTGGACAAGACAGTGTCAGCCAATCAAAAGAGAATTACGCCCAGAGTTTGGCAGAATTCATCAACAACGAGAATTTAGAGAGCATTAACACACAATTGACGGCTTTATTATCTCAGCAGCCAAGCTTTTTTATTGGTTTGGGGAAAAGCGAAACGTCAGAGCAGTTCAACGGTGTATTTGCCGCTCTAAACAGTGCCTATCTTCAAACTGGCGAAAAACCGCTAGAGATGTATGACAAAGTGGATGGATTCTTAAAGCCTACCCAGGAAGGCAGCATCACGAGCATGCGTCAGGAAGCGGGTGGTTTTCAAGTCTATACGTTATCAAACGGTATCGAAGTGTGGTTCCAAAAAGATACTAAAGCGGGTGGTCGAGCGTATATTTACTATGCGAGCCAAGGTGGTAAAGCCGCTGTTGATCCGACGTTGTATGCCGCTTATGAAATCGCAGCAACAACGGCAATACGCAGTGGGTTAGGGGCATTTTCTGGTTCAGAGCTAGATAGCTACTTACGCAAAAACAACATTGCGCTTGGCGCGATGCTTGATGCGACCAGTCACGGAGCTCAAATTACGGCGCCAAATACGCACCTAACTGATGCTTTGAATGGACTATACAACCTAGCGACGGAGATTAAAGTCGACGAGCGCCAGATGGCAGCAGCGAAGCAAGAGTTTAAACAGCAGAGCGGCGCTTTTTTTGAATCACCGATGGGAAAACTGATTCAAAAAGCAAACGGCAATTCTTATTTGCCGGGGAGTCGTCATCGTATAGTGTCCAGTGATGATGTTGAACAAGTGACTTCCGAGCAGGTACTAGCGGTGCATGAGCAACTTTTCAAAACCAATGATGGTTTTAAGATGGTTATTGTTGCAAACGTAGAGCCGGAAGAAATTACACCACTTTTGCGTAAGTATGTGGCCTCTATCGAAATGAAACCGAGTCGTTCGATTGATTATCACGTTGCGTTTAACCCGGAAGTGCCGGAGCGAACTGTGGTTGCGGATGGGCATGAACCTTCATCGTTGTATGTAATGCGTTTGACTAATACGAGCGATTACCAACGTACGGCAAGAGACACGGTTATCGAAGATATTTTGCAACGTATTAGTAATGCACGTGTTTTGGATATTGTGCGAGAAGAGTCTAGCCTTGATTACAGCCCGAGCATTTACACCATGACACAAGATCGCGAACCCATCTCTGATTGGCTCTTGGAGTCTCAAGTTGAGCCCGAAGACGTGGCACTTTTAGAGAGTAAACTGGGCAAAGTGTTTGATGGTTTAGCGTCAAATATTACCCAAAAAGAAGTGGATACGGCCGCGAAACAACTGGCAGTCGCGATGCAAGGATTGGATGACAACCCAGCACAGAGATCATGGGCATATACTCGTTATTTGGTGCATGATTACGGCGTCGATGTGTTGCTTGACGTTGAGAAAGTGGCTAAGAGTGTGACGTTAGATGAAGTGAAAGCGCATGCAAAATCAGCTTTTGGTCCACAAGCAAAACGCTCGGTGATGGTTTTAAATCCGGCCGAATAATCACGTAGTTTCTGACGAAAATCGTGGCAATGACCCGTCCTGATATGGGTTGACACTTTTTAACTAAAACGCTCGATGTACTTCATCGGGCGTTTTGTATTTTAAAG